>NZ_JAUYWJ010000006.1:0-406049 GCF_032656585.1 Streptomyces herbicida
GCGCGGCGACCGGGGCGAGCCTCCTGGTGGTGGGACATCACCTTGCCGAGCGGCGGATCGGCCCGCGCACCGGGCCCACCACCCACGCGGCCATCCAGCACGTCTACTGCCCCGTGGCCGTCGTGCCCCATTGGTGAGGGTGCGCGAGGACCACACCACAGACGGAGCAAGGACACCGGGGCAAGGAGGTGGAGGTCATGACGAGGCCGGTGGTGGCCGGAGTGGACGGTTCGCGGGAGAGCCTCGCCGCGGCCGACTGGGCGGCCAGGGAAGCGCTGCGCCGGGGACTGCCGCTGCGACTGGTGCACGCCTGGGAAGGGCTGCCCGAGGACGACCGCGACGCGGGCCTGCCGGAGATGCGGGCACCGCAGTACCACGCGCGACGCGTGCTGCGCGGAGCGCTGGACCGGCTGAACGAGCGGTACCCACAGCTGTACCTGGCCGCCGAACAGGTGCGCAGGCAGCCCGGTCCCGCACTGATTGCCGAGGCGGAGGACGCCGAGCTGCTGGTCATCGGCAGTCAGGGCCTCGGGGGCGTCGGCAGGCTCATGTCCGGGTCGGTCGCGATGGCCACCATGGCCCACGCCGAGCGACCGGTGGTCCTCGTAAGGGCCGGTGAGACGCCGCCGGACGAGCATGTGCCGGAGGGTTCGGGCAAGGCGTCGACGCGTACGCCGTACCGTGACGTCGTGGTCGCGGTGGACGGGCCGGGCGACGAGCTCCTGGACTTCGCCTTCCGCGCCGCCGAGCTCCGGCGGGCGCCGCTGGAGGCCGTGCACGCCTGGCACGTGCCGCTCGGCCGGGTCGTCCCCGGCGACGGGGAACGTGACCACATCCGGGAGGAAGCGGCACGCGAGCTCACGGCACTGCTCGAACCATGGCGTGCGAAGTACCCCTCCGTGCGCGTCCGGGAGACCCTCCACGAAGGCCGCGCCGCCCATGTGCTCGCACGGGCCGCCGAGGGGGCCGGGCTGCTGGTGGTGGGCCGCCGCAGGCGCCGTGTCGCCGTCGGGTCGCACACCGGGCCCGTGGCCCACGCACTCGTCCACCACGTGCACCGGCCGGTCGCGCTCGTGCCGCACGACTGACGAGGCAACCGGGCTATGCGATGACGCACATGAGGGTACATAGCAGGAGAAGGGCGTTACAGGACATGTCCGTCGGCTGCACACACTCCCGCTACGCGTCCGGCTATCTGGTCCGGGCGGCCGTCACCGCGCCTTCGGTGTACAACACCCAGCCATGGGCCTTCGTGATGGAAGACGACGGCAAAGGCCTCGAACTGCACGCGGACCCTGCGCGACGCCTCCTGGTCCGTGATCCGCGCGGCCGTGAAATGGTCGTCAGCTGCGGCGCGGCGCTCTTCAACGTCCGACTCGCCATGCGGCACCTGGGGTTCAACCCGGTCGTCGAGACCTTCCCGTGCCCTGCCGACCCCACATACCTCGCCCGGGTGATGTGGGGTGCGTATGTCCGTCCGGGCCTCGACGAGCAGGATCTGTTCGAAGCACTGCGCCGACGGCACACCGCACGCGGGCCGTTCCTCCCGGACCCGCTGCCCGCCACGCTGGCCGACGAGCTGGGCCGGGAGGCCAGGCGGGAGGGCGCCACGCTGCACTGGATCGACGACAGCACAGGCCGACGGGAGCTCTCGCAGATGGTCCGGGCCGCCGAGGACGTGCACCGGACGGATCCGGCGCATACCGCCGAGCAGGCCGGGTGGACCTGGCGACTCGCTCGGGCACGCCGTGACGGCATTCCGGTCGACGGGGGTGTGCACCACCCGGACTCCATCCCGTTCGCCGGACGGGACTACGCCGACCTCACCCGGATGTTCCCCACGCCGCCGCGGCGCTGGACCGGACGCTCGGGACGGGTGGCCGTGCTCAGCACGGACCGCGACGACCGCTCGGCCTGGCTCCGGGCCGGCCAGGCACTCGAACGAGTCCTGCTCCATGCCGCCGCCCAGGACGTGATGGCGGCCTTCCACACCCAGCCCTTGGAGATCGACCCGCTGCGGGTGCGGATCCGGCGGACGCTGAGTGCGGGCGCCTTCCCGCAGATGATCCTCCGGCTGGGCTATGTGCCCTGCGTACGCTCTCTGCCGCGGCGCCCGGTGACGGACGTACTCGCCTGGGAAGCCCGGACCGTCTGAGTCGGCCGCCGTGGACACCGCACTCAGCGGTTCACCGTCAGCGGCACCGTGTCGACGGTTACGTACCTGCCGTCCTTCGGCGAGACGAAGTACGCGGTGAGCAGGCCGGGTCCGGAGCGGACCGCCTTGTAGGGAACGGACACGTCGAAGGTCCCGCGCGTCCCGGTGCCGGACGTGGCCCGGACAGGCACGTCGGCCGCGGTACGTCCGGAGGCGTCGGTCAGCCTCAGCCGGAACTCGGCCTCGAAGGTGTCGGCGCTTCCCCGGACCCGCAGGGGGCTGCCGATGCCGTCACCGATGAGCGGGGACTCGACCAGCACGGCGGGCGAGACGTCCTCGAAGTCCCCCCGTCCCACTGGGCCGTTGAGGACGATGCCTTCGCCGCCGAAGGACGAGACCGGCTTGCCGTCGAGCTCGAGGCGGACCTTGTCGATGCTGGGGTAGCGGGTCACGGTGAACACGACCTGGGCCAGCCGCGCCCGCAGGGAGAGGGCGCCTCCGCCGTCGTCGTACCTGCTGGAGAGGTCCACGGTCGCGACGTGGTCGTGGACCGCGATCGAGTTTAGCGTCGTGCCCGACGGTATGGCCGTGGTGCGGTGGTGCAGGCGTTCGTAGCGGCTGGGGCCGGCCAGCAGTGCGCGGACGGCTCCGGTGGCCGTGGCGGGGGCGGGCACGGTGCGCGGGGCGGGCGAGATGTGCTCGCCGTTCAGGAAGTACACGCTCGTCGAGATCCGGTGTTTCCCGGTCTTGGCCGAGCCGCTCCCCGAAGCCGGGGGAGCCGTCGGCGACGGGCTGGTGCTCCCGGACGGAGCCGGTACGCCCGATGTTCCTGATTCGCCAGCGGATTGCCCGGGGCGCGCGGATGTTTCCGGCGCGGCCGCACCGCCTCCCGTGCCGCAGGCGCCGACCGCGAGAAGCGGCAGGGCCAGCGCGGCGGTGAGCATCACCGGGCGGCGTCCACGCGGGCGCGAGGCGGGGGTTTCGCTGTTCATGGGTGCCTCCTCCGACGCTTCCAGCAAAGCGTGTCGGGCGGCGGGCTCGCAGGGTCCGGAGGGCTCCGGTCCGGGGCCGAACGGTGGGCCGGGGTGGGTCGTTCGGCGCTGAGGGTGCCTGCCGTCATGCCCGCTCGTCGGGAAGCTCGATCTCCGCCCAGATGGTCTTCCCGTTCGCGTGGTGCCGGGTGCCCCAGCGCTCTGCGAACTGGGCGACGAGCAGCAGGCCGCGGCCGCCCTCGTCGAAGGTGCGGGCCCGTCGCATGTGCGGGGCGGTGCTGGTGCCGTCGGACACCTCGCAGATGAGGGTGCTGTCGCGGATCAGCCGCAGCTGGATGGGCGATTGCCCGTAGCGGATCGCGTTCGTGACGAGCTCGCTGACCACCAGTTCGGCCGTGAAGGCCACATCCGGCAGCTTCCACGCGGTCAGCCGAGCCAGGACCTCCGCGCGGGCACCCGCCACCGCGGCCGGGTCGGAGGGCAGGTCCCAGGTGGCGACCTGGCTCGCGTCGAGGGCCCGGGTACGGGCGACCAACAGGGCGACGTCGTCCTGCGGCTGTGCGGGGAGCAGGGTGTGGATCACGCTGTCGCAGACGGCCTCCAGTGATTCGGCGGGCCGCTCGAGGCACTGGCGCAGCACCGTGAGGCCGGCGCCGAGGTCGTGCGCGCTGCCTTGGACGAGGCCGTCGGTGTACAGGGCGACGAGGCTGCCCGGGGGCAGTTCCCACTCGACGGTCTCGAAGGGCAGGCCGCCCACACCCAGCGGAGGGCCGGGAGGCAGCTCGACGAGGTCGGCCGTGCCGTCGGTCGTGACGACCGCGGGCGGCGGGTGGCCCGCGGAGGCGGCCGCGCACCGGCGCGAGACCGGGTCGTAGACCACGTACAGACAGGTGGCGACGAGATCGGTGGGGATCTCGAGGTCGGTCGTGTCCTCCTCACCGGCGGCCTCTTGAGCCGCGACGTGGGTGACCAGGTCGTCCAGATGCGTGAGGAGCTCGTCGGCGGGAAGGTCGACGTCGGCCAGCGTGCGTACCGCGGTCCGCAGGCGCCCCATGGTCGCGGAGGCCTGCAGGCCGTGCCCCACGACATCTCCTACGACCAGTGCGACCCGGGAGCCCGACAGCGGGATCACGTCGAACCAGTCCCCGCCCAACCCCGCCCGCGTACGGGCCGGAAGGTAGCGGTAGGCGACCTCGACAGCTTCCTGGGCGGCCAGGCGACGGGGGAGCAGGCTGCGCTGCAGGGCCAGGGCGGTGTTGCGTTCGAGGGTGTAGCGCCGGGCGTTGTCCACGGCCACGGCGGCGCGTGCGCCGATCTCCTCGGCGAGGAGGAGGTCGTCCTCCTCGAAGGGGTGCCGGCGCCGGTGGCGGACGAGGACCGCCACACCGAGGGTGATTCCGCGGGCACGCAGTGGAATGACCATGAGCGAGTGAATGCCGAACGCGCGGACCACTCCAGCCCGCTCGGGGTCGGCCTCCTGCCAGCTCCTGACGGCCTCGTCGACGGTGCGGTGCAGCGAGGGCCGGCCGGTGGCCAGACAGCGGACGGGCGGCGCGGACTCCGGGTATTCGTCCACGTCTCCCGGCCGGATCACCGCCTCGGGCACACCGGGCAGCACGGACTGCTGCGCCACCCGACGCAGTGCGACGGTGCCCGAGACGGAAGGTGTCGGCTCGATGCCGTGGAAGAGGCCGTCCAGCAGGTCGATGGTGACGAAGTCGGCAAGCCGGCCCACCGCCACGTCGGCCATCTCCTGGGCCGTGCGTGTCACGTCCAGTGTGCTGCCGACCTGGGTACTGACGTCGTTCAGCAGAGCGAGCCGCTCCCGGGCGAGGTGCTGCTCGGTGACGTCCAGCGCGGACAGCTCCACGTGCCGTACCCGCCCTGCCGGGGTCCTGAGCGGGGACACGGTGATGGACCAGACCCGCTCGCGGGCCTCCGGCCGGGTCTTGCCGCGCACAAGGAACCGTTCGGCCTCTCCGGTCACGAACACGCGGCGCATGCCGTCCTCGACCGTCTGGCAGATGTGGGGCGGCAGGATCTCGGTGACACGCCGGCCGCGCATCCGCTCCTCGCTCAGACCGAGCTCGCGGGCGGCGCCGGCGGTCGCCCGTACGGCTCGCAGTGCGGAGTCGTACACCATCACGGGCAGATGGCACTGGGCGAACGCTTCCTCCGCCGTTGCCCGGTCCGACTGCGCCTGCTCCGGCGGTGTGGCCACGACGAGCTGCTGGGAATGGCCCTTGCCGTCGAAGGACGGATAGGCGTGCAGTTGCACCTCCACGTGTCGGCCGTCCCGGTGGCGGAGCAAGGTCGTCCTGTTCTGCCCGCCGAGAGCGGCGTGAAGACCCTGCTCGACGTCGGCGCCCGAGCCCAGCAGATGGTCCACGGGGCGGCCCACGACCTCCTGGCGCGGGTAGCCGAGCAGACGCTCGGCACCCGCGCTCCAGTCGGTGACGATCCCCTGCGCGTCGACGACTGCGGTGGCTGGGGCAGCAGGATCCGGGAGTGCTTCGGAGCCGCTACCGCGCGGGGTGGCACCGTGCATGTCGATCATCGCCCAATCTGCCCCATGGACACCCTGGCCTCGGGGAGAACGCGGCCGAGGCCACCGGACGCCCGCACGGGCGGCCTCT
The DNA here is from genome assembly GCF_032656585.1 of Streptomyces herbicida. Taxonomy (NCBI): domain Bacteria; kingdom Bacillati; phylum Actinomycetota; class Actinomycetes; order Kitasatosporales; family Streptomycetaceae; genus Streptomyces; species Streptomyces herbicida. Next base: position 5,784 of record NZ_JAUYWJ010000006.1, read on the forward strand.
CCGCGTTCGGCCTCGTAATCCCACTTCTACCGTCCTTCCGCCGAGCTCGCGCGCCGTGCACGGGCGCGGCCGCGTATCACGGCGGGTGGACCCCCTCAGGCCGGGGTCGTGCGGCCCTGGCCGGTGTCCGGCAGGTTCCGCACGGCGCCGTAGTAGGCGGTGCGCATGATGTCCTGCATGTCGTCGAGCATCGGCATCCGCGGGTTGGCGGGTGCGCACTGGTCCTCGTACGCGTTCAGGGCCTGCTGGGGCAGGGCGTCGAGGAAGGAGCGCTCGTCGATGCCGAGGGCCTGGAACGACGACTCGATACCCACGGCGTCGCGGAGGCGTTCCACCGCGGCGGCGAGCGACTGCACCCCCTCCTGCGGGGTGCCGGCGGGCAGTCCGAGGGTGCGGGCGATGTCCTGGAAGCGTTCGGGGGCGCGGTAGCTCTCGTACTTGGGCCAGCCGGTGAGCTTCGTGGGGACCGTGCCGTTGTAGCGGATGACGTGCGGCAGGAGGACCGCGTTGGTGCGGCCGTGCGCGATGCGGAAGGTGGCGCCGAGCGTGTGGGACATGGCGTGGACGATGCCGAGGAAGGCATTGCCGAAGGCCATGCCGGCGATGGTGCCGGCGTTGTGCATCTTCTCCCGCGCCTCTGGGCTGCCGGTGCGGTCGTTCACCGCCGCTTCGATGTTCTCGAAGACGAGCCGGATCGCGTGCAGGGCCAAGCCGTCGGTGAAGTCGTTCGCGTACACGGACACATACGCCTCGATGGCGTGGGTGAGCGCGTCGAACCCGCTGTCGGCGGCCAGTGCGGGCGGCAGCTCCGTGGTGAGCAGCGGGTCGACGATGGCGACGCTGGGCGTCAGCGCGTAGTCGGCCAGCGGGTACTTCTTGCCGGTGGCCGGATCGGAGATCACCGCGAAGGGGGTGACCTCGGCGCCGGTGCCGGACGTGGTGGGGATGCAGACCAGGCGGGCCCGGGCACCCAGCACCGGGAAGCGGAAGGCGCGCTTGCGGATGTCGGAGAACTTCTGCCGCATGTCGGCGAAGTCGACGTCCGGGTGCTCGTACAGCAGCCACATCACCTTGGCGGCGTCCATCGGCGAGCCGCCGCCGAGCGCGATGATCGTGTCCGGGCGGAAGTCGTGCATGAGACGGGCGCCGCGCCGCACGGATTCGATGCTCGGCTCCGGTTCCACGTTGTCGATGACCTGGATCGTCGTCGGCTCGTGGCGCCGCTGGAGGACGCGCGTGACGCGGTCCACGAAGCCGAGCCGGGTCATCGTGGCGTCCGTGACGATCGTGACGCGGTGCATGTCCGGCATGGACGCCAGATAGCGAACGGACTGCGGCTCGAAGTAGATCTTCGGAGGCACCTTGAACCACTGCAGGTTGTTGCGGCGCGCGCCCACCCGCTTGATGTTCAGCAACTGGGCGGCGGAGACGTTGTTGGACACCGACGTGTGCCCCCATGAGCCGCAGCCGAGGGTGAGCGACGGCAGCAGGTTGTTGTAGATGCCGCCTATGGCACCCTGCGAGGACGGGGAGTTGACGATGATCCGTACGGTCTTCAGCCGCCTGCCGAAGGCCTCGGCGATCGTACGGTCCTCCGCGTGGACGACGGCGCTGTGGCCCTGTCCGTGGAAGGCGACCATGTCGGCGGCGAGGTCGAAGCCCTGCGCCTGCGAGCCCGCGCGCAGCACGGCGAGCACCGGGCAGAGCTTCTCGCGGGTCAACGGCTCGTCCGGACCGACGTGTTCGGCCTGGACGAGGATCAGCGAAGTGTCGGCGGGCACGCTGAAGCCGGCCTGTTCGGCGATCCACACCGGGCTCCGGCCGACGGCCGCGGCGTTCACCTTGGGTTCGCACCCCGAGTGCTCCGCCTGGACGGGGAACAGGAACGCCTCCAGCTTCGCCTTCTCCTCGGCGGTTGCCAGATGGGCGTGCAGGGTGCCGAATTCGGCCAGCGCCGCGTCGTAGATCTCCTCGTCCAGGATGACGGCCTGTTCGGAGGCGCAGATCATGCCGTTGTCGAAGGACTTCGACAGCACCAGGTCATTGACGGCCCGGCGCAGCTTCGCACTCCTGTGCACATAGGCGGGCACGTTGCCCGCGCCGACCCCGAGGGCCGGCTTGCCCGCCGAGTAGGCGGCCCGGACCATGGCGTTGCCGCCGGTGGCGAGGATCAGGGAGACACCGGGGTGGTGCATCAGGACGCTGGTCGCTTCCACCGACGGGGTCTCGATCCACTGGATGCAGTGCTCCGGCGCGCCGGCGGCGATGGCCGCGTTCCGTACGATCCGCGCCGCCTCCGTGCTGCACCGCTGGGCCGAGGGGTGGAAGGCGAAGACGACCGGGTTGCGCGTCTTCAGCGCCATCAGGGCCTTGAAGACGGTGGTGGAGGTCGGGTTGGTGACGGGCGTGATCGCGCAGACCACGCCGACCGGCTCGGCCACCTCGGTCATGTCCTCGATGTCGTCACGGGCGATCACCCCGACGGTCTTCATGGGCGCGATGCTGTGCGTGACGTGCTCGCACGCGAACATGTTCTTGGCCGCCTTGTCCTCGAAGACGCCGCGCCCCGTCTCCTCGACCGCGAGGCGGGCCAGCGCCGTGTGCTGGTCCAGGGCCGCGACCGAGGCCTTCTTGACGATGTGGTCGATCTGCTCCTGCGTGAAGGCCTCGTAGTCGGCCAGCGCCTTGAGGCCGTGCGTGACCAGCTGGTCCACGGCGATGGCGATGTCGGACGGCGCCCCGGCGGAGGCCGTGGCCTCGATTCCGGCGTCGTGACTGGTCATTGGGATACGCCTCCGTTGACGAGAGCCGCCAGGCCTGGCCGGCTGTGTGCAGACGGGAGTGGCACCGAGAGGACCGGTGCCGCCCGTGTTCCCAACTTTCGTCCGGCCGAGCCCGCCGCTCACAGGTGCCGTTGGTCCCTGTCGGGGGCTGACCGGCACGGCGGGCCATGGTCCTTCGGCGCCCTACTGTTCCGATCCGTCGTCCGCTCGGCCACCGCGCCACGGCGGCGGGGTGGCCGACCTGCGGGCGGCCTCCTTGCGGTGCAGGAACCGATTCAGCTGGCTGCGCAGCCGGTCCGCCAGCCGGTCCGCCAGTTCATGTGCCGTCGCCTCCCGGGCGTGCACGACGACGAGAGTGTTCCCCACCACGAGCTCCGCTCCGGCGAACCAGGGCTGCTCGGCGTGGTGCGCCACCGCCTTCACGACCCTCAAGGCACCGCGGACGGCCGGAATTCCGGGGCGGCCGAGGACCGCGTCGACCTTGGCCCGCAAGTACACGAGTTCTTCCTCGCCCACCTCGCCTTCCGTGCGCACCCGCAGGTCGGCGGTGGTGCTGACGTGAGTGCCGGTGTCCTTGACAGTCATGGGATCCGCTCCTTGTGATCGTTGGGCAGATCCAGACTTCTGCGAGCACCCGCTCCGGTACAGGGCTGTCAGGCCCTGGGGGTGGGGCCATCGGGCCTTCACCGCTGCGGCGGACGGTCCTGGGAATCCGGATGTTCCAGGTGCGAGGCGAGGACCGCGGCCTGGACGCGGCGCTGTACGCCCAGCTTGGCCAGCATCCGTGAGATGTGGTTCTTGACCGTCTTCTCCGACAGGTAGAGCTTCCTGCCGATCTCGCGGTTGGTCAGGCCGTCGCCGATCAGGGCGAGGATCTCCCGCTCGCGCGGCGACAGGCTCGCCAGCTCGGCCGGCACTTCCGGCGTGCCCGTGGGATCGGTGCGCAGCGAGCGCATGAGGCGGGCCGTGGTCGCGGGGTCCAGCATCGACTGGCCCGAGGCGACGGTGCGCACCGCCGAGATCAGGTCGGAGCCCTTGATCTGCTTGAGGACATAGCCGGACGCCCCAGCCATGATCGCGTCCAGCAGCGCGTCCTCGTCGTCGAACGAGGTCAGCATCAGACACGCGAGCTCCGGCATCTGACTGCGCAGTTCCCGGCAGACCGTGATGCCGTCGCCGTCGGGGAGACGGACGTCGAGGACGGCGACGTGCGGCCGCAGCGCGGGGCCTCGGGCGAGCGCCTGCTGGGCGGTCCCGGCGTCACCGACGACCGAGATGTCGGGCTCGGCGTCGAGCAGGTCGGTCAGGCCGCGCCGTACGACCTCGTGGTCGTCGAGCAGGAACACGCGGATCGGGTCCTGCTCCGTGAAAGTGCGTGTCTGCGTCATGACGACCTCTTGTTCCCGGGATGAAGAACGACAAACCGCCAGTCTCCATGACGATCATCGCCTGCCCGGTCCATATGTACCAGAGCCGACCGGCCCCACTCGTACACCCGGATGTGTCCCTGTCGGCACTCCCCGTGACCGTCACGAGCGAGAAGGATCCGAAGTACAAGGAAGCGTTGAGCCGAGGAGAGAACCGACGATGACCGCAACCATGCCAGTCGGCAGCCGTACGACGGACGCCTGGCGCGGCTTCACGGGTACGCACTGGCGCGAGGGGATCGACGTACGCGACTTCGTACAGGCCAACTACACCCCGTACGAGGGCGACGCCCGCTTCCTGAGTGGTCCGACCGACCGCACGCGCGCCGTCTGGGCCAAGGTGAGCGCACTCTTCCCGGAGGAGCGGCGCAGGGGCATCCTCGATGTCGACACCGCCACCCCGTCGACCGTCACCTCGCACGCACCCGGCTACATCGACCGGGAGCGCGAACTGATCGTCGGCCTGCAGACGGACGCACCCCTGAAGCGGGCGATCATGCCGGGCGGCGGGCTGCGGATGGTGGAGAACGGCCTCAAGGCGTACGGCTACGAGCCCGACCCCTTCGTGACGAAGGTCTTCGGAACCTACCGCAAGACCCACAACGACGGCGTCTTCGACGCCTACACACCGGAGATGCGCGCCGCCCGCAAGGCCGCCGTCATCACCGGTCTCCCGGACGCCTACGGACGCGGCCGGATCATCGGCGACTACCGGCGTGTGGCGCTCTACGGCACCGACCGGCTCGTCGAGGCCAAGCGGGCCGAAAAGGCCCGGCTGGACAGCGAGCCGTCGACCGAGCACGTCATCCGCGACCGTGAGGAGCTCGCCGAGCAGATCAAGGCGCTGGGCGAGCTGACCCGCATGGCGGCGACGTACGGCTGCGACGTCTCCCGCCCCGCCACCACCGCGCACGAGGCCGTCCAGTGGCTCTACCTCGCGTACCTGGCCGCGGTGAAGGAGCAGAACGGCGCCGCGATGTCGCTGGGCCGCACCTCGACCTTCCTGGACGTCTTCCTCCAACGCGACCTGGCCGACGGGGTCATCGACGAGACACGCGCCCAGGAACTGGTCGACGACTTCGTCATCAAGCTGCGGATCGTGCGCTTCCTGCGCACCCCCGAGTACGACGCCCTGTTCTCCGGTGACCCCACCTGGGTGACCGAGTCCATCGGCGGCATCGGCACGGACGGCCGCCCGCTGGTCACCCGCACCTCGTTCCGCTTCCTGCAGACCCTGTACAACCTGGGGCCCGCACCCGAGCCGAACCTCACCGTGCTGTGGTCGCCCCGGCTCCCGTCCGGGTTCAAGAGGTTCTGCGGTCAGGTCTCGGTCGACACCAGCGCCGTACAGTACGAGTCCGACGAGCTGATGCGCCCGCGCACCGGCGACGACACCGCGATCGCCTGCTGTGTGTCGGCCATGGCGGTGGGCCGGCAGATGCAGTTCTTCGGGGCCCGGGTCAACCTCGCCAAGGCACTGCTGTACGCGATCAACGGCGGCCGGGACGAGATGACCGGCGAACAGGTCGCCCCCGCCGCGCCGCCGCTGACGGGTGAATACCTGGAGTACGAGGAGCTGGCAGCCGCGTACGACCGGATGCTCGACTGGCTGGCCAAGACGTACGTCAACGCCCTCAACGTCATCCACTACATGCACGACAAGTACGCCTACGAGCGCCTCGAGATGGCCCTCCACGACCACCCGGTGCACCGCTTCATGGCCTGTGGCATCGCCGGTCTGTCCGTCGCCGCCGACAGCCTGTCCGCCGTCAAGTACGCGCGCGTGAAGGTCGTCCGGGATGCCACCGGACTGGCGGTGGACTACGAGGTCGAGGGCGAATACCCGGCGTACGGAAACAACGACGACCGCGCCGACGCGCTCGCCGTCGACCTGGTCGAGTCCTTCCTGGCAAAGGTGCGCAAACACCCCACGTACCGGAACGCGGAACACACCCAGTCGGTCCTGACCATCACCTCCAACGTCGTCTACGGCAAGCACACCGGCAATACCCCCGACGGGCGGCGCGCAGGCCGGCCCTTCGCACCAGGCGCCAATCCGATGAACGGCCGGGACCGGCACGGAGTGGCCGCGTCCGCGCTCTCGGTCGCCAAGCTGCCGTACGAGCAGGCCCGGGACGGCATCTCGCTGACCACTACCATCACCCCGGAGGGACTGGGCCACCGCCCGGAGGAACGCGCCGGGAACCTGGTCGGCATCCTCGACGCCTACACGGCGGCGGGCGGCTTCCACATGAACGTGAACGTCCTGGACCGCTCCATGCTCGAGGACGCCATGGAACACCCGGAGAACTACCCGGACCTGACCATCCGGGTCTCCGGATACGCCGTGAACTTCGTCCGCCTGACCCGTGAGCAGCAGCTCGACGTGATCGGCCGTACCTTCCACGGATCGCTGTGAGCACGATGACGACCGGCCGGATCCACTCCTGGGACCTGTCCACCGGCGTGGACGGTCCCGGGACCCGGTTCGTCCTCTTCTTCAGCGGCTGCCCACTGCGCTGCCTGTACTGCGCCAACCCGGACACCTGGCACATGCGTGACGGCAGGGAGGTCACGGTGGACGACGTGATGGCCGAGATCGAGAAGTACCGGTCCTTCGTCACCACGGCCGGCGGCGGAGTGACCCTCACCGGCGGCGAACCGCTCCTCCAGTCGGCCTTCGCGTCGGCGGTGCTCCGGCGCTGCAAAGAGGCCGGACTGCACACCGCCCTGGACACCTCCGGCTTCCTCGGTGCCCGTGCCACCGACGAGCTCCTCGCGGACACCGACCTGGTCCTGCTGGACATCAAGTCCTTCGACGTCAACACGTACCGAGCACTGACCGGAGGTGAACTGTCACCCACCCTGAACTTCGCCACCCGCCTCGACCGGCTCGGCATCCCGATGTGGATCCGGTACGTCCTGGTCCCCGGCTGGACCGACGCACCCGATCCCATCGACGGTCTGGCCCAATTCGTCGCCGGGCTCCCCGCCGTCCAGCGCGTCGACATCCTCCCGTTCCACAAACTCGGCGCCTCGAAGTACGCCTCGCTCGGCATTCCCTTCCCGCTGGAGAACACCCCCCGGCCGTCCGCCGAACTGATCGAGCGGGTGCGAGGGCAGTTCCGCGCTCGGGGGCTGGCGGTCCACTGACCTGCCGCGGCCGGCGGAACTCGGCAACAGGCCTTGCACACAGGGCCGTTCAGCCCAACGGCCACCGACCTTCGGCATCCGGTGCGTCGCCTCGCGAAACGCCAGAGTGAGGTGCGCCGGCCACAACCGAACACGACTCGGGAATCGGATCCCGTGCCAGGAGGTGGAGATCATGCCCCGCACCGTCACCGTAGGTCTCGACGGCTCGCCCGAAAGCCGCGCCGCGGCCGAATGGGCGGCCCGAGAAGCGAAGTTGCTCGATCAGCCGCTGAAGATCGTCCATGTCTGGGAGCCGGTCCCCGAGCCCATGGCACAGGCCCCGCTGCTCGGGTCCGAGACCCACCAGCACTGGACCGAACGGATTCCTCGCGAGGCGGCCGACGGTCTCCGCATGCGCCACCCCGGCGTCGAGGTGACCAGTGAGCAGCTCTCCGGCAGCCCCGGCGAGGCGCTGTCCGAGGCGGCGAAGACCGCTGAACTGCTCGTCCTCGGCTCGCGACGCCTCGGAGGGATCGGCGGCTTCATGGTCGGCTCCATCGGTCTGAGCGTCGTCGCCCACGCCGAACGACCCGTCGTGCTGGTCAGAGCGGAGGAACAGGCCGCCGACGAGCACGAGATGGACCCGGCGGGCATCCCGTCCGCCGCGACACCGTTCCGGCCCGTGGTCCTGGGCCTCGACACCGACCACCCCGACGAGACACTGATCCGGTTCGCCTTCGACGCCGCCGTACGCCGTGGCACGTCCCTGCGTGTCGTGCACGCCTGGTACCCGCCGCCCTACTACGCATACGGCACACCCGCCAATCCCGCCCTCAACGAAGCGCTGGCCCTGAACGACGCCCAGACCCTGACCGAGGTGCTGAGCCCCTGGCGGCATAAGTACCCGGACGTCGAGGTCACCGAGGAGTCCAGGTACGGCAGCCCCGCCGTGCACCTCGTCGAGGCCTCGCAGACGGCCTCGCTGGTGGTCGTGGGCCGGCGGATCCGCCACAGCCCCCTCGGCGCGCACATCGGCCATGTCACGCACGCCGTCCTGCACCACGCCACCGCCCCCGTCGCCGTCGTGGCCCACGGCTGACCCACTTGCCGAGGGGCGGACGTCATGAAGGCAGCGGTTGTACGGGCCTTTGCCGACCGCCTCCCACGATGCCGACCTGCTGGTCGTCGGCGCCCGGCGCAACCCCGGCGCAACCCCGGCCACCTCGGGCTCCAGCCCGGCCGCGTGGCCCATGGGGTCTTGGATCACGCGGCGTGCCCGGTCGCCGTCGTGCCCGAGCAGCCATGAGCGAGGCCGAGGTCGCCGACCCGAGCCGCAACACCTGAACACCCCTGACGCCGAAAGGAAATCACCACCATGACCGTACGCGTCGGCATCAACGGATTCGGCCGCATCGGCCGCACCTACCTGCGCGCGGCACTCGACCGCGCCGAAGCGGGCACCCAGGACGTCGAGGTCGTCGTGATCAACGACATCACCTCGCCCGCCACCCTCGCCCACCTACTCGAGTACGACTCCACGTTCGGGCACATCGGACGCGACGTCGCGTCCGACGACAGCTCCATCACCGTCGACGGCCGGCGCATCGCCGTCACCGCGCAGCGCGACCCGGCCGCCCTGCACTGGTCCGACTACGGCGTCGGCATCGTGATCGAGTCCACCGGACGCTTCCGCGACCGCGACTCCGCCGCCCTGCACCTCAAGGGCGGAGCCCACACCGTGCTGCTGTCGGCGCCGGGCAAGGGCGTGGACGCCACCATCGTCATGGGTGTCAACGACGGCACCTACGACCGCCACCGCGACCGGATCGTCTCCGCCGCCTCCTGCACCACCAACTGCGTCGCCCCCATGGTCAAGGTCCTCGACGACGCTTTCGGCATCGAACGCGGCGTCATGACCACGATCCACGGCTACACCAACGACCAGTCCCTACTCGACGGCCCGCACAAGGACCTGCGCCGGGCGCGCTCGGCGGCCCTGAGCATCATCCCGACCAGTACGGGCGCCGCACGCGCCGTCGGCCTGGTGGTACCGGAACTGGCCGGGGCGCTGGACGGTATCGCGGTCCGTGTGCCCGTCGAGGACGGCTCACTGACCGACCTCGCGGTGGTGCTGAACCGCGAGGTGACCCCGGACGAGATCAACGCCGTGTTCGACGCGGCCGCCGAGGGCCCGCTCAACGGCATCCTGCGTGTCTCGAGGGCCCCGATCGTCTCCCGCGACGTCATCGGCGACCCCTCGTCCTGCGTCTTCGACCCGGCCCTGACCCAGGCCAACGGAACCCTCGCCAAGATCTTCGGCTGGTACGACAACGAGTGGGGCTACACCAACCGGCTCCTGGACCTCACGGACCTGGTGGCCGACGACTGACCGGCTCCGGGGCGGGGCACAGATCAGGGCCGATCGGCCCAAACTTCGTCCCGGACAGCCCATGGGATCACACGCCACCCCGCCGGATGCTCGAAGTGGCAACCGGTTTTGGAGGAGACCCGCGATGAGGGACCACCTGCTCGACCGACCGCCCGCCCACGCGCTGCTCGCGGACGGGACCACCGTGTGCATCCGGCCTGTCACGCCCGGAGACCACGACCAGTTGGAAGGGCTCTACGAGGAGATGTCCCCGGAGAACCTCCGCCTGAGGTTCTTCGTACCGAGCCGCCGGTCGGCCGCCATGGCCGCCGACCGGGCCTGCGCCCCCGCTCGTCCCGGCTACCGGGCCCTGCTGGCCGAGGCCAAGGAACAGGTGCTCGGCCTCGCCGAATACGACACAGGCGGGGAGGAGGGCGGCCCGGCGGAGATCTCCATCGCGGTCGCCGACGGACTGCACCACCGCGGAGTGGGGACCCTGCTCGTCGAGCACCTGGTCTCCGCGGCCCGCGCCGACGGCATCACCACCTTCACGGCCGACGCGCTGAGCGAGAACAACAAGGTGCTGCGGCTCTTCGCCGACCTCGGCCTGCGCACCGTCCGCCGCTACGAGGGACCGGAGGTGCGCTGCACCATTCACCTCGACGAGGACGACACCTACCTCTCGGCCGTCGAGGCCCGCGGCCGGTCGGCCGACGTGGCCAGCCTCGAGCCGCTGCTGCGCCCCGGCGTGGTCGCTGTCGTCGGCGCCGGACGCACGCCCGGCTCGGTGGGCCGGGCGATCCTGCACCATCTGCATTCCGGCGGCTTCACGCGCCGTCTGTTCGCCGTGAACCCGAGTGTGTCGTCGGTTCTCGGCGTGCCGTGCTACCCGTCCGTCAGTGCCCTGCCCAAGACCCCGGACCTCGTGGTCGTGGCGGTGCCGGCCGCGGCGGTCCCGGCCACCGCCGAGGAGTGCGGCACAGCAGGCGTGCGTGCGCTCGTCGTCGTCACAGCGGGACTCGACCACGCTCGGGCCGAGGCTCTGCTGACCGCCTGCCGCAGCTACGGCATGCGCCTCGTCGGCCCCAACTGCCTGGGCATCTCCAACACGGACCCCAAGCTGCGTCTCGACGCGACCTTCGCGGCCGATCACCCGAGGCCCGGCACCGCGGGCGTCGCCGTGCAGTCCGGCGGTGTCGGCATCGCCCTGCTGGACGGGCTGTCCCGGCTGGGCATCGGTGTGTCGTCCTTCGTCTCGCTCGGTGACAAGTACGACGTCAGCGGCAACGATCTGCTCCAGTGGTGGGAGAGCGACGGCCGCACCGACCTCGCCCTGCTGCACCTGGAGTCCTTCGGCAACCCGCGGGCTTTCTCCCGCACGGCCCGCCGGGTCACCCGCCGCATGCCGGTGCTGACCGTGGACGCCGGCCGGTCGGTGGCCGGACGGCGCGCCGCGGCCTCGCACACCGCTGCCGCCGCCACCCCCACCATGACCCGTCGGGCCCTGTTCACCCAGGCCGGCATCACCGCCACCCGCTCGATCGGCGAACTCCTGGAGACAGCGGCCCTGTTGCACTCCCAACCGCTGCCCGCGGGGACCCGCGTCGCCATCGTCACCAACGCGGGCGGAGCCGGAGTGCTGGCCGCCGACGCCTGTGCGGAGGCGGGTCTCGCCCTGCCGTCGTTCACGCCCGCGATGATCGACGAACTGCTCGGCGTACTGCCCGAGGGAGCGGCCATCGGCAACCCCGTCGACGCCACCGCCTCCGTCACCGAGGAACAGCTCACGGAATGCGTGGACCGGCTCATGCGATACCCGGGCATCGATGCCGTGCTGGTCGCCCTCGTCCCCACGGCGGTCGCCGTCGCCACCGGTGACGATCTGGTGCGGTCCGTCACCGAGGCACCCGCACGCCGGGCGAAGCCGGTGGCCGTCGTACGCCTGGAGCAGGACCTGCCGGTCCGGCTGCTCAGCGCCGTGGACGGCGGCACCGTCCCCGCCTACGCCGAACCGCAGGCCGCGGCATGCGCGTTGGCCCACGCGGCTCATCGCGCGGCCTGGCTCGCCCGCCCCGCGGGCACCGTACCGGCACTCGACGACGCCGACACCGAGCGGGCCCGGGCGCTCGTCGACGCCCACCTGGCCGAGCACCCGGACGGCGGCTGGCTCGACCCGGGCCTCTGCGCCGACCTTCTGGCCTGCTACGGCATCCCGCAGATTCCGTGGGCGTGGGCCGAGACCGAGGACGAGGCCGTCCGCGCCGCGGAGCGGCTGCACGGCGCCGACGGGCGGGTCGTGATGAAGGCTCACTGGCCGGGCCTGGTCCACAAGAGCGAGCAGCACGCCGTCCACCTGGATCTACGGGGCGAGTTCCAGGTCCGGGCCGCGTTCCGGGACCTGGAGACCCGCTTCGCCGGACTGATGACCGGGGTGGTCGTGCAGCCCCTCGCCGACCGCGGCACCGAGTTGTTCGCCGGTGTCGTCCAGGACGAGGTCTTCGGCCCGCTCGTCCTGTTCGGCCTCGGCGGCACGGCCACCGAGGTGCTGGCCGACCACGCGGCCCGGCTCGCCCCGCTCACCGACCACGACGTGCACGACCTGATCACCTCCCCGCGCTGCGCGCCCCTGCTGTTCGGCACGGCCGGCCACCGACCGATCGACCTGGAAGACCTGGAACAGGTGCTCCTGCGGCTGTCCCGGATGGCGGCGGACCTGCCGCAGCTCGCCGAGGCCGACTTCAACCCGGTCCTGGCGGCACCGGGCGGCGTCACCGTCCTCGACGCCCGCGTGCGACTGCTGCCCCGTGGGCCCCAGGACCCCTATCTGCGCCGACTCCGCTGAGGAGGTAATGGACATGAAGCACGACAAGGTCGGCTCCGTGATGACGGCGGACGTCGTCCACGCCGAGTACGCCACCCCGTTCAAGGAGGTCGTGCGACTCCTCGCGGACCACCGGATCAGCGGACTGCCGGTCGTCGACGAGGACGACAAGGTCCTCGGCGTCATCTCCGAGACGGACCTCGTGGTGCGCCAGGCGGCCACACCCGGCCCCCATGAACCGAAGCGCCGCGCAGGCCTCGCACGGCTGACCCGCGGTGCCCGGCGGCAGGCCGCCAGAGCGAAGGCCCGTACGGCCGGACAGCTGATGTCGCAGCCGCCCGTCACGGTGCACGCCGACGACACCATCGTGGAAGCGGCCCGGACCATGGCCGAGCGGCATGTGGAGCGGCTCCCCGTCCTCGACGAAGAGGACCGGCTGGTCGGCATCGTCACCCGGCGCGACCTGCTCCAGGTGTTCCTGCGCCCGGACAGGGAGATCCGCGACGAGGTGGTCGACGAGGTACTGGGACGCATCCTGTGGCTGCCAACCCGCAGCATCGACGTCTCGGTGACGGAGGGCGTCGTCACGCTCACCGGCCACATGGAACGCAGGTCCGCCACGGAGATCGCCGTCTCCATGACCCGACAGATCGACGGCGTGGTCGACGTGGTCGACAGACTCACCTACCACCTGGACGACGCGCGCATACGCGAGGAACAGGCCCTGCACGGCGCGGCCGACGACTGGCTGCGTGGACCGTGAAAGGAGGCGTGCCGCCATGACCGGCACCGTGTTGGTCACCTACGGAACGACGAACGGATCGACCGCGAGGATCGCCGAGACCATCGAGGACGTCCTGCGCAAGGCCGGCCTGACGACCGAGGCGCTCCCGGCCCGGTCCGTGGCGAGTGTGGAGCCGTACGACGCGGTCGTGGTCGGCGGCGGGCTCTACGCCGGCCGCTGGCAGAAGGACGCCCGCGGGTTCGTCCGCCGCCACCGCCGCGAACTCGCCGAGCGGCCCGTGTGGTTCTTCAGCAGCGGCCCGCTCGACGCCTCCGCCTCCGAGCGGGACATCCCGCCCGTGCCCGGAGTGCGGCGCGCGATGACGCGGCTGGACGTCCGGGAACACGTCACCTTCGGCGGCTGCCTCGAAGACGGCGCGAAGGGGCGGATGGCCCGGATGATCCTTCGGTCCGGAAAGGGCGGGGACTTCCGGGACTTCGCCGCGATCGAGGCTTGGGCAGCACATGTCGCCGACGAACTGACCAGCGCCTGATCACGCCCGCGCGTCCTCACCTGCCGGGGTCGGCCGACGTGCTCGCACGTCGGTCCGGCCGGCGACGCGGTCCCGCGGCGCCGCGGTCGTGCCGCACGACTGACGACGCGGTCACCGGCTGTCGCTGATGCCGGCCTCCGGCAGGGCGGCCCGGCCCGCCTCCAGACGGGCCACCGGTACGCGGAACGGCGAGCAGGAGACGTAGTCCAGTCCCGCGGTGTGGAAGAAGCGCACCGACTCGGGGTCGCCGCCGTGCTCGCCGCATACGCCGATCTTGAGGCCGGGGCGGGCGGCCCGTCCCTCCTCGGCGGCGATACGGACCAGCCGGCCCACGCCGTCGAGGTCGATCGTCTCGAACGGCGAGGTGGCGAAGACGCCCTTGTCGAGGTAGGCCGAGAAGAACGCCGCCTCGACGTCGTCGCGGGAGAAGCCCCAGGTGGTCTGGGTCAGGTCGTTGGTGCCGAACGAGAAGAACTCCGCCGCCTCGGCGATCCGGCCCGCGGTCAGCGCGGCCCGCGGCAGCTCGATCATGGTGCCGATCGGGCACGCGACGGGTACGCCGGACTCCTCGGCGACCTGCGCCAGCACCCGCTCCACCTCGGCGCGGGCGAGCCGGAGTTCCTCGACGGCGCCGACCAGCGGCACCATGATCTCCGCACGTGGGGAGCCGCCGGCCCGGGTGCGTTCCACGACCGCCTCGGCGAGCGCCCGTACCTGCATCGCGACGAGACCGGGAACCACCAGCCCCAGGCGCACCCCGCGCAGGCCCAGCATCGGATTCTCCTCGTGCATACGGTTCACCGCGTCCAGCAACTCCCTGTCGTGCGCGGCCGGTTGATCGCCACGGGCCTCGGCGGCGGCGATGCGGACGGCGAGTTCGGTGCGGTCGGGCAGGAACTCGTGCAGGGGAGGGTCCAGAAGACGGATGGTGACCGGCAGCCCGTTCATGGCCGCCAGGATGCCGATGAAGTCCTGCCGCTGGAGGGGCAGAAGAGCCGCAAGCGCCCGCTCGCGTCCGGCGTCGGTGCGGGCGAGGATCATCTCCTCGACCAGCTTGCGCCGTTCGCCGAGGAACATGTGCTCGGTACGGCACAGTCCGATGCCCTGCGCGCCGAACCGCCGGGCGCGTGCCGCGTCCTCGGGGGTGTCGGCATTGGCCCGCACCTCCAGCCGCCGTACCGCGTCCGCCTGTTCCAGAGCGCGGGCGACCGCCGCGACCACGCCGTCCGACAGCTCGCCGGTCTCCAGATACCGCATCGCGGCGGAGGCGACCAGCGCAACGGCACCCGGGTACACCGCGCCGGCGGAGCCGTCCACCGAGATGACCGTGCCTTCCTCGACGACGGTGCCGTCAGGGGTGGTGAAGTGCCGTGCCTCGGTGTCCACCGCGAGTTCCTCCGCACCGCACACACAGACCTTGCCCATGCCACGGGCGACGACGGCCGCGTGACTGGTCTTGCCGCCGCGGCTGGTCAGCACGGCCTGCGCGGCGACCATGCCGGGCAGGTCGTCGGGGGTCGTCTCCTGGCGTACGAGAATCACCTGCTCGCCGTCGGCCGCGCGCCGTACGGCCTCCGCGGAGTCGAAGACCGCCGCGCCGACCGCGGCGCCGGGAGAGGCGGGGATGCCCTGCGCGAGCGCGGTGCCGGTCGCGGCAGTGTCGAAGCGGGGGAACATCAGCCGTGCGAGCCCCTCTCCGCTCACCCGGTCGAGTGCCTCGTCCTGTGTGATGAGGCCTTCCTCGACCAGCTCGGCCGCGATGGCGAACGAGGCCTCGGCGGTGCGCTTGCCGACCCGGGTCTGCAGCATCCACAGCCGGCCGCGCTCGATCGTGAACTCGATGTCGCACAGGTCCCGGTAGTGCCGCTCCAGGGTCCGCATGTGGTCGCGCAGCTGCAGATACGCGCGCGGGTCCAGCCGCTCCAGCTCGGCCAGCGTCACGGTGTTGCGGATGCCCGCGACCACGTCCTCGCCCTGGGCGTCGGGCAGATAGTCGCCGTACAGACCGGGCCGTCCGGTGGCCGGGTCGCGGGTGAAGGCGACCCCGCTGCCGGAGTCCGGGCCCAGGTTGCCGAACACCATGCGCTGCACGGTGACCGCTGTGCCCAGATCGTCGGGGATGTGCTCACGCCGCCGGTAGAGCCGGGCGCGCTCACCGTTCCAGGAGCGGAAGACGGCGAGGATCGCCAGGCGCAGCTGTTCGGCTGGGGACTGGGGGAAGTCCCGCCCCGTCTCGTCGCGGACCAGACGCTGGTAGGTCTCCACGAGCCATGCGAGGTCGCTCGCGTCCAGATGGACGTCGTCCGGGGCGTCGCGGGCTTCCTTGAGCCGCGTGATGGCCTCTTCGAACAGGGCCGCATCGACCCCCATGACCGTACTGCCGAACATCTGGACGAGACGCCGGTAGGAGTCCCAGGCGAAACGATCACTGCCCGACGCCTTGGCCAGGCCCAGGACGGAGTCGTCGTTCAGGCCGACGTCCAGGACCGTCTCCATCATGCCGGGCATGGAGAACCGCGCCCCGGAGCGCACGGACAGCAGCAGCGGATCGTCCCGTTGCCCCAGCGACCGCCCGGCGGCGGCCTCCAAGGCGGACAGATGCCGGGAGACCTCGTCCGCCATGCCGTCCGGCTCGGCGCCGGTGGCCAGGAAGGCCCGGCAGGCCTCGGTGGTCACGGTGAAACCAGGCGGGACCGGCAGCCCCAGCCGGGTCATCTCGGCGAGGTTCGCGCCCTTGCCGCCGAGCAGGTCGGCCATGTCACGGCCGCCCTCGGCGAAGTCGTACACGTATCGGACCATGACACCGGTCTCCTCCGTCCGACTGTAGGCTCCGCGCACCTCGGCGTCGAACCGTCGGCATGACACGGGCGGCACCGCCCGATCCGGCGATGGCCGGCAGCTCCTCGACGCCGCGTCGAGTCGCCGCCGGACCAGGGCCGGGTCCCTCACCCGTCGACGTATGTCATCACTGTGGGTCACTTCGCGCGGACGCCGGAACGAGGTTGCAGCGGACGTCGACGACGCCCTCCACGGCACGCGCCAGCCGCTCGGCCGCTCCGACCAGGGCGGTGCCGTCGACCCACCCGGTCAGGGTCACGACACCTTCGGTGACCTCGACCTGGATGTGATCGGCGGAGAGGGGGAACAGGCGGTCGACGACCTCCTGGCGTACCTCTTCGGTGAGTTCGTCGTCGCTGCGCAGGAACACCTTGAGCAGGTCGGCGCGGCTGACCACGCCTTCGAGCATGCCGACGTCGTTGATGACGGGCAGCCGCTTGACCTTGCGCCGGGCCATGATGCGTGCGGCCTCCGCCAGCGTGGCGTCGGCGTGCACGGTCACGGCCGGTGCGCTCATCAGCTCCTCGGCGGTCAGAGCGCCGGCCTTGGCCAGGTCGGCCAGCCGTTGCCGCTGGGCGAACCGGTCCGGGTCACTGTCCCGGAACTCCTCCTTGGGCAGCAGATCGGCCTCGGAGACGACGCCGATCACCCGGCCCTCGCCCTCCAGCACGGGGAGGGCACTGACCTTCCACTGCTCCATCAGTTCGACGACGTCCTTGAACGGGGCGTCGCGGCCGACGGCGACGACGGTGTGCGTCATCACATCGCTCACGGTGTGCGGGCTGCCGTACATGGTGTCCTCCTCGGAGGGTGAGGCGGGGTCGACAACTCCTCGTCGCTCGCGTCGTCTTCGCGGATCGCCGACCGGTCGGTCCGGGCCGGGACGGCGATCGTACGACGGTCTGTCGTTCCCTTCCGGAATGCCGTCGGCCCCCTGATCTCAGGGTGTGCCGGGCGGGGCCCGGGGACCACGGGCCGCTCGGGCACGGCAACGGGCCGTTCGGCCCCGATGGGGCACAGACCGGGCGTGAAAGGGCGGGAAGGACTCACCCGCTTCTCGCGGATCCTGATAGCGCGGTGCGCGACCGCCGCCGGCCGCTTCCCCGCGTCTGTGTCGGGTCCTTCCCGCCACCTCCAGCACACCACGGAAACGACCGCGCCACCAGGGCCGAACGGTCCCCTCCTCAAAGATCAAGGACGGGCGTCATGTGTTCTGGGCTGTTCCTTCCCCGCGGGCCGTGTGGTTTCCGGGGCCGTACGGCCCCCTACGGCAAGGACGGCCCGGGCCCCAGTCCGGGGCCGCTCGGCTCATGTGGCCTACACGCCAACGGAGTTGGCTGTGGGTGAGGGAAACGACCCCGATGAGGGAGGGCGAGGACAGTGGGCACGAGCCTCACACCGGAGTTCTGGGAACGCTTTTCGGTGCTGCTGGTCGTGGCGGTGGGCATGACGGCGATCCTCACCGCGGTGTTCACCGCGGCGTTCGACGCGCTCACCGTCCGTCTGCGCAGCCGCCGCCCGCACGGCACGATGCCGCGGGCACCGCACCGGCCGGAACAGACCGACCACCGCATGTCCGCGCACTGCTGAGCAGCGGTTCCGGCCGCGACCATGTGCCCGCTCAGCGGGCGCGGGCATGGGCGTGGGCATGGGCATGGGCCGAATGTCCCCGGCAAGGGCCGGCCTGCCCCTCGTCACGGCCGACACCGGGTGCGACGCTGGAATCGGACCCCTGCTGCACGACGTGGCAGTCCGACGAAAGGCGGTGGGGACGATGACGTTTCCCCTGGTCGTAGGCGTCGACGGATCGGACGGAAGCCTGCTGGCGGTCGACTGGGCGGTGGACGAGGCCGCCCGCCGCGATGCGCCGCTGCGGCTGGTCTACGCCTCCCGCTGGGAGCGCTACGAGGCAGGCGCGCCGTCGGACAACCTGGAACGTTCCTCCGGGCGCGTGCTGGCCGAACACATCGTCGCCTCGGCGGCGGAGCGTGCCGCACGACGCAACCCGGAGGTGAAGGCCACCACCGACATCCTCCCCGACGACGCGGTGGACGCCCTCCTGCACGAAGGCAACAACGCCTCCGTCCTGGTGACCGGATCGCGTGGCCGTGGCGAGCTGAAGGGGCTGCTCCTCGGCTCGGTCGGCCTGGCCGTGGCGGGCCGTGCGCAGTGCCCGGTGATCGTGGTCCGAGGCGACAAGGCGGGTCTGGCCGGCATCCACGAGCGGATCCTGCTCGGCGCGGGGGACCCGGCCACCGGTGCGGAGGCGGTGCGGTTCGCCTTCCGCGAGGCCGAGGCGCGCGGATGCACCCTGGACGTCGTCCGCGCCTGGCGCTGCCCCGCGTACGAGGGCACCGACCATTCCGCGCTCGCCGAGGAACCCGCCCGGCACCACGAGCAGCGGGCCTCGGCGCTGCTGGACGTACTGCTGCACGACGCCGTGGCCGATCACCCGAACGTCAGGGTGCGCAGTGTGACGGTCGAGGGCCCGGCTCACCGGATCCTGGTGAACCGCTCGGCCGCCGCCGATCTCGTGATCGTGGGCGCCGAACGCAGGCACGGCCGTATCGGTCTCCAAATCGGCCGGGTGGGCCACGCCCTGCTGCACCACGCGGATTGCCCGGTGGCGATCGTGCCGCAGACGCTGTGACGGTTTCCTTCCAGCTGGACCAGGCAGTGCCGACTCGGCCTCGAACCCCGGCAGACGAGGCGCTGTCGCTCAGCCGCACTCCCGCGTTCGTGCGAGGAGCGAATCGCCGGAGCGCACGGTCGTCACATATGGAGGCCGGTGACCGCGGGGTCCGTGCGACGCGGCGCCGCGTGGCAGCGGGAAGGCGGCCACCACGTACAAGCCGCCGCCCGGGCGGGCGCGAGCGGTGAGGGTGGCGCCGTGATGGTCGTCGCCCGCGGTGCGGTGCAGCCGCTGGAACGGCTCGCACAGTCGGTCCACCTGCTCGCGCGAGATCTCCTGCCCCGTGTTGGCGACGGACACCACCGCGTGTCCGTTCTCGACCGCCGTGCGCAGCTCCAGGAGCCCGTTGCCACGGAACCGGCGAGTTCGACATGGTCCGCGGCCACCAGCACTCTCATCGCCCACCCCCGGCGAGTCGTGCCGCGACCGGTGGGACGGGGCGGCGGAGACAGATCACTCTGGGAAGAATGCCGAACGCCCGGACGCTCAGTAGAAATGGATCCAGTCGACCTCCCGTCCCACAACCAGGGGGCTCGCACAGTGGCTCAGGAGAGGACCGGCGTGACACGCTCCGGCGAGCCCTCAGGTGTGGCGCGGAGTTCCCGCCGCGCCACATCCTGGGGGCCAGGGCTCAACAGCGCACGCGTTCACGGGTGTCGGCGATGCCGGCACTCGGCCGCTCGTCGCCGGTCGAGTGCGAGCCGTCCGGCTCCTCCGACTGCAGCCGGGCCGCGAGGTCGGTGCGCCGGACCTTGAGCTTGCGGTAGACGCGGGTCAGATGCTGTTCGACGGTGCTCATCGTGATGAACAGCTTGCTCGCGATCTGCCGGTTGGTGTGCCCGCGCGCGGCGAGCTTTGCCACGCGGAGCTCGGCGTCGCTGAGTCGGCCGACGAGCTCAGGGTGGACGCCGCGTGTCCACGTCCGGTCGGCGAAGCAAACCACCGGTCTGTCGCCGTTCGCCGGACCTTCCGGTTCCGTCGGCTGTATGCCGCAGTCGCGCATCAACTGCTGCGCCTGGCGCGCCAGGGTCCGCGATCCGCCTTCGTCACCGAGGTCCCGGTAGGCACCGGCCAGGTCGTGCATCGCACGGGCCAGCTCCAGTCGGTGCCCCCGCTCCCGGAGGATCTCCACGGCCTCTGCGAGGAGGTTCGGCCGCTGCGGCAGTTCGACGGTGGCGGCGAGCGTGCGCAGGGAGACGCCCCGCGTCCAGGGGCGCCCGGTGCCCACTCGGGAGAGTTGCTCCTGAGCCAGAGCACGAGCACGGCCGCCGTCCCCCAGCGACAGATAGACCTCGGCAGCGTCGGTCCGCCACGGCACCAGCCCCGGCAGATCGAGATCCCATCGGGCCATCAGCTCCCCGCACGCATGGAAGTCGTCGAGCGCGGGGTAGGGGTGTCCGGCCGCAAGGCGGTACTGACCGCGTGCCCTGAGATAGAGCAGCCCGGCCGGGGTCTGGAACGCAGCCTCAGGCACGGGGATGCTGAGCTGCGCGGCCGCCTCGTCCGGTCGGCCCAGCGCCGTCTTCGCCTGCAGGAAGGAGGCGACCGGCAGTGCGACGGCGGCCCCCCAGGCTTCCGGGGAGACGAGGGTGAGCGCAGTACGAGCCGCCTCCTCGGCCGCGTCCAGTCTGCCCAGCCTGGTCTCGATGAGGGCCTTGACCGACGCGAACAGCGCCTGCCACATGGGTACTCGGCGTTGTGTGGCCTCCGCCAGGAACGTGTCGCACCAGAAGGCCGCTCGGATCAGTCCGTCGGCGAGCACGAGCGAGCCCAGGGCCGTCAGGACGGACGCCAGGACGTCATCGTCCAGCCGGGTTCCCTGGAGTATCTGCTCGGTCCGGACCACGACGTCCTCGCTCGCCCTGCGACCGAACACCGAGCCGAGCAGATCCCCGACTCGCCGCACCATGCTCTGCGCCGGGGCCACGGCCGGTGCGGAGGCCTGCTGGGGTCCGCCGGGTACAGCGGACCGGACAGCGCCCCGCAGGCCCGGGTAGCCGTAGGCCATCCAGAGCCGGACGCGGTCGGACGACTGCGGCTCCGATGGTTCCGCCGAGGGTCCGGCCACCGCGGTGCCGTGCTTGCCCAGCGTGTCGAACACCGCGAGGGCCTCGTCCACCTGACCGAACCAGAGGAGGTAGCCGACCAGAGCGTGGGTGTGCCCGGCCGGGAGACGGCCGGCGAGCGCGGCTGCGGTGAGCTCGGGCAGATGCGCGGCCGCGGCGGACGGGTTGACCCGCCAGCCCGCCCGGGCCAGCCCGATTCTGATCGCCAGCGCGTCTCGCTCGTCGGTGCAGATGTCGCGTGCCATGCGCAGACAGTCGAGGGCCAGGTCGACATCGTCATCGGCCAGCGCCCGGTCCGCCGCCTCCAGCAGGGTGGGCAGCATCCACGGAGCCGCGCCGGGTTTGACCGCGGCGATCAGATGACGCGCCACATCGGTCGCCGAGTTGCCGTGGTCGTGGAGCACGCGGGCAACACACGTCTCCCCCTGGGAGCGCTGAGCGGCATCCATGCTCTGCAGCACCGCGTCCCGGGCCGCCTCGTGCCGGAACCAGCCGGAGTGCAGCAGGCCCGTCTCGGCGAGCGCGCCCAGGTTGCGCTGGGCGGAGTCCGAGTCGATGCCGAGTACGTCGGCGAGCTCGGCCGGCGAACCGTGCGGGCCGAGTACGGCCAGCGCGCATGCGGTGTTCCTGAGCGAGGTGTCGACGCGGTACAGGCACGTTGTCACGGCCTGTGCGAAGAAGGTGCCCGGCACGGGCTCGACAGCGCCCGCCTCGGCCGCGGTGCTGTAGTCGTCGATCAGCGACCGCAGCAGCAGGGGGTTGCCGCCGCTGATCCGATGGAAGTCTCTCCAATGGAAGTCCCCGGGAAACGAGCGGGCAGGCCACTCGTCCCGAGCGGACTGAATCATCTCCGTCACTCCGCGCCACGAGAGGAGATCGAGCCGGATGCTCCGACAGCCGGGCAGTCGTAACAGCTCGGCCTGGGAGTGAAGATTTCCGGAAGGCACGCTGTTGCTCTCTCCGAGTACCACGAGTACCCGGCTGATCGCGATTCGACGTGCCAGATAAAGTACGCATTCCATGGACTGCGCATCAGCGTGATGACTGTCGTCGATGCTCAGTATCAGCGGAGTCTTTTTGGCTTTCGCCAAAAGAATTCCACATAATCGTGAAATGATATCCGGGGATGCGTGTGGAGCGCCTGCCGCCTGCTGGAGCAACTCGGTCGTGCGCGCGTCCTCCGCGGTCGGTAGATTTGCGCCGAGCAGCAGTTGCTCCATTACGCCCAGTGGTAGATCACGTTCCGTACTCGAGGCCGTGGCCTGAAGGAAGAGTGCACCCGAGGTGGTGACACGCTCCCTGAACTTGTGCAGCAGCGTCGTCTTGCCACTTGCCGCCGGCCCGCTGACAAACACCACTCCGCCGTGCCCCGCAATGCATGCGTCAAGCATGTCCTCCATGATTGATAGTTGGTTGTCGCGTTCAACCATCCTCATTTGCGAGTCCCCCGTCGTAACCACCCGGACACCTGATCGTCGGGCAGTGCTCCACGGAACCGAACCCGTCTATCGGATTCGGCAATGCCTGACTCGATTCTGCCACAGCGAATAGGCGGCTACCACAAGGATTGTGGCATGCGTCTGCTGCATAAATGCAGTTAGCGATGGTCGGTTTGATGAGCGGATTACAGCGCTCCGAATGGCATCGCGGCTTGCGGTCGCCGTCACGCACGGTGAGTGGACGCCGGCTCTGCCCGGGAGCCGCGTTCCACGAGTCACTCGTTCATCGTGCGTCTCGCCATGCTCGACGGAGGCCCCTGTTTGATCGGAAACGCCACAGAGCCGCTAGGGGCGGTAGGGGGGTACTCCAGTCAGATGCGGCTGGGGTACAAAAATCGAGTAATTGGAGATGTGTGCCAACGAGCGGGCTGAGCAGCAGCCTTCGGATTCGGCGCGGTCGGCGACGGGGCTGATGTGTCTTGTGCACGTCATATTTGCGTCTGTCGGCGCGGGGAGACGTGGACAGGCGCGGATGAATCCGAACGGGCAATGGGGGAGCCGCAGTTGAAACCTGAGCACGCGCAATTCGATCAGAACGCAGTCGTCGAGGTGGACATCAGTTCGCTCTCGACGACCTATTCACCTCGCAGCTGCGGAACGGACCCGGAGCACGTGGAGGCGCTGGTCGTGGCAGAGGCGACCCTGCCCCCGATCATCGTGCACCGTGACACGATGCGCGTCATCGACGGCCTGCACCGGTTGCGGGCCGCCGAGCGGCGTGGCCAGAAAAAGATAGCGGTCAGATTCTTCGACGGCACCGAATCCGATGCCTTTGTGCTGGCAGTGGAATCAAACATCGCACACGGTCTCCCGCTGACGATGGCGGACAGAAAACGGGCGGCCGGCCGCATCGTCACCTCTCACCCGCACTGGTCGGACCGGATGATCGCCTCGGTGACCGGCCTTGCCCCCGGAACCATCGCCGAACTGCGCAGAAGATCGCTGGGCGGGGTGAACGCACAGGCGAGCCGGCTCGGCAAGGACGGCCGGGTCCGTCCACTCAACAGCACCGAGGGGCGCAGACTCGCCAGCGAACTCATCGCCCAGGATCCGGGCCTCTCGCTTCGTCAGATCGCCCGGGCGGCCGCCATATCGCCGGAGACCGCACGGGATGTCAGGAACCGGATGAGCCGCGGCGAAGATCCGCTCCGCATATCAAGCCACAGGAGAAACGCGGAACAGGCCTCCACAACGACCGTAACGCCCGCGACGACCTACCGAACGCGGGTGCGGGACCGCACTGCGGCCGTGGAGCGCCTCAAGGCGGACCCGGCCCTACGGTACAGCGAGACCGGTCGCGCGCTGCTGCGATTACTCAACCTTCATGCCATGAGCACCGAGGAGTGGCAAGAGATCATCGACAACGTCCCGTCGCACTGCGGCGGCATCGTGGCTGATCTGGCCAGCGAATGCGCAGGGATGTGGGCGGAACTCGTACTGCGCGTGGAACGCAGGATGGCCGAGACACACAGCTCACCTCCGGCGCGTCCAAGCGTGGAATCCGGCCAGTTGGACACCGTGCCGGCCAGACGAGCCACCCGCCAGGGCCGGCACGGCGGGGCGCCGGAGCACAGGTACTCCGAGCCGGAAGTCCGGGCATAGAATGCCGGGCAAACGGTCGCAGGAAGTCGCATGAACGACCGTAAGAAAGCTGTATAGGTCTGTACAGCCGGGCAGTCGACGGGAAACGGAGACAGAGTCGTCTCCGTGTTCTTCGGCCGGTTAACCGTGCCCAAAACCGGATGACGCCATGGTCCGATTTTGAATTCGGAGCGGACGGCAGCGGATTGTCTTTTATCGGCAGCGGGTTGTATTCAACGTCGTCTGGTGAGGATGCGTGCATGCACAAGCCACCCGAGGTTCCCCTCCCCCGAATCCGGGACGAAGTGGACCCCGTGCCCGAGCTGTGCCGGATGGCGGCCCAGACTCCCCTCGTCCGCAATGACGGGCGTGGGGCCAACGACTGGGTCGTCACCGGCCGGGAGCAGGTGCGCGCGATCATCGATCAACGCCGACATGGTCAGGATGGTGGCGCAGCAGCGCCGCCGCGCACTGGGCGACGACCTGCTGAGCATGCTGATCCACGGGCACGGCGAAGAACTCGGCTACAAGGAACGGGGCGGCGTCTGCGCCTCGTTCATGGTCGGCGGCTTTGACAACGCCGCCGAGATGCCGGCGCTGGGCACACTCGTGATGCCGGAGCAGCGCCGCAACGACCATGTGCCGAAGGAGGAGACCGGCGGCCTCAGCGTCAACGGGCAGGCACACCGTCGTCGGCCTGCTCGCCCCCAACGAACCGCTGCCCGTGATGGACTCCGTGGCCCTGGTGGGCCGGCGCGTCGCCGAGAAGCAGCTGGACTTCGAGGGCTACTCGACGACGATCTCCACGCGTGCCGACGAGTCCGCTGTCACCGAGGTCCAGGGCGTACTCGGCGCCACGGCCAACCTGGAGAGCCCCGGTGAGGTCGATGTCTCCCGGCCCTCCGACGCGCTGGCCGCAAAGGAAGCCACCGACGACGCCCTGAGCGGCGCTGGGACTGTGCGGCGTGGCGCTGCTTGTCTGCGGTGTGGCGTGGCCGACACCGTGATCATCTCCGTCCTCGAACGGCGCGCCGAAATCGGGCTTCGCCGCTCCCTCGGCGCGACCCTCGGCCGGATCCGCACCCAATTCCTGTCCGAGGCGCTGCTGTTGTCCGCTCTCGGCGGCGTCGGGGCCACCCTGGTCATCGGCGGTCTGGTCGGCCTCTGTCCGGTAGTACGTGCGGCCCGGCTGCCTGGGACCGAGGCACTGGCCGCCCACTGGACCGCGGTGCTTCTGACGAAGTGTCCCCGTGGGCAGGAGCAGCCCACCGCAACACGGAGCCGATGTGCGCGGCGGTGGGTGCATGGGTGGAGACGGCCGACGCGGCAGCCGGTGCTCGCACAACGGGCGTTCTGCCTGGCCGACTCGTGTGAGTGCGGTCCCGCTATGCCTGGGACGGTGCGGCGGCCCGTCGCGTCGCGCGGCGCCAGATGCGGCGTTGCAGGCGCAGGGTGAGGACGCCGACGATCACCAGGACGACGATGTTGAGGAGGAGCTGGACCAGCGAGCCCCATGCCTCGTGCCAGTCGGCGAAGGCGATCGAGACGGCGATGTCCGAGGCGGCGGGGATCGTGGTCACGGAGATGAAGACACCCAGCAGGGCGCTGCTGCGAGCCTCGGTGAGCGAGACGATACCGACGACACCGGCGAGGGCGGCGACGACCACGGAGAAGAAGTCGGGTGTGTTGATGAGGTGGGACACCGGCCGCAGGCCCAGATCGAAGGCTTCGGACTGGAAGCCGGCCGCCCGCGCGAGTGCGGCGAACCCCAGGGTGACCACGATCGCCGGCAGAAAGCCGAGCGTCAGCGCGCGCAGGCCGTCCCGCACCCGGCGACGGTTGCCCCGGTCGAGGCCAAGGGCGATGCTCGTGATGGCGCTGTACTCCGGACCGACCACCATGGCCGCCACGATGAGGATCTGCGAGTTCGTCATGATTCCGACGGAGCCGATGAGCCCCGCGATCACCAGGAACAGATAGAAGGAGGGGAGATAGGTTCCCTCGGCCCGGATGTGTGCCTCGACAGCCGCCCACAGCGGTGCGTGCACGAGCGTGCGGGGCTGGTCCGACTCGATCCGCTCCGCGCGCTGGGAGAACATCATGTCGACATCGTCGACGGCGATCGATCCGCTGCGGTCGATGCCCAGCCTGTGCAGGCCGGCCAGCACGCCGTTCGCGGCGCCCTTCATGACGTCACACTCGAGCGCGTCCCCGTCCGGCCGTTGCGCCGCCGACTTCACGACCACGAGGTTGAGCACCCGGCCGTCCGCGGTCAGCATGTCCACGGTCTGCTGGGTGAGTGCGGGCGGTGTCACCATCCGGAAGTGGACCAGATCCATCCGAGCCTCCTGACCCGCATGCTAGGCAGCCCTGCCGGCTGCGGCCGCGGTACAGCGCGTGGCGTTCATCCGATCGGCCGCGCTGTTCGCCGCATGGGTCTGCGCATGACCTCAATGGGCGACTTCCGGGCTCAATTCCTTCGTCGGCCATGTGTCTTGCTTGCTCGGTCCCGGCGCGGTTCGCACGCTCGACAGGTGCACGAGAACCAGACCGGACGTCAGCTGACACTGCGACACCACGACCATACGGCGGTTGCGGTGGAACTCGGGGGAACACTGCGGTCCTACTCCGTGGGCGAGCGGCAGGTGCTCCACGGGTTCGGCGCCGATGACCGGGTCACCGGCGGCCGTGGCCAGATCCTCGTGCCCTGGCCGAACCGGGTCAGCGGCGGACGCTACCGGTGGGGCGGCGAGGACCTCCAACTGCCGCTGTCCGAACCGGAACACGGGAACGCCATTCACGGACTGCTCCGCTGGACCTCATGGCAGGTGACCGAATCCGATGGGCACCGGGCCGTACTCGAGAGCACGCTGTGGCCCCAGCCGGGCTACCCGTTCCACCTACAGGTCCGCGCGGAGTACGCGGTGGGCGACACCGGCCTGGAGGTGACCGTGACCGCGTGGAACAGGGGCGACAGCATCGCGCCCTACGGGGTCGGCCAGCACCCCTACCTCACGGTCGGTACCGCGACGGTGGACGAGGTGCTGCTGACCGTCCCGGCGGAGACCTGGCTGCGGACCGACGACAGGGGCCTCCCGGTGGCGGAGGAGCCGGTCGCCGGCACGCCGTACGACTTCCGCACGGCGCGGGCCATCGGCCGCGAGCAGCTGGACACGCCCTTCGGTTCACTCGTACGAGACGCACGCGGACGGACGACGGTCCGCCTGGCCCATCCCACCGGCGAGCGCGGCGTGGACCTCTGGCTGGGCGAAGGTGCGGACTACCTGCAGATCTACACCGGTGACACGCTCGCGGAGCCGGAGCGGCGTCGGGCGATCGCCGTCGAACCGATGTCGTGCCCGCCGAACGCTTTCGCCAGTGGGACCTCGGTCGTGGCCCTGGCATCCGGCGATCACCACACGATGCGGTGGGGGATCACCCCGTGGGGCCAGTGACCGCACTGCCCCGGGAATCGGACCTACGAATCCGGCCGGGTGAGCCGGCGCAGCGCCGCGTCCAGGATCTCCGCCGTGGTGCTCGATGCGTCGACCGTGATTCCGGGCTCGTCGGGCTGCAAAGGTTCGAGGGTCTCGAGCTGGGAGTCGAGCAGCGCCGGAGGCATGAAGTGTCCCTTCCGGCGGGCGATCCGCTGTGCCGCCACCTCAGGGTCCAGGGCCAGATGGAGAAACTGCACGTTCACCCCGGTGCGGCGGAACTGATCCCGGTACGTGCGTCTGAGGGCCGAACATGACACGACTCCGCCCTGGGCGCCGGCAGCCGTCCGGATCCAGGCCGTGAGGGCCGCGAGCCATGGCCTGCGGTCCGCCTCGTCAAGAGGGTGACCGGAGGCCATCTTGGCGCGATTCGCGGCCGGATGGAGATCGTCGCCCTCCAGGAACGGCACGCCGAGACGTTGCGCGAGCTGCGTTCCGACCGTGGACTTCCCCGACGCCGACACGCCCATCACGACCACCACCGTCGAGTGTCCAACGGGCCTGGTCAACGGGCCTCCCTGCCGTCACGGTGGGACACTGGTTCCCGTCCACTATCGCCTCTCACCGGACTCGAGCGCCGTAGGCGCGCACCGTCCGCCGGGCGCGTGAACAGCCTCAGCCACGTGGTCGACACCTCGCCAGGCCAGGAGTCCAGCCGATGACGTTCCTCGAAGCGTCTGCCAGGGCGAGGGCCCTGCTGCCCTTCGCTCCGTCCGACCTCGGCGGACTTCCGGAAGGGTGGCACGCGGTCGTCTGGGACGGTACCGGGCAGGCGCCCGGCGGCAGCGATGTGGAGGCCGTCGAGTTCTTCGTCATTCCCTACACCTTCACCGGCGCGGCGCTGCCCGTGCTGCCGAGACTGCCCAGCCTGCGTGTGCTGCAGTCCCTGAGTGCCGGCGTCGATGACCTGCTGCCCCATCTGCCCGCAGGCGTCACTCTCTGCAACGCCCGCGGGGTTCACGACGCGAGCACGGCCGAACATGCGGTTGCGCTGACCCTCGCCGCACTCCGCGACATCCCGGATTTCGTCCGGGCGCAGGACGCACAGCGGTGGACCGACGGGTTCCACCCCGCGCTGGCCGACCGGACCGTCCTCCTGCTCGGCTACGGGGCCATCGGCACGGCCGTGGAAGCCCGGATGGCGCCGTTCGAATGCCGCATGCTGCGCGTCGCCCGCACGGCGAGGGAGACACCGAGCGGACAGGTGCACCCGCTGGCGGACCTGTCGTCGCTGCTGCCCGAGGCCGACGTGGTGCTGTTGACCCTTCCGCTCACCGACGCAACCCGGGGTCTGGTGGACGCGGAATTCCTCGCCCGTATGCGGGACGGCGCCCTGCTGGTGAACGTCGCCCGTGGCCCGGTGGTCGACACCGCCGCCCTGCTGGGCGAACTGCGGACCGGCCGGCTGGGAGCGGCACTCGATGTCACCGACCCGGAGCCGCTGCCGCCGGGGCACCCGCTTTGGACGTGTCCGAACACGCTGATCACCCCGCACATGGCGGCGACCACCTCGGCGTTCCGGCCCCGCGCGCTGGCACTGGTCCGCTCCCAGTTGGCGTGCTACGCAGCGGGGGAGCCGCTCGCAAACGTGGTCAGGGTGGCCTAGCCGCCCGGCGGACGGCCCGTCCGGATGTACGGGTCGTGCTGGACGTCGATGGCCGTGGCGATGAAGGGCCGTTCGCGGCGCAGGCCGCGCGTGAACGCCAGCGCCCAGGTGAGGATCGCACCCATGCGGTTGCGGTAGCCGGTCAGAAACGCGATGTGGATGAAAAGCCAGGTCAGCCAGCCGGGCAGGCCACCGAACTGCACGCGGCCGAAGCTGACCACCGCCTGTCCCCGGGAGATGTACGCTGCCGACCCCAGGTCGAGGTACCGGAAGGGACCGGGGTCGTCCTGCCCGGTGGTCAGCCGCCTGATCCGGTGTGCCGCGTACAGTCCGCCCTGCATGGCGACCTCCGCGACGCCTGGCAGCTCGTCCAGGCTCATCAGGTCGCCGACGACCGAGATCTCGGGGTGTCCCCGTACGGTCAGGTCGGGTTCGACACGGATGCGGCCTGCCCGGTCGCAGGTGGCCCTGGTGGCCTTCGCCAGCGCGCCGGCGAGGGCGGGAGCCTGCACCCCTGCCGTCCACAACACGGTTCCCGCGTCATAGTGGCTTTCGTTGCCCTGCCGGTCCCGGGCGATCAGCCCATCGGCGTCGACGTGGGTCACCAGGGCACCCATGTGCAATTCGACTCCGAGCGCCCGCAGAGTGCGGGCCGCCCTGGCGGCGAGTTTCGGTCCGAAGGCCGCCAGCGGCTTCTCGGCGCCGTCGAAGAGCAGGACACGGGCGTCCTCGGGCTCGATGGCGCGGAACTCGGACCTGAGAGTGTGCGTGGCCAGTTCGCGCAACTGCCCGGCGAGCTCCACGCCCGTCGGCCCCGCCCCGACCAGGGCGAAGGTGAGCAGGCGCCTGCGCTCGGCGGGATCCGCGGCCGTCTCGGCCTGTTCGAAGGCACCGAAGACCCGTCGCCGGATTTCCAGCGCATCGGCCAGGGTCTTCATGCCGGGCGCGAAGCGTGCGAACTCCTCGTGCCCGAAGTACGACTGATGGACACCCGCCGCGACAATGAGGTGATCGTAGGCAAACTCGATCTCCTCCCCGCCCGGCCGTCGGGCCAGCACCTTGTGGCCCGCGAGGTCGAAATCGAATACCTCGGCAAGTACCGCCTCGGTGTTGCGGTGGCGTTTGAACAGGTCACGCAGCGGCACGGAGATCTGTCCCTCGGACAGAATCCCGGTGGCGCACTGATAGAGCAGCGGCTGGAACAGATGATGGCCGGCGCGGTCGACGACAGTCACGTCGACATCTGCGTGGCGCAGCTCGCGGGCCGCGAACAGCCCGGCGAAGCCGCCGCCGATGATCACGACCTTCGGCCTGCTAGCGGTACGGTCCATGTCGTCGGGCCTGTCGTCGTTCAGCGGTAACTGTGCAGGTCAAGGGTATGAGCACGGCATCAGCCGGGCGAGCCGGACGCCGCGAATCACCCGAATAGGTCAACTCGCCGGAAATATCACCCGAAGCTACCTTTGTGTCGAGGTGGACGGTGGCGGGGGCGGACGCCTCGTCTACCCGGCAGGACCGGACCAGGACCCGAGGGCGGTGGCCGAGATGACCGAAGCGCAGCACTACGACGTCATTGTCATCGGTACTGGTGCGGGCGGTGGCACGATCGCCCACAGGTTGGCGGACACGGGAAAACGGATCCTCCTTCTCGAACGCGGCGACTATCTTCCGCGCGAACGCGACAACTGGGATTCCACCGCGGTCTTCGTCAAAGGGAAATATCGCGCTCCGGAATTCTGGTTCGACAAGAACGGGAACCGATTTCCGCCCGAGGTGAATTACTACGTGGGCGGCAACACGAAGTTCTACGGCGCCGCGCTCTTCCGGCTGCGACCCGAGGACTTCGGCGAACTTCGCCACCATGACGGCATCTCGCCCGCCTGGCCAGTGCGCTACGAGGACTTCGAGCCCTACTACACCCGGGCCGAACACCTCTACCTCGTGCACGGTCGGCACGGTGAAGACCCCACCGGCGGCCCCACCAGCGCTCAGTACGCCTACCCGCCGGTCCAGCACGAGCCCCGCATCCAGCAGCTCAGCCACGATCTGGAGAAGCAGGGGCTGCACCCCTTCCACCTCCCGATCGGGGTGAACCTCACCCAGGACGACCGGGGCCGGGCCGTACACACCAGCGCCTGCATCCGGTGCGACCGCGTCGACGGCTTCCCCTGCCTGGTCGGCGCGAAGTCCGACGCCCAGGTCATCTGCGTCGATCCCGCTCTCGAACACGCCAACGTCGAGATGATCACACATGCGGATGTGCGGCAGCTGAAGACCGATGCGACCGGCCGGAGTGTCACCACGGTCGTCGCCACAGTGGGGGACGGGGACCCCTCGACCGTGGAGTTCAGCGCCGACATCGTGGTCGTCGCCTGCGGGGCCGTCAACTCCGCAGTCCTGCTGCTGCGTTCGGCCAACGACCGGCACCCGCAGGGCCTGGCCAACAGCTCGGACGTGGTGGGCCGGAACTACATGCGGCACAACAACCTGGCACTCATGGCCGTGTCCAGAGAGCCGAACGACACCAAGTTCCAGAAGACCCTGGCGCTGCACGACTGGTACCTGGGATCCGACGACTGGGAATACCCGCTCGGCGGGATCCAGATGCTCGGCAAGTCCGACTCCGAGCAGATCCACGGTGAAGCACCCCGCTGGGCCGGGGCCGTGACCCCCGACATGCCCTTCGAGGTACTGGCCCACCACGCGGTCGACTTCTGGCTGTGCGGGGAGGACCTGCCCACCCCCGACAACCGGGTGACCCTGGACCGGGACGGCGGAATCCACCTGGCCCTCGACGAGAAGAACAACATCGCCGGGCTGGAGCGGCTGCGGCACAAACTGCAGGACATGCTGAGCCACTTGGGCATGCACGAGCACCATCTCCTGTCGCGCAGCATCTACCTGCACAAGGGCATGCCGATCGGGGCCACCGCGCATCAGGCGGGCACGGTCCGCTTCGGCACCGACCCCGCAAGCTCGGTTCTGGACGTCAACTGCAAGGCCCACGACCTCGACAACCTCTACGTCGTCGACACGAGCTTCTTCCCGAGCATCGGAGCGGTGAATCCCTCCCTGACCGCGATGGCCAACGCCCTGCGCGTCGGCGACCACATCGCGGAGCGACTTCAATGACCCCGGCCCATCCGGCCGACAGCAGCACCCGGCACCGTACGCCGCAGGAGCGAGCCGCCCTCGGCAAGGCTGCCCGGACTTCCGTACCCCGCTCCGGCCACGCCGAGTTCGCCCCCGGCGAGAAGCGCCCCGACCCGGTGGACGTCATCGAAGCGCAGTCGGCGATGAGGGTGCGCGAACTCGTACCGATCCGCTACGGGAGGATGATTGAGTCACCGTTCCGCTTCTACCGGGGTGCCGCCGCCATCATGGCCGGGGACCTGGCCGGCACCCCCCGGTCCGGGATCACGGCGCAGCTGTGCGGCGACGCGCACCTGCTGAACTTCCGGCTGTTGGCCTCGCCCGAACGCCGCCTGATGTTCGACATCAACGACTTCGACGAGACACTGCCCGGCCCGTGGGAGTGGGACGTCAAACGGCTGTCCGCCAGTCTTGTCATAGCCGGGCGGGCCAACGGCTTCAGCGTGACGGAACGCGCCGACGTCGTGAGTGCGGCGGTGCGTTCCTACCGCGAGTGGATGCGGCGTTACGCCAAGTCGAGCAATCTCGCCGTGTGGTACGCCCAGTTCGAGGAGGACCGGGTGTGGACTCAGTACATCCGGGACATGAGCGAGCGGGCCCGCGACATCTGGGCCCAGTCGGTGGCGAAGGCACGCACCCGGGACACCCTCCAGGCTTACGCCAAGCTCACCCACGTCGCCGACGGGAGGATCCGCATCGCGCCGGACCCGCCGCTGATCACCCCGCTCCGGGACCTGCTTCCGGATGACGAGCGAAGCACGCTGGAGAAACAGCTCCGCAGGCTGCTCGAACGCTACGGAAAAACCCTCCAGTCGGACCGGCGGTTCCTGCTGGAGCAGTACCGGATCGTCGACCTGGCCCGCAAGGTGGTCGGGGTCGGCAGCGTGGGGACCCGTTGCTGGATCGCCCTCCTGCTCGGCCGGGACGACAAGGACCCGCTGCTCCTGCAGGCCAAGGAGGCCGACGCGTCGGTACTGGCGCCCTTCGCAGGCGCCAGCCGGTACCGGTCGCAGGGTGAGCGCGTGGTCTCCGGCCAGCGACTCATGCAGGCCACCAGTGACATCTTCCTCGGCTGGGAACGGGTCGACGCCATCGACGGCCGCCGACGGGACTTCTACATAAGGCAGTTGCGCGACTGGAAGGGCATCGCCGAGCCCGCGGCGATGCTCCCTCCCGGATTGCGCACCTTCGGTGAGATGTGTGGTGCCACACTGGCCCGCGCGCACGCCAGGTCGGGTGACCGGATCGCCATCGCTTCATATCTGGGTGCCGGTGACGTCTTCGACCGGGCGCTGGTGACGTTCGCGGAACTCTACGCCGACCAGAACGAAAGGGACCATCAGGCACTCGTCGACGCCGTCCGTTCGGGACGGGTGGCGGCAGAAGCGGCCTGAGGAAGAGGCCCTGTGCACCGCGCGGATCAGGACGCCGCAGACTTCAGAGGCGCCTCGAGTACCTGGTCCGAACCGTCGGGCTGGTCGCCGTTGTGGTCCGTGTTGGACGTGAAGATCCACAGCGCATCCCTGCCCGGAACCTTCTGGACGGCCCGGAGACGGCCGTACTTTTCCTGGTAGTACGCCACCGGCGTGCCCACATTGGTGTCGCTGACCGGGATGCGCCACAAGCGTTTGCTGCGCAAGCCCGCCATGTAAAGACTGCCGTCGGCGTAGGTGAGGCCGCTCGGGGAAGCGTCGCTGACGGGCCAGGTCGCCTTGGGGTTGGTCATCCCTGCCGTGTTGCAGGGTCCGACGCAGGTGGGCCAGCCGTAGTTCTTGCCGGGCTCGATGAGGTTGAGCTCGTCGTTGGAATCGGGGCCGAGCTCGGACGCCCACAGATGGCCCGCGGCGTCGAACGCCAGGCCCTCCGGGTTGCGGTGCCCGTAGGAGTAGACGTACGTGCCGAACGGATTGCCCGGCGCGGGCTTGCCGTCGGCGGTCATCCTCAGGATCTTTCCGTTGAGGGAGTTCTCGTCCTGAGCGAGCTCCTGCTGGTGTGCGTCCCCGGCCCCCGCATAGAGGTAACCGTCCGGGCCGAACACCAGTCCACCGCCGTTGTGCCAGTCCCCCCACTCGATACCGGCGAGCAGCACACGGTAGTCACTGAGCGTCGACCCGTTGTACGTCATCCGCGCGATCCGGTTGCCCTCGCCG
The DNA here is from genome assembly GCF_032656585.1 of Streptomyces herbicida. NCBI lineage: Bacteria > Bacillati > Actinomycetota > Actinomycetes > Kitasatosporales > Streptomycetaceae > Streptomyces > Streptomyces herbicida. The sequence goes on from NZ_JAUYWJ010000006.1 coordinate 40,671, forward strand.
GCCGTGTGGAACACGTAGATGAAGTGGTCCTGCTGCCAATGCGGCGACACGGCGATGCCCAGCAGACCGTCCTCCTGCTTGGTGGTCACCGTCTCCGGTACGACCCCCACCAGGATCCTTTCTCCGGCGGGGGTGAGCCTGAAGATCTTGAACGTCTCGCTCTCGGTGACCAGAGCGGAGCCGTCCGGCAGCCAACTGACGCCCCAGGGTGTGGTCCAGCCGGTCGAGATGCTCTTGGCGTCGCCGGGTTCCGTGGACGCAGGCGAACCCGACAGCCGGGACGCGCTGCTTCCGGGCTCGGCGAGGACGAGCAGTCCCGCGACCATGGCGGCGACAGCGGTTGCCGCACGCAGCGGCCTCCTCCTCGGCGGCCTTCGGGAAAATGTGACAGTGGACACGACGCATCCTCCAGGCGGAAATGGCATGTTCACCCGGAGAGTAGGTCGGCCCCGCCGGAGGCTGCTTCGGACAGGCCCGACAGGTCACCCGTTCGGCCGCCACCGGTTGCCACACCCTCAGCGGCTCCGGATGCTGCGGTGAGGACCTCACCGTCCACCGGAAGGAGAGGCATCATGCCGAACGAAGCCATGGAAGCCACGAGCGGTCCCGAGCGGGAAGCCCGCACCGAAGCAGCCCCGCGCACAGCCGAAGCGGCCTGGGAGCGACCCGACTACGCGGTCGTCGATACCGCCCTGGAAGTCACCGCGTACTCACTGGCCACCCGTTAGGGCGATCACGGACGTGATCCTCGGGGTGCCGGCCCCAGTGGGCATCGAGACGGCCTCCGACGGAAGGAGAACAGCCATGATGGCTGCGGGGGCTCGGCGGCCGTGGGCGCGCGAGGAGTTCGAGGAACGGCTGCGGGCGGTGGCCGAAAAGCGCTACCACGACCGTCATCCGTTCAACATCCGCATGCACGAGGGCCGGCTGAGTCCGGCGGAGCTCCGGCGTTGGATCACCAACCGTTTCCACTACCAGCGGCACATCCCGGTCAAGGATGCCCTCATCACCGCCAAGTTCGACTCCCCGGACCTGCGGCGCATGTGGCTGCGCAGGATCGAGGACCACGACGGCCGTGCGGAGGGCGAGGGCGGCATCGAGCGGTGGCTGCGGCTGGGCGATGCCGCCGGCCTGGACCGGACCGTGCTGCTGTCCGGCAGGGACGTGCTGCCCGGGGTACGGCTCGCCGTCGACGGATATGTCAACTTCTGCCGGCTGCGGTCACCGCTGGAGGCGGTCGCCGCATCCCTGACCGAACTGGCGGCTCCGGACCTCATGGAGCGGCGCATCGCGGCCTTCGAGCGGCACTACCCGTGGATCGACCCCGACGGCCTGGCCTACTTCCGCACACGTGTCCGGCAGGGGCGACGGGACAGCGGAGAAGCGCTGCCACTGGTCCTGAAGTGGGCGCGCAGCAGGGCCGAGCAGGAGCAGGCGGTGGCGGCGCTCGCGTTCAAGTGCGACGTCCTGTGGTCGCTGCTGGACGCCGTGGACCTCGTACCGCAGGAGACCTGCTCGTGACGGCGGGAGCCGCGCCGCACTGGCGCCCCAGACTCGCCCCTGCCGTAATGCTGCGCCACGACCGAGTGCGCGGCACGGATCTGCTGGTCATGCCGGAACGCGTGGTGGTGCTGACCGGGCAGGCCGGCACCGTCCTCGGCCTGTGCGACGGTGAGCGCGACGTCCGGCGGATCGTCGGCGAACTGGGGGCACGCTTCCCCGGATCCCCGGTGGCCACCGACGTCCCGGTGTTCCTCGGCCGGTTGCGGGCCGAGGGCTGGCTGCGGTGAGCCGCGTTCCACGGCCCTGGGCCCTGCTCGCCGAGCTGACGCACGCCTGCCCGCTGCGCTGCCCGTACTGCTCCAATCCGCTGGAACTGACCCGCCGCTCACGTGAGTTGTCCACGGACCAGTGGGTGGACGTGATGCGACAGGCCGGGGATCTGGGCGTGGTCAGCACCCATCTGTCGGGCGGAGAGCCACTGTTGCGGGACGGCCTTGAGGCGATCGTCGCCGCGGCGGACTCGGCGGGGATCCACACGCAGCTCATCACCAGCGGGCTGGGACTGGACCGCGCCCGGCTGGCCGGGCTTCTGGCGGCCGGACTGCGCAGCGTACAGCTGTCGGTGCAGCACGCGGACCCCGGCTCCTCCGACCGGATCGCGGGGCGCCGGTCGTTCGCCGCCAAGGAACGCGCGGCAGCGCTGATCCGGCAGGCAGGCCTTCCCCTGGGGGTCAACGTCGTCCTGCACCGCGACAATCTCGACGTGATCGACGCCCTGGTGAGACTGGCGCTGGAGTGGGGGGCGGACCGGATCGAGCTGGCGAACGCCCAGTTCTACGGCTGGGCCCTGCGCAACCGCGCCGCACTCATGCCGAGCCGCGAGCAGCTGCGCCGCGCGTCGGAGACCGTGGCACGGTGGCGGGAGCGGCTGGCCGGCCGCGCCGAACTCGTCTGGGTGGTACCGGACTACGTCGACGGAGTCGCGAAACCGTGCATGGGCGGCTGGGGGGCCGTGTCGCTCACCGTCACTCCGGACGGCACCGTGCTGCCCTGTCCGGCCGCGGCGACCCTGCCCGGCCTCGATCCGCCCAACGTCGCGGACCGGCCGCTCGCGTGGATCTGGGAGCACTCCGGCGCCTTCGACCAGTACCGCGGCACGGACTGGATGCAGGAACCGTGCCGCAGCTGCCCGCGCCGGGACGAGGACTTCGGCGGCTGCCGCTGCCAGGCTTTCGCACTCACCGGCGACGCCACCCGCACCGACCCGGCGTGCCGCCTGTCCCCGGACCACCACCTCGTGGAGAAGGCGGTGGCCGCGGAGGGAAGCGGGTCCGGCTATGAATACCGGGCGTACGCGGACCGCAAGACGCGCTGACGACACGCGAAGGATCAGATCGCCATGACGGCATCGCAGTCGGGGCAGACGAGGGACGTGTACTCGGCCGGGTACCAGGGAGCCCCAGGGTGCTCGGACGGCTTCCCATGGGCCTTCTCCATGGCGAAGGTGTCCTTGCCACAGAGGGTCCGCGGTCCGGCGGCATCGGGCCTGCCAGGGGCGGCCGGCGCGGCGTGCACCCGGCGGGGGAGCCGTTCCGCACCGGGCGAGCCGGCCGCGGAGGTATGCGCCGCCACCGGCTTGTCGAGCTCGTACACGACGACGATCTCGCTCATGTGTCCACGCTAGGCGCTTCGCGGCCGAGCCGCCGCGCAGCCGCGGTCACCCTCGTCCGGCGCCGGGGAGGGTGAGTTCACGGCCACGGTAGAAGCCCTCGCTCTCCTCGACGACGTAGGGGGCCATGGCCGCCCGTCGCTGCGCCTCCGAGTCCGAGGTCCGCCAGGAATCGCACGCCTCCTGGGACTCCCAGAACGACACCCCGGTGATCTCCTGCCCGTCTCGGGACCAGTACGCGAAAGCGCGGAGAAGCCCCTTTGGGGCGGGGGCCGGGCGCCAGGCCCGCTCGAACTCCTCCAGCGTGCCCTGCTGAAGGCGGCGCGTCGTCACCCAGACGTAGTGCTCCTGCATTGCGGCTTCCTTCGTAGTACGCGGCTCGGCTTGCCCCCTCCCAGATTCACCGTAGGTCCGATGCGCCACTTCTGCCGCCCGGCGATCGCCGGTCAGGGGGTGAGGCACATGCCTGCCGCACCGCCGACCGGGTCAGCGCGTCTTGGACTCCCATGTGAAGACGAGCCGGCTGTGCGGCTTGTCGAGGATGTAGCCGTGGGGCAGCTCACGGTCCGGGCTCTCCGCGGGGTGCACCTGCAGTCGGGGGGTGGTGGAGCGAGCGTCGCGGTCCCACGCGATGACCAGGTCGGCCATCGCGTCGGCGAGGGCGCCGGCGTGCGGGCCGTAGGCATGGACGCCGAACTCCGACAGGCTGGGGCCGGAACCATCGGCGGACAGTGTGCGGGTGAGGAGATGGGCGAGGGAGTCGTCGCGGACCAGGGCGGCGGCGTCCCAGCCGCGGGAGCGGTGGAGAACGCCGGTGTCGAGGTCGGCGTCGACGGCGAGGCGGGCGAACCCGTCACCGAGATTGTTCGCCAGCCACAACAGCAGCATGTCGAAGTGCGCGTCGCCGGGAATGGTCACGCCGGTCCAGCGTTCGGTGCGGGGCATGTCGAGGGCGGCGTCGAGGCGGCTGGTGCCGGCAGGGGTTCCGTCGGCGAACCGTACGGTGATCTCTCCATCGCGGAGCCGGGTGACGACGTCGTCGCGGTAGCCAGGACCCTGCAGAGGCACGAACCCGCACACGGTGTAGCTGTCCGCGATCAGTACTGCGCCGCGTTTGGTGAAGGGCATGGTCCACGTGTGGCCGTGGATGCGCAACGGGACCACGAGACGGCCGCCCTCGGCGAGGCAGTCGACCCAGGCGGGCGGAATGTCGCGGGCCTCGACGGTCACGACGAGGGCAGCCACGCTCCCGGGCTCCCTGAGATGTGCCGGAGCCTGCTCACCGTCGCCGAGGTGGACGCGTACCTGGTGGTAGCCGGTCTCGGTGAGAAAGCGGCGGGCGCGATCGGTGACCCATGGGTCGATGTCGATACTGATCACGGTTCCATGAGGGCCGACGACCTCCTGAATGAGGGCGGCGTTGTAGCCGCCGGAGCCGATCTCGAGCACGGTGTCCCCGGGGCGCAGGGCGGCGTCACGGATCATCTCGGCCTGCAGCCAGGGTGCCGACACGCTGCTGGTGGGCGCCCCGTGAGCGGAGCGCTTGGTGACCGGAGCCCGGTACGCCTCATGGGCCTCCTCCAGCGCCACACCGGGCAGGAAACGGTGACGTGGCACGCGCCGGACGGCGGCCTCGATCGTGCCGCCGGCGTCCATCCGGCCGTCGGCCAGCAGCCGGTCGGCCAGGGCCTGCCGCAAGCGTGCCGCCTCCAGGGCCTGTTGGGCGGGCTCGGGTACTTCGGCGGGCGCGATCGGGTAGCGGTGGACGGGCGGCAGGCCGGGCAGCAGGCCGGGCCAGACGGTGTCGATGACATGCGCGCTCGGGGTGAACAGCGGCTGGGCGAGCGCGGGCAGGTCGGCGGGCTCGTGCCACTCCCAGCGGCTCATCAAGTGCGGCTCGGTCACGGCCGGTTCGCCGCTGTAGGTGGTGACGCGAACGGCGGCCGTCATCCGGGGAATGCCGTGGACGGAATCCATCAGGAGCGCCAGCAGCCGTACGTCAGCAGGGTCCGCCCGCAGCCCGGTCTCCTCCTCCAGCTCCCGGACGGCGGCGTCGAGGAAGTCCTCGTCGCCGTCGTTCTTGCCGCCGGGCAGCTCCCACACACTGCGCCGAGCCGACCAACCCAGCAGGATGCGCCCCGCGGGGTCGGTGACGACGACGCCGGCCCCGGTGAGGGCGTGCGGGGAAGGCCGCCCTTTGTCGGCGCAGGTGACCCGCGTGGGGGCCGGGTCACGCAGGACGACGAAGGCGAGCCCGTCCGCGTCGTGTCGCTCGGCGACCGTCCAGCCTTCCCGCAGCAGACAGATCTCCTTCTCGTCGAGGGCGATGTCCTGCCGGCTGTCCGGCGCGGCCTCGGTGACGGGTGTGATGATGCAGAGGGTGCCGCCGGGGCGCAGTCGTTCGCGCAGGCGGTTGATGATGCGGGTGCGGTCGCGGACGAAGGCCCAGCTGAGGCGGAAGGTGATGAGGTCGTAGGCGGGGTGGGGCAGGTCGTCGAGGCCGTCCCGGTCGATGTCGGCGAGCCGGTAAGTGACCGCCGTGGCCGCGGTGTTCTGGGCTTCGGCATGGGTGAGGGCGGCGGGGGCGTAGTCGATGGCGTCGACCTGGTAGCCGGCGGAGGCGAGGTGGCGGGCCAGTTCGCCCAGCCCGCAGCCGACATCGAGGGCGCGGCCGCCCGGGGTGGCCGGGGCGTGCTCGGCGAGCAGCCGGCGCTCGGCGTCGCCGAGGGGACGGAAGCTCTTGCCGCTCGCGTAGTGCGAGTCCCACTCGTCGGGCGTGGTGTGTCCCACCTGGAGGGCTCCCTGTCTGGTCGAAGTGGCCAGGGCCGCCGGCCGTTCCGTCCGGAGCCCGGGTCTGCCCCGCGTCGCCCGGGCCCGTCCGTGGGCACGGCGACGAGGGGCGAGACGACCCACGTCCTTGTGGATCCGGTTGTGGGTCAGGCGAGGCAGGTGAGGGGACGGCCGCCGTTGTACGTGACCATGTCGGCAATGGCCGTGGCGACGTCGATGCGTCGGCCGAGGGGGCCGTCCTCCAACTCGGCGTACGCCCGGTGGAGGTTGCCGACGATACGCTCGCGGTCGAGCAGGCCGGCGTACGGGCCCAGGTCCACTTCGCGGGCGGTCTCCAGCGGTGTGAGCCCGGCCTCACGGCCGGCGCGGGCGGTGGTCTGCACGAACCGCAGGTAGCCGAGCACGTCGTCGATGAGGTCGGGACCGGCGACACCGCCGTGCCCGGGAACGATGGTCGTCGCTCCGAGGGGCTTGATCACTTCCTCCAGGACCTGGATGGCACCGGCCACGGATCCCTGTAGGAGGAACGGCGTGCCGCCATTGAAGAGCAGGTCGCCGCTGAAGAGCAGCTTCCGCTCCGGCAGCCAGACGATCGAGTCGTTCGTCGTGTGGGCGGCCGCACCGACGTGGCGTACGTCCGCGCGCAGCTCGTCGGACCAGACCGTCACCGAGTCGGTGTAGGTGAGGAACGGGGGCTCGGGGACGATGTCACCCCAGTCGACCTCGGTCCAGAACGGAGCGATTGCCTTCGGGTCGCCCCACTCGAGTACGTTCGCCCGGGTGGCCTCGTGTCCGACGATCGTGGCCCCACCGAACAGATGGTTGCCAAAAGTGTGGTCGCCGTGGTGGTGAGTGTTGATCAGAGTCCGTACCGGCTGCGGGGTGATGGAGGAAATGGCGTCCAGATAGGCGCGGGTACGACGTACCGTCGAGCAGGAATCCACGCTGATCACCCCACGTTCGCCCACGATGAAGCCGGTGTTGTTGATCCACCAGCTGCCGTCGGGCTGTATGTAGGCGAACACGCCCTCGCTGACCTCCTCGACCCGCGGCGGGGGAAGCTCGGTGACGTCATGGTGGACAGTGCTCATGGTGGGCTCCTGCCGTAGTGGGTGGGCGGTGTGCTCGGAGCGACGAGGAGGTCGACGACATCCTCCCGGTCGCGAGCGACATCGCCGAGATCATCGCATCGGCGATCGACCCGTCGGTACCCCACCGGTCGGCCATCCCCACGAGACCGCGCCGGCATACGGCATCGCCAACAGGCCGGGAGGGGCCCTTGCCACGCCGGACGGCTGTACGCCTGGCGTGGCAAGGATGTCCTTCCCGGCCTGTCGACGGGTCGTCAACTCGGTCGTCGACGGGCGTCAACCTCGGAACGCCGCGAAGATCTTCGCGAACTCGTACGGCGACTGGGGGATGTTGGTGCACCGGTACAGGGCACCCGTGCAGGCGTTGCGGTCGCGCGTCGCCTCCCAGAAGGCGAGCTCGCCGAGATGCTTGCCCTGGGCGAAGGCGACCAGCCGGCGGGCGTCGGCCTGGTCGTAGACATGGCCGTCGTCGTTCTGGCCGAGCATCGGCGTCACCCCGACCATCGCCCACACCTGGGCGTCCGTCTTGCCCGGGTAGAGCGACTTCAACTGGGTGAAGGTGCTCTGCGCGGCTTGGAGCGCGGCATCGCCGTAGTCCACGCTGCGGTAGTAGTCCATGGCCATGATGTTGACGACGTCGAGGTCGACCCCGGCGTCGCGGGCGGACGCGACCACGTTCAGCCCGTCGGCGGTGAGGCCCTCGGGGAGCACCGGGAGGGTGAGCGAGATCCTCAGTCCCGGATGGGCCTGCTGCAGACGGGCCAGGGCCTGGGACCGGCGGGTGACGGAGGCCGGGTCAGCGGTGGCCGCGCCCTCGATGTCGAAGTCCACGTACGTCAGGCCGTAGGCGTTCACGACGGCGTTGTACTCGGCGTAGAGCGAGTCCACCGAGCCACAGGCCTGGGCCAGTTCGATACCGGACGCGCCGCCGAAGGAGACCTTGACATCCCCTCCGCCGGCCCGGATCGCGTCGATCTGGTCCCTGGCCCAGCCGTCGCGCGGGTCATAGGCGTTGAACCACATCGCCTTGCAGCCCGAGGCGGTGATGAATGCCATGGTGTAGCTCGTGACACCGCTCGCGGAGGCCATCTCGGGCATGCTCGGGGTGGGCCACGCGCCCATGTCGACATAGGGCGCGGTGTGCACGGCACCGCCCGGCTGGGTACCGCCGGACGTGGTGGTGCCGCTGACCGCCGAGCTGTAGGCGGAGACATTGCCCGCCGCGTCCTTGGCCCGGACGCGGAAGGAGTAGCTCGTGCCGGCCGTCAGTCCGGTGGCGGTGTACGAGGTTCCCGTGACCGTGACGGGCGTGCCGCCGTCGCGCGAGACCTCGTAGCCCGCGACCGATCCGGAGTCGTCGGTGGCGGCGCTCCACCGCACGGTGAGCGACGAACCGGTCGCCGCGCCGACGGTCACTCCCGTCGGTACGCTGGGCGGCGTGGTGTCGCTGCCGCCCGAACCGCCGGTGCAGGACGCGCCGTTGAGCCGGCAGTTGGCGGGTGTGCCGGTGCCGGTGGACACCCAGCCGAACGTGGTGGCGGCGCCGGGCGCCAACGTGCCGTTGTACTCACGGTTCTTGAAGGTGTAGTGGTTGCCGCTCTGGGTGAGCAGAGCGTCCCAGTACGAGCCGACCGTGGTGCCGGAGGGCAGATCGAACTCGACGGTCCAGCCGGACAGTGCGGTGGTGCCGCCGTTGGTGAGGGTGTACGCGCCCTGATAACCGCTGTCCCAGGAGGAGGACTTGGAGAATGTGGCCGTAGCCGAGCCCGCGGCGTCGGCGGGTGAGGCCAGAACCAGAAGGAGCGCCCCGACGAACAGGGCGATGAGTGCTGACGGTCTTCGCATTGCTGCCTCCACTGGGGGGTTGGGCGCCGGAGCGGCGCGCGAGGCTGCGCAGGATTGGTCCATACCAAGGCTCTGTCATGTACGTACAGAGCGGCGGACCGTCCGTCAAGCACAAAGGCCCTGCCGTTCAGCGACGGCAGGGCCGGGAGGCGCGGTCAGGCACAGGTGTTGGCGTGCCTGACGTCGAGGACGAAGCGCTCGGGTGAGTGGAGCTTGAGCGTGGTGTAGGCGGGCTTGGTGCGGAAAGCGGTTCCGAAGGTGACCGCACCTTCGAAGTCGCCGGTGAGGGCGAGGCCCTTGAGCGCGGGCAAGGTGATCTTCACCAGCTGGGGTCCTCGGTACACGGACTGGCCTGCCTCGTTGTGCGCGGCGGCCGGGGAAAGCTTGATCTCCAGGAAGTACCTCCCGGCGAGCGGGACCTTCTTCCCGGAGGCGTCGTAGCGGAGTTCCTTGACCGGTTTGACGGTGACCGGGGGCATGGTGCCCCGGACGTCGATGACGAGCCGGTCGTATGTGCAGTGCCCGCCCCATCGGGCGTTGACCACCAGCGCGGTCGCGGGAGCCTGCCGGGACTGCGGGGCAGCGGAGGCGGGAACCGTGGCGCCGAGGGCGGCGGTGAGGAGAATTCCGGCAGCGATGGCCGTACGGCGTGGACGGTGGTGCATGACGCCCCCGATCCTTCTTGCAAGGGGACAGTGATTTCACCAGGGGAGACATCCGAGCGGGCCATACGGTTGCACAGCCCGCGAACGGCGTCTCATCCGACCGTGCGCCGGTGATGGGTGAGTGGATCGGTCCTGGATCAGTCCTTGAGGTGCCTGAGGGTGAACTCGGGTCGGGCATAGGGTCCGGCCTGGGGCGCGGCCGGGTCGGCAGGAAGCTCCGCTCCGGGAATGTCCGCAGCGTGGAGTTCGGCGTCGTCGACCGGGGTGTATGCCAGTACGGCCGGATCGGGGAGCTCCCAGAAGCGGCGGGTGTTGGCGGAGACGGCGTACACCGTGGTGAAGCGGGTGGACGGCGGGGCGGTCAGCGCGGCACGTAGGTAGCCGACGGCGTCGCGCGGGCTCAGCCAGGTCGCGAGGTGCCGGGCTTCGCTGGGCCTGTGCTCGAAGCTGCCGATACGCAGGCAGATCACGGACAGTCCGAACTTGTCGGCGTACAGCTGCCCGAGGGCCTCGACGGCCACCTTGCTCACGCCGTAGAGACCGTCGGGGCGCACCGGCTCCTGCGGACCGGTGTGATGGCCCACGGGGTAGAAGCCGGTCACACGGTTGCTGCCGGCCAGCACCACCCGCCCGATCCCCGCGCGCCGCGCCGCCTCCAGGACGTGATGGGTGCCGAGCACGTTGGCTTCGACCAGGTCGGCAAGCGGCGCCTCGTCCGGAACACCGCCCAGGTGGAGCACGCGGTCGGCCCCGGCGAGCGCCGACTCCACGGCATCCGCATCCCTGAGGTCGACGGTGTGGACGTCCTCGTTCTCGGCCTGAGGCCGCAAGGGCACCCGGTCGACCAGGATCAAACGCGCTGCCTCGCCCCGCAACGCCTCGCGCACCACGGAACCGATGTTCCCCGCCGCGCCCGTGACCGCCACCGTTCCCAGACCCACTGTGCCTCCCCAGGTTGCGACAACCCTCGCATCTTCGCGGCGGCCGAACCACTTATTACTGACCTGCCGGCCGGGGCCGGAGCCATCCCCGCACGCCGATGGCGGAGCTGGATGAGATCAGTCGGGTGTGAGCCCAGCCGAGCGGACGAGACCGTCGCAATCGCGGGCTCCGGTGGCACGAGCACTTCAGTGCAAAAGATCACCGGCCCGGACAACACGCTGACCGCGACCGTAGGGGTGATGGTGCGCCGTGGGGCCGTGCCGCTCCCGCAGACTGACCTGGCCGATCATGACCGTTCGGCATACGACGGCCCCTGAGGAGCGCCCGTGGCATACGTTCCGACCGAGCTGAAATACACCAAGGAGCACGAGTGGGTGCTCCCCACCGGTGATGGGCTGGTGCGGATCGGCATCACCGAATACGCGCAGAAGCAGCTCGGCGACATCGTCTTCGTCGAGCTGCCTGCCGAGAACTGTGCGATCACCGCGGGAGAGCCGTTCGGCACCATCGAGTCGGTCAAGTCGGTGTCGGAGGTCTACGCACCGGTCTCCGGCCAGGTGACCGCGCTGAACGAAGAGCTCAACGACAGCCCGGAGAACGTCAATCTCGACCCGTACGGCGACGGCTGGCTCATCGAGCTCAAGATCACCGACAAGAGCGAGCTCAGCGGCCTCCTCAGCAGCAAGGGGTACGAGGACTACATCCGCGAGGGCGACGATTAGCCTCAGGTGGGCGCGACCGACTCGGCGGCCGCGCCCACCGCGGGCAGAACCAAGGCGAGCACGAGGGGTTCCACATGCCGGTGGCGGACGCCGTCCCGGATCACGGCCGTCCGGCCCGACGGCCACATCGGCGCCGCCGACCGGACCGCCCACCGAGCGACTCCGTCCTCCACCACGCCCTTGCCGCTAACCCCGCACAGAAGAGCCCTGGTGGCTGCGGGCCCTCACCTCAGGTTGGAAGTGGCGTGGATGGAGCCGAGCAGGCTCAGGGCGTGGGCGCCGGGGCTGCCGGGTTCGGCCTGATAGACGACGAGTTGCTGGCCCGGAGCGTCGCGTACGTCGAAGGCCTGGTAGGTCAGCGTCAGGGGGCCGACGTCCGGGTGGAGGAAGTGCTTGGCGTCCTGGGTCTTGCCACGCACGGCGTGGGTGTTCCACAGACGGGTGAACTCCGCGCTGTGCTGGGTGAGGACGCGGACGAGTTCCCGCAGGCGCGGGCTGTCCGGATCGAGACCGGCAGCCTGGCGCAGATGGCCCACGACGGCTTCGGCCGTCCAGCTCCACCGGGCGTGGAACTGCCGTCCCGCCGGGTCGAGGAAGGCCATACGGGCCAGATTGTCCGCCCGCTCGAAGGGTGAGTGCAGTGCCTCGGCCAGGGCATTGGCGGCAAGGATGTCCAGGGTCCGGTTGATGACGAACGCCGGGGCGCCAAGGCAGCCGTCCATCAGCTGGCGCAGTGCGGGACTGACCAGGTCCGTGATGTGGGTGAACCGGCCGCTCGGCGTTGTCCCGGCCAACTGGTGCAGGTGGGCATGGGCATCGGGGTCCAGCCGCAGGGCGCGGCCGAGCGCATCGAGCACCTGGGCCGAGGGATGGCCTTCGCGCCCCTGTTCCAGGCGGGCGTAGTAATCCGCGTTCACCCCGGCCAGGACGGCGACCTCTTCCCGGCGCAGCCCGGTGACTCTGCGCGCGCCGTGGCTCACCATGCCGACGTCCCGCGGCCGTAGGCCCGCCCTGCGCGCGCGGAGGAAGTCGCCCAGGTGGTTGTCGCTCATGTCCTCAGGCTAGGGGGGGGGCGGCGTGCTGCCTGGGTGTGCTGCACCCGGGCAGCACACGTCCTGGTGGGCGGTCTTCGGCCTGTTCAGACTCGGTGACGCAGGACAGATCCACACAGTCGAACGAAGGGAGTCGGTCATGACAGGGGACATGGAGGCGAGGCGTGCCCCGGACGCACCCAAGGTCGTGGCGGTCACCGGAGCCAGCAGCGGGATCGGCGAGGCGACCGCCCGCCGTCTTGCCGCCGACGGCCACATGGTGCTTCTCGGCGCGCGGCGCACCGATCGTCTTGATGCGCTGACGAGGGAAATCACCGCAGCAGGGGGCACTGCGGCCTTCCAGCGACTGGATGTCACGGATGCCGACGATGTCCAGGCCTTCGTGTCCGCCGCCCGCGAGCAGCACGGCCGAGTGGACGTGGTGGTCAACAACGCCGGAGTGATGCCGCTTTCACCGCTGGAGTCGCTGAAGACCGAGGAATGGAACCGCATGATCGACGTGAATGTGCGGGGAGTCCTGCACGGGATCGCCGCCGCGCTGCCCGTGATGCGGGCCCAGGGCGGCGGGCACTTCGTGAACATCGCTTCCGTGGGTGCGTACGAGGTCTCGCCCACCGCTGCGGTCTACTGCGCCACCAAGTTCGCCGTACGCGCGATCTCCGAAGGCCTGCGCCAGGAGTCCTCCGGAGACATCCGGGTCACCCTGGTCTCCCCGGGTGTGACCGAGTCCGAACTCGCCGACGGCATCTCGGATCCGGTTGCCAGGGAGGCCATGAAGTCCTACCGCGCCGTGGCACTGCCCGCGTCCGCCGTCGCGGAGGCCATTGCCCATGCCGTGTCCCAGCCTTCGGGGGTCGACGTCAACGAGATCGTCGTCCGCCCCGCCGCAAGCGCCCAATGACCCCAACCAGGACATGACTGCGGCCCCGGCGAGAGGTTCGCCGGGGCCGCGGTGGTGCGCCGGGTTCAGCAGGTGATGGTGCCCTTGCGCAGCGCGTGGCCGCTGTCGTTGCTGTCATCGGCCCAGTACACGGGCTTGGAGCCGCCGACGCACTCATCCGCTCCGGCCACCGAGAAACCCTCGTTGTTGAGGTTGGCCATGCCGGTGGGGCGGTTGTAGATCGCCGTGGTGGCGAAGACGCCGGACGTATTGACCTGCATGGTCCGGTGCTGGCCGCTGCAGGTGTCGTCGCAGACGACCCACAGGCGCGAAGCCTGCGGCTCCCACTGGAGTTCCATGACGCCGGCCAGGCCGCTGCTGATGGACGCGACGCGGGTGAAGGCGCCCGAGTCCTGGAGGACGTAACCGTAGATCATGCCGGTGCCTTCGACGCCGACGAAGAACACCCCGCCCGTGTGCGCGCCGTACAGGCTCGGGTTGTAGGCCGAGCCGGTCGACTCGTCCTTGAACCCGGCGCCCGTCAGGGTGGCGTCGGGAATCCAAGTGATGCCCTCGAAGCCGAGGTTGGACCCGACGGACGGGAGGTCGGAGGTCAGGTTCCATTCCTTCGCGGCGGTCAGTGTGGTGCCGGTCCCGCTGACGTCGTACTTGAGGACGGAGAGTCGGCTGGTGCCGGACGAGTCGCCGTTGCGCTCGCTCGCGACGAACGCGCCCCCGGCGGAACCGGCGCCGGTGAGCGTGACGCCCTCGCTGTCAGGGGTGCCGGAGCCGTTCGTGAACCGGAGCGCCTTGCCGGACGTCCATCCGTTGGCAGTGTCCGGCGTCCAGCCACCGGAGCCGTTCGGGACCAGTCGCCACAGCTTGCCGCTGTTCTGCGCTCCCCACATCACGCCCCCTTCCTGGTAGAGGCCGCTGAGATCCGTACCGAAGACATTGGAGGCGTCGGCGGTCGTGATGGAACTGCTGCCCGGCCACGCCACCGGTGTGATCCCCCCGCCGGAGCCGCAGTCGTTGGGGCCACCGAGGGTCAGCGCGGCCTTGCCGAAACTGCCCGTGCCATCGGGGCAACGCGACCACGAGGGGTCGGAGTGGCTGCTCCAGCCGAAGCTGTCGACCAGAGTCGTGCCGTCCGGCAGGTAGAGGCGCGCCGCGTCACTGGAGCCGAGACCGAACGAGCCATGAACATCGAAGGCCCGGAACGCGCCGGCGGCCAGCGTGGTGCCGGAAGCGATCTTGTACTTCGAGCTGTTGTTGTTGTCCCTGAGAACCCATCCCGAGACGTCGACGGTGGTGGTGCCCTTGTTGTAGAGCTCTACCGAGTCGTTGACGTTACCGGTCGTCACCACCTCGTTGATCCGGATGTCGTCGGCCGGGGCCGCGTGGGCCGGGGACGCGGTCAGGGCGCCGACGACCAGCGTCGGGCCGACAACTGCAGTGAGGAGAAGACGGAGGCTACGGCGCCACCGGGGAACGCGTGATTCGATCACGGAGTCCGTCCTGGGATCGTTCTGACAGGCCGCCAGGACCCTTCCGATGCGGACCGAACGGGCTCCCTACGATGAATGAGTGTCGTGTGAACGATGAACGAATCGGAGGCGGAGCGCACGCCGAGGGCATGGACGGCCGACCGATGTCAGAGCCGTCCGTTTTACTGGGGCACATGAGTGACTGGGCGGGTGAGGACGCGGACGCGGCGTTCGTCGAGCGGCGGCAGCGGTGGCAGGAGCGGTATGACGGCGCGTGCGTCTTCGCGCCTGTTCCGATGTGGTGGCCATGGCCGTTGGAGCGGGTCACCGTCGATGACGGTGACCCGGACACCGGGCTCGTCGTGGTCGACCTGGAACCCTTCCTCTGGCCCGGCGAGACCTGCGCGGACGCCGGGCGTCCCCACGCGAAACTCGTCCGCCGGCGACACGGCGAGCCGCCGTACGCCTACGGATGGCCGGGGCTGGCCCGGATGACAACGGAGGACATCGCGGCCCTGGACGAGCAGGGGGAGGAACCGGAGCTCACGCCGGTGTTCGTGCACGACTGGCAGGACGGCCGCTGGCAGTGGACGGTGTTCATCTGCGGCGTACGGGAGTTGACGGACACCGAACTGTCCCGGATCCGGCAGAAGCTCGACCCCGACTACCAACTCCCGCAAGACGTCTCCTCGTTCCGTCCCTGGGCCTAGGTTCCTGCCGCCGCCGACCGGTGCGGCCTCATGCGCCGGTGTGCTGCCACGGGAAGGGCGCGCGGTCGGGCTCGACCCAGCTGGTCCTGGCCAGGGCGCCGGCCAGTGTCGAGGGCTGGTAGAAGCGCGTGAGCAGCTTCTTGTCGAGCAGCGCGGGGTGCTGGTCGGTGAAGGTGTCGAAGTCGGTCGTGTCCGGCTGGTTCGCGTGGTGGCCCACCAACTCGACCCAGGCGCGGCTGACGGTGGCGTTGTATTTCTGCGGTGCGCCCGCGTAGCGGGCGGTGCGCTGGATGCCGTCGCTGACCAGGTCCACCGCCGCTTCGGTGCCGTAGCGGCGGACGGCCAGCCACGTCAGGTGGACGTGCTGGCGGTGCCCGAACCGCTCGGCGGTGGCCATCACCTCGGCCATGAGCTCCGTGAACGGCGAAGGCTCTTCGCTCACGTCGTAGCCGTTCGTGGTCACATCCCCTCCTTGACCAAGGCGTCCAGAACGGCGTGGAAACCGGCGATCGCATCGGCAGACAGCCCGTCCAGCGCGCGGCTCTCGATGTCAGCCAGCGTCTGCTCGATCAGGGCTGCCGCGGCGCGTCCGGACTCGGTGAGTTCGATCAGCACCGAGCGGCGGTCGCCGGCCCGTGTGCCGCGGGTGATGTGACCGCGTCGTTCCAGCCGGTCCAGCACGCTGGTCAGCGTTGTGGGCCGGATGCCGACGGCGGCGCCCAGCTGGGACACGGTGCGGCCTCGGCCGTCGGCGAGGTTGGCCAGTGCGTTGATCTCGGAGGCGGTCAGGTCGAGGTCGACGAGTTCGGTGGTGATCAGCTGCAAGGTGGCGTGGGTTGCGCGCTGCAACGTCAGCAGCACTGATCGTCCAGGTGGCACGGATTCGGACTTCATGGTTTCGGATATTACGAAATCGCACTAACGGTTCGCAAGCCGGTTGACGTCGCATCCGCGGCTCACGGTGCTTCCAGGAGGTCGCCTGCCCAGGGCAATGGTCGGGTCGGGTCGTCGTACATCAGCATGAATCCCCGGACCGGTAGGTGTCAGGACGGCCTGCCGCCGTGCGAGCACGCAGATCGAACAGGGCTTGGGGCAGGGCGCGCGCGACCGAGTCCTCACGGTCCAGCACTTCCGGGATGGGCGGACCGGTGTGCAAGGTGCGTCGGCGCGCGAGACGCTCCTCCGCGATCTCGGAGGTTCACAGCGTCAGTTCGACCACCAGCGGCCGGTGGTCCGAGATCTCCGCCCGAGGGGTGCGCGCCCCACCGACGGGGTCCACTCCGGCTCCCCTCGCCAGGACGTGGTCGAACTGCACGAGGGGGTCATGGGAGGGATAGGTCGATGTCCGGACCAGGTCGCGCCAGCCGCGCGACGCGGGCGCGTCCAAACGTGACCCCGTACGGCATCGCTCCAGCAGTTCGGCCGCATTGAGCACCGCCCCGGGAATCGCGCCGATCAGGTTGAAGTCGCCCAGCAGCACATGCGGTCGAGGCAGGTCGGCCATCCATCGGCGCACTGTGAGCAGTTGGGTGATGTTCCAGCCCGGGACGAACGAGAGATGCACGGCGACTGCCGTGAACGGGCCCCGCGGCCCTTCCAACACGGCGGCCAGTGCCACGCGGGGCTGATCCCGCACCAGTGTGAGACCGGGCTGTCCGGCCACCCGCAGCGGGACGGCGACGGGCGCCGGGCGGAGCCTGCGGGCCCGCCACTCGCGTACCGGAAGTCGGGACAGCAGCGCGACGCCCTGCGAGGGGACGCGCTGCCCGGCACTCTCACGTTGGTGTTCGGGACCGTACATCCGTAGCCCGGGCTCGGCCGGGTCGAGGACCCAGCCCCCGCCCGCAATGGATCGTCCGTGCAGCGCCGACGCGTAACGCCAGTCCCGGGCCGCCATGGCCGCGGCTGCTGCCGCCGCCTGGTCGATGCGCCCGGACCGCTCCTGGAGACGGTCCACCTCCTGCAATGCGAGAACGTCGGCGTCGAGCGAGGCGACGGCTTCGGCGAGGGGAGCCCCGGCCGCCTCGGCGTGTGCGGAGAGTGGGCGACCGTCCTGCCGGAGCCTTCGGCCGTGCAGCACGTTGAACGTCGCACACCTCACCACCCGGGCGGTGTCTCCAGTCATGTACGGGTCCCGCTCGCCGGGTCGTCGGTGCCGGAGCGGCACTCGGCCGTGCGGTCGACGGCGATGGCACGGAGGCGGTTACGGGCGGGGGTCTCGCGCAGAGCATCGAGGTGGGCGAGGGCCCGGCGGATGTGCTCCTGCGCCAGCTCGGCCGCGGTGTGGAGGGCACCGGTCGCGGCGACCAGTTCCCGCATGCGGTTCCCGGTCCGCTCGTCCGGTGGAGTGGTGAAGGCACGGGCCAGCTGTTCGCGCTGCGCCGGGCCGGCGTGGTCACGGGCGAGGAGAACGGGGAGGGTGGGCCGCTGGTTGCGCAGGTCACTGTCGGACGGCTTGCCCGACAGGCCGCCGGTGTACGGCAGGAGGTCGTCACGGATCTGGAAGGCGATGCCGAGCGCCTCGCCGTACCCGGCCAGCGCCGCGGCCTCGCACTCACCGGCGCCCGCGAGGGCGGCGCCGATCCGGCAGGCCGCTGAGAACAGTGCCGCCGTCTTCAGCCGCGCCATCTCCAGATACGCCTCGACCGGGATGCCGAGATCCCCGGTCTGTGCGAGCTCCCGGGCCGCGCCCTCGCACGCCTCGCGCCCGGCACGGGCCTGCACCCGCATCGCGGTGACGATGCGGGAGGCCGGTACGCCACGGTCGGCGCATTCGGCGAGGGCGTCGAACCAGGCGAAGAACAGCGAGTTCCCGGCCACCACCGCGGTCCCAGGACCGAACCGCGCGTGGACGGCGGCCCTGCCCCGGCGTACGGCGTCGCGGTCGATGAGGTCGTCGTGGACGAGGCTCCCCGCATGGGCGCACTCCAGCCCTGCCGCCGCGGGCACCACCTGTTCCAGCACCCCGCCGACGGCCAGGGCGCTGTGCACGAGCAGCAGGGGCCGCAGCAGCTTGCCCGGCGGGTCGAGTGCGGCTGCGCATGCTTCCGTCAACACCGGGACTCCGGCTCCGCATGGGCGCACGCAGCGGGTGATCTCGCCCCGGAGTACCGCCTCCGGCCCGGACCGTGCAGGTGGGGGCGGGGCAGGCGGTGCGTCAGCCACGGGCTTCTCCTTAGCACGGGACAGAGCCATCGGCTATATGTGATCTTCGTAGCGGTCCGGACGGTGGCTGCCCCTGGTGACCCCGCGTCAACTCACTCGTACGAGGGTGGAAGTCATACAGTTGCCCACCTTCACATCGCTTGGTGTTTCCTCAGCTCGGCGAGCCATGCCTGTACCTGTTCGTCACTCGCTTTGGGCATGGGCTGTGCGCTCCGGGTGGGCCACGGAATTCGCTTTCGCCACCTTCGCCGCGACCTTGGTCGTGCGTCCGCTGGGCGGACTCGTGTTCGGACCCTTCGGTGACCGGATGGGGCGGCAGAAGGTGCTCGGTCCTCTTCCTGATCGCCGGACCGCTCGGCGCGATCGGCCTCTCCGTGCGGCTCAAGCTGGTGGAGTCCCTGATCCTCCCCACCTTGCCGGCCGGTCACAGGCCCAGGGAGATCGCCAGCCGGGTGAGTTCGGCGGTGCTGTTGATGTTCAGCTTGGCGCGGATGCGGCGCAGGTAGGCGTCGACCGTGTGCTTGGACAGTCCCATGTGACGAGCCGTTTGCAGGTAGGTGTGACCCGCGGCGATGTGTTGCAGGGTCTCTCGCTCACGCGGGGCCAGCGCGGGCACGGTGTCTTCGTCGTGCTGCGTAGTAGCGGTGAGGCTCATGGGGGTTTCCTCTGACAGATCGGCTCGGTCATCGCTGCTCACGTCGACGGAAGCAAGACACATGCCCGAAAACTGCAATTTGTCCGTTTCCAAATACTTTGATCGGCCGACGTCATCACGGTGTCCGCCATCTGTCACAGGCGTGTCACAGGGCCCCCGGGGGCTGTGGCCGGGAGTCTGTGCCGACGCCCGAGGCCCCACAACGGCGGACTGGTGCTCCGTGGCCGTCAGGATCATGCTGGTTAGAGGGCCTCGGCCGGGCAGGTTCGGCGAAGGATGAGCGGCGATGGAGCGACTTCCCACCCCTCCCAGGAAGCAGGCGCAGGCTCACGCACACGCTGTGCCTCCACGGGCCTATTCCGCTACGGCCACCGTCGATGAGCAGGGCATCGTGACGGGATGGAGCGACGGGGCCAGGCTGCTGCTGGGTTACCAGCCCGCGGAGGTCGTGGGGCACGAGGCTGCACGTCTGCTCGCCGACGTTCCGGGCGAGACCGTCGGCCGGGTGTGGCGGGATGCCGCCGAACGCCGGCGGTGGGGCGGCGCCGTCGTACTGCGCCACCGGGACGGGTACCAGGTGGAGCGGCACGTCCTGGCGCACCGTCGCCCCGCACAGGGGGGCATGCGCGCGGAATGGCTGATCGTGTCCGCAGTGACGAGCCTGTCGCATCCCGACACCGGCACAGCACTGGCGGAGTGGGCCTTCAAGCGCTCTCCCTGCCTCCTCGCGGTCTTCGATCAGGATCTGCGACTGGTGCGGGCCAGCGCAGGACTGGAGCGCGCGCTCTCGCTGACCGAGGACACGATGCGCGGGCTGCGCCTGCCCGACATCGTGCCGCACGCGGCCAGTCACGACGCCGAGACGAGCATGCGACGCATCCTCGAGGGCGGTGAGCCGCAGGACGTCCCCTTCTGCCCGGACCCCGTCGACCCGCAGCGCACCTGGCAGGCCGGCCTCGTGCCGCTGGGCGACTCCGCCGGCCAGGTACGAGCCGTGAGCCTGACGGCACACTCCCATCCGCCCGAGCAGCTCATCCGGCAGCGGATGCGGCTGCTGAGCGACGCGGGACGAGGCATCGGCACCAGCCCCGACACGCATCGCACCGCGCAGGAGCTCGCCGACGTCGCAGTCCCCCGACTCGCCGACACCTGCACCGTCGACCTGCTCGACACCCCCCGGCGCGGCGAGCCGCCCCCCTCCTGGTCAGCCGTAGGCCTCACCCTCAGCCGCGTCGCCGTACAGGCGGTAGCCGACCAGGACTCCTCGCCCCGGCGCACAGACCGGCCGCGGCGCTGCGCGGCCGAGTCGCCGCTCGCCCAGTGCCTGGCCAACGGCCGGGCCAGGGTGTACTCGGGCAGCGAGGATGTCGTCATCCACTGGGCTCAGGAGGACCCCCAGGCCAAGTGGATCCGCGACAGCCGGACACACTCGCTGATGGTGGTGCCGATCCGGGCCGGCGACACCTCATTCGGCGTGGCCCTGTTCGGGCGGCATCAGCGTCCGGACCCCTTCGACGCGGACGATCTGTGGCTGGCCGAGCAGCTGGCCGCGAAAGCCGCCACGAGCATCCACAGCACCAGCCGCCCGGAGCGGCAGCACACCTCCACCATGGCACTGCAGCGCAGCCTGCTTCCGCAGACGCTGCCCGAGCAAGGAGCCATGGACATCGCCACCCGCTACCTGCCCTCCGTCAGCCAGGCCGGGGTGGGCGGTGACTGGTTCGATGTGATCCCGCTGTCCGGCACCCGGGTCGCCCTCGTCGTGGGCGACGTCGTCGGCCATGGGATCCGCGCCTCCGCCACGATGGGCCGGGTCCGCACCGCGGTCCGCACGCTGGCCGATGTCGACCTGCCGCCCGACGAGCTCCTCAGCCACATCGACGACCTCGTCATCCACCTGTCCGCCGAGGAGGCAGGCACCGACAACGCCTCCGAAACCGCCGGTGGTGTCGGTACCACCTGCCTGTACGCCGTCTACGACCCCGTCTCCCGCCACTGCACCCTCGCCCGGGCCGGCCACCCCCCGCCCGCCGTGGTCACCCCCGGCGGCGCCGTCCGCTTCCTCGACGTCCCCCCAGGGCCCCCGCTGGGCCTGGGCGGGCTGCCCTTCGAAGCCATCGAGACCGAACTGCCAGAGGGCAGCCTGATCGCCCTCTATACGAACGGCCTGCTCGAACCCCGCGACCATGACATCGACGACTCGCTGGACACGATGTTCGCCGCCCTCGCCCGCCCCGCCCAGAGTCTCGACGCGGTGTGCGACAGGGTCCTCACCTCGATGCTCACCCACCGCCCCGACGACGACATCGCCCTGCTGATCGCCCGCACCAAGGCCCTGGATGCCGACCGAGTCGCCACCTGGGACCTGCCCTTCGACCCTGTCATGGTCGCCCACGCGCGCCAGCTCGCCACCGACCAGCTCGCCGCCTGGCACCTGGACGAGGCCGCGTTCATCACCGAACTCGTGGTCAGCGAGCTGGTCACCAACGCGATCCGCTACGGCCGACCCCCCATCCGGCTCCGCCTCATCCACGACATCCACACCCTGACCTGCGAAGTGTTCGACTCCAGCAACACCGCGCCGCACATGCGGCGGGCCCGCACCTTCGACGAGGGAGGACGCGGCCTCCTCCTGGTCGGGCAGCTCTCGCAACGCTGGGGCGCCCGCCCCACGTCGGCAGGCAAGACGGTCTGGGCCGAGCAGTTCCTCAGCGAGGTTTGAAACACGTCAGCGAGGCTTGAAACACGTCGAGATCTCCCGCGCGAGTCACGGCTCAAGAACCGGGCGACGCATCGAAGAAAAGACCGGTTGTGCCCAGGCCGGCGGACCGGGAATCGGATCGGAACGCCGCACGGCCGGGACCGTCCGGTGACCGGCGCGAGTCGGTGCGGGCGACTCCGTACGGGAACCGCCACCAGCAGCCCGCAGTGCGCCCGCGAACTCCAGGCAGGACCCGTAACGGTCCTCGGGAACCTTGGCGAGCGCCTTCGCGACCACACCATCCAGCTCCGGCGGCAACTCCGACCGCATCTCGCTCAGGGAAGGCGGGGTGTCGTACTGATGGGCCCAGAGCAGCGCAATGTCGTCTTCCTGACGGAAAGGAGGTCTGCCCGCGAGTATCTCGTAGACGACGCAGGCAAGGCTGTAAAGATCACATCGGCCATCCACCGGGCGACCCGAAATCTGCTCCGGTGCCACGTAGTCCAGCGTTCCGACGAATTCCCCCACCGTGGTGAATCCCGACAGTGACAAGGATTTCTTCGTCAATCCGAAATCTGTCAGATAAACATGCTCGGGATGCTCACTGTCCGTGCCCTGTGCCACCAGGACATTGCCCGGTTTGACATCCCGGTGCACCAGATCATGCTCATGAGCGGCATCAAGCGCCGATGCGACCTGACCGGCGATACGGAGTGCGGCGTCGACGCTCAGTACGCCCTCCTGGTCGAGCAAGGCCCGCAGATCGCACCCCGATACATAACGCATGGCGATGTACAGCACGCCGTCCTTCTCGCCGGCCTCGAAAATCGGCACAATATGAGGGTGGTCGATGGCGGCAGCCACTCGCGACTCGTGCATGAAACGCTTGCGGAATGTGTCATTGCGGGCCATTTCCGGGGTGAGCAGCTTCAATGCCACCGTCCGGTCCAGGCGCAGATCCCTGGCGCAGTACACCACCGCCATTCCCCCATGTCCGATCTCGCGCAGCACCTCGTAGCCGGCAATCTGCGTCCCCACCAAATCGAACGTCTCGCGCATTACCCTTCACCCCGTCCCGACGGACGGTCATCCGGAACAGGCCTGCGCATGCAGCCCATTCATGCCAAAACCCTATGTCCGGCAGCATGGGCACGCAGGACGAGGGGGTCATGTTCCGAGAGCTCGGGACTTGACGCAGGCACAGGATCGGCTCTCCTCGTCCTCGTCCTTTTCCTCGAGGTGCAATCCCAAACGGCTCCGCCGACGTACTGAAAGTAGGGCCGCAACCGCAGCCCTGTGCGGCTGCGGCGATCCCTCGCGTGACGCTGAGAGTCATGCGAGACGATGGAAGGAAGGGGCATCCGTCATGCGAGCACACCGCGCGAGGCGTCTCGTCGCGGCGTCCGCGGTCAGCATTCTGATGGCCGGCGGCGCTTCGATCGGCGCAGCAGGCACGGCCGCAGCGGCAGCCCCCGCCGTGCACACCCAGGTGACCACCAACATGTGCTTCGACCGCAGCGACTTCCGCTGCTTCGACCGCGGCGGGTTCCGCTTCGACCACAGCCGGTTCTGCTTCAACCACCCCGGATTCTGTTTCGGCAACCACTTCGGCAACCGCTTCGGTGACCGCTTCGACCACCGCTTCTTCGACAACGGATCCTTCGTGATCATCGTGTTCTAGTGGCGGTCGCCGCGGACACGAGGGGGCGCGCCCATCGCGGGCACGCCCCCTTCGCATGCGCCATTCGTGCAGGTATACGCACCGTTCGTGCAGGACTCCGCGCGCATAGGAGCGCACACTCGGTGGTCAACCAGGCCGTATCTCGACCGACACGGGAGGCGGAGCTCCATGCGGACGTTCGTCTACACATCCCATCCTTCGCGGGTGGTCTTCGGCGCCGGTACAGCCGACCGGCTGCCCGACGAGGTGAGGCGGCTCGGCGCATCCCGGGTGCTGCTGCTGTCCAGCCCGCCGCTCGCACAGGCCTCCGCAAGGGTCCGCGAGGCGCTCGCCGGCCTGGTGGCGGCCGAATTCGGCGGGGCCGTGATGCACACGCCGGTGGACGTGACCGAACGGGCGCTCACCGTGCTGCGGGAGGCGGGCGCCGACTGCCTCGTGGCCGTCGGCGGTGGTTCGACGACCGGCCTGTCGAAGGCGTTGGCACTGCGCACGGGCCTGCCGCAGCTGATCGTGCCGACCACCTATGCGGGCTCCGAGGTGACCCCCGTCCTCGGGGAGACGCGGGACGGGCGCAAGATGACGCAGTCCTCGCCGGCGATCCTGCCCGAGACGGTCGTCTACGACGTCGACTTCACCCTCTCCCTGCCGCCGGCGATGTCGCTGACCAGCGGTGTGAACGCCCTCGCGCACGCCGTGGAGGCGCTGTACTCCGCCGACGCCAACCCCGTCACCGACGGGCTGGCCCTCGATGCCGTCTCCCGTATCGCGCGGGCACTGCCCCGCCTCGCCGCCGACCCCGCCGACCGGCAGACACGGGCCGACCTGCTGCACGCGGCCTGGCTCGCGGGTACCTGCCTGGCCACGGTCGGCATGGGACTGCACCACAAGCTGTGCCACACCCTCGGCGGCAGCTTCGACCTGCCGCACGCCGAGACGCACACCGTCGTCCTGCCGCACGCCATGGCCTACAACGCGCCCGCCGTGCCCGACGTGATGCGCCGCATCGCCGATGCCCTGGGCGTGGCCGACGCGCCGGGCGGCGTGTACGACCTGATCGCCTCCCTCGGCGGGCCCACCTCGCTGCGCGACCTCGGCATGCCCGAGTCCGGCCTGGCCCGCGCGGCCGAACTGGCCACCGCCACGCCCTACCCGAATCCGCGCGAGCTGACCACCGAAGGCATCACGGAGCTGCTGACCGGCGCCTGGCACGGACGCCGCCCCGAGGGTCCCCCCTCCACTCAGGTCAAGCTGGCCCGCCTCACCGAACAGGTCGTGGCCAGCTTCGCCGAGGCGCCCGGTCCCCGCGTACGCACCCTGCTGAGCGACCTCGTCCGGCACCTGCACACGTTCGTCGCCACCAACGATGTCACCGACGACGAATGGCAGTACGCCATCGACTTCCTCACTCGTGCCGGGGAGATCAGCGGGCCGACCCGCCAGGAGTTCGTGCTGCTCTCGGACACCCTCGGTGTCTCCAGCGCCGTGGACCTGCTCGCCAACTCCCGTACGCCCACCACCACTCCGTCCGCGGTGCTCGGCCCGTTCTATGTGGCCGGTCCGCCCGAGGCAGCGCACGGCAGCGACATCTCCGGAGGGCTGCCCGGCACCCCCCTCTGGGTGGACGTACAGGTCACGGACACCGACGGCATGCCGGTCAAGGGCGCGGTCGTGGACGTCTGGCAGTCCAACAAGGACGGCTTCTATGACGTCCAACTCCCCGATCTGGAGGGGCCGGTACTGCGGGCCCGGCTGCGGACCGACGACCAGGGCCGCATCATGTTCTGGTCGATCCTGCCCTCGCCGTACCCGATCCCCAACGACGGGCCGGTCGGGCAGATGCTGACCGCTGTCGGCCGCCATCCCTACCGGGCTCCCCACCTCCATTTCATGGTCGACGCGCCGGGCCATCGCAGGCTCGTCACGCAGCTGTTCGTGGCGGGCGGTGCCCACCTGGACAGCGACACCGTCTTCGGCGTCAAGGACGAGCTCGTCGTCGACTTCACGCCGCAGTCCGGCCCCACCCCCGACGGCCACCGGGTCGAGGGGGAGTGGCGCCGCCTCGACTACACCTTCCGCATCGCCCCCCTGGCCGACTGACTGACCGAGGAGCGCCCGCTCATGACACCCACCGACACGCACGACACGTACGACACGTACGACACCGACGTCCTGGTCGTCGGCAGCGGCCCCGCCGGCGGCTCGGCCGCCCTGCTGCTGGCCACCTATGGCATTCGCACCCTGCTGGTGACGAAGTACGGCTGGCTCGCCAACACCCCGCGGGCGCACATCACCAATCAGCGCACGATGGAGGTCCTGCGCGACCTCGGCGTGGAGTCCGAGGCCCTGGCCGTCGGCAGTCCCTCCCACCTCATGGGGGACACGGTTTTGTGCACCGCGCTCAGCGGGCAGGAGATCGGCCGTATCCGCAGCTGGGGGACGGGCCCCGAGTCGGCCAGCGAGTACGCCTCGAAGAGCCCTTCCCAGATGATCGACCTGCCGCAGACCTACCTGGAGCCGATCCTGGTGAGCAACGCGGCGGCCCGCGGCGCCAAGGTCCGCCTCGACACCGAGTTCCTGAGTTTCACCCAGGACGAGGACGGCGTCACGGCCCTGCTGCGCGACCGCGTCCGTGGCGACGAGTTCACCGTGCGGGCCCGCTACCTGATCGGCGCGGACGGCGGACGCAGCGCGGTCGCCGAGCAGCTCGGCCTGCCCTTCGACGGGCGCATGGCCAAGGCCGGGAGCATGAACATCGTCTTCAAGGCCGACCTGGCCCGGTACTGCGCCCACCGGCCGAGCGTCCTGTACTGGGTACTGCAGCCCGGCGCGGAGACCGGCGGCATCGGCATGGGCCTGGTGCGCATGGTCCGTCCGTGGAACGAGTGGCTGCTGGTGTGGGGTTACGACATCGAACAGCCACCCCCGGAGGTGGACGAGGAGACGGCGCGGCAGATCGTGCGCGACCTGATCGGTGACCCCGACCTGCCCGTGGAGATCACCTCGACCTCGCTGTGGACGGTCAACCACAGCTATGCCACGGCGTATTCGTCCGGCAGGGTGTTCTGTGCGGGAGACGCCGTGCACCGTCATCCGCCGTCCAACGGGCTCGGCTCCAACACCTCCATACAGGACTCCTACAACCTCGCCTGGAAGCTCGCCATGGTGATCCGCGGCGAGGCCGGACCCGAGCTGCTGGAGACCTACAGCGCCGAACGCGCCCCCGTCGGGCGGCAGATCGTCGAGCGGGCCAACCTCAGCCGTGACCAGTTCGGCCCGATCTTCGACGTCCTGGGCGTCGGAGCCGGCAGTGGCGAGGAGGCAATCGCCGAGGGGCTCGCGGCGATCCGGGCCCGGACGCCCGAGGGCGCCAAGAAGAGGCGTCTGCTCGAAGAGTCGATCCAGCTGAAGAACTACGAGTTCAACGCGCACGGGGTCGAGATGAACCAGCGTTATGTCTCCGCCGCCGTTCTGCCCGATGACGCTGCCGACGAAGTCTGGGAGCAGGACCGGGAGTTGATGCACCGGCCGACGACCCGACCCGGCGCCAAGCTCCCGCACGCCTGGCTCGTCGACGCGCAGGGCGAGCGGGTGTCCACGCTGGACGTCGTGGGAACCGGCGTGTTCACGGTCCTGACCGGCCTGTCGGGCGGCGTGTGGGACGCGGCCGCGAGCGCATGCCGGGCAACGCTCGGTGTACCGCTGCGGGTGGTGTGTGTGGGCGACGCGAACTCCCGTGACGCGTACGGAGAATGGAGCCGGGTCTCCGAGGTCGCCGAGGACGGGGTGCTGCTGGTGCGCCCGGACGGCCATGTCGCGTGGCGGCGTGCCACCGCCCCCGACACCGCGGCGGCGGCACAGGACGAACTGCTCGGCGCGCTCCGCCGGGTGCTCGCGCGCTAGGAGAGACCGGGATGGACAAAGTGGTGGCCACGGCCCTGGAGGCCCTGGCGGATGTGACAGACGGCCGGTCGTTCGCCGTCGGCGGCTTCGGACTGAGCGGCGTGCCCGAGGTCCTCATCGACGCCCTGTACGAGTCAGGCGCGAGCGGCCTCGGCGTGGTGTCGAACAACTGCGGCGTCGACGGCCGCGGGCTCGGCATCCTGCTGGCCGCAGGCCGCATCGCCCGGGTCACGGGCTCGTACATCGGTGACAACAAGGAGTTCGCCCGCCAGTACCTCGCGGGCGAACTGGAGGTCGAACTGACACCGCAGGGCACACTCGCCGAGCGGCTGAGGGCGGGCGGCTGCGGCATCCCGGCCTTCTACACCCCGGCCGGCGTCGGTACACAGGTCGCCGAGGGCGGTCTGCCGTGGCGCTACGCGGCCGACGGATCGGTCGCCGTGGCCTCGCCGCCCAAGGAGGTGCGGACCTTCGACGGCGTGGACCACATCCTGGAGCATGCCATCACCACGGACTACGCGCTGGTCAGGGCCGCCCGCGCGGACCGGCACGGCAACCTGGTGTTCCACCGTGCGGCCCGCAACTTCAATCCGCTGGCCGCGATGGCCGGGCGCATCACCGTGGCCGAGGTCGAGGAACTGGTCGAGCCGGGAGCGCTCGACCCCGATGAGATCCATGTGCCCGGGGTGTTCGTCCAGCGCGTCGTGGCGCTGACGCCCCGGCAGGCGGCTGACAAGGGAATCGAGAAGAGAACGGTGCGCGAGCGATGAGCTGGAGCAAGGACGAGATGGCGGCCCGCGCCGCGAGCGAGCTGCGAGACGGAGACTACGTCAACCTCGGCATCGGTCTGCCCACCCGCGTGGCCGGCTTCCTGCCACCCGGCGTCGACGTGGTCGTGCACTCGGAGAACGGGCTGCTGGGCGTGGGGCCGTACCCGTGGCCCGACGAGGTCGACGCCGACCTCATCAACGCGGGCAAGGAGACCGTGACCGTACTCCCCGGAGCGTCCTTCTTCGACTCCTCGCTCTCCTTCGGCATGATCCGCGGCGGCCACATAGACATCGCCGTCCTGGGCGCGCTTCAGGTCTCGGTCCGCGGCGATCTGGCCAACTGGGCCGTCCCCGGAAAGATGATCAAAGGGATGGGCGGCGCCATGGACCTCGTCCACGGAGCCCGCCGGGTCG
Source organism: Streptomyces herbicida (assembly GCF_032656585.1). Lineage (NCBI taxonomy): Bacteria > Bacillati > Actinomycetota > Actinomycetes > Kitasatosporales > Streptomycetaceae > Streptomyces > Streptomyces herbicida. The sequence goes on from NZ_JAUYWJ010000006.1 coordinate 69,313, forward strand.
TCGTGCTGATGGAGCACACCGCGAAGGACGGCAGCCCCAAGATCGTGGACGAGTGCACCCTGCCCCTCACGGGCCGCGAGTGCGTGCACCGGATCATCACCGATCTCTGCGTCCTCGACGTCATACCGGACGGGCTCGAACTCGTCGAGACCGCACCGGGAGTGACCGAGGATCAGGTCGCCGCCTGCACCCCTTTGGCCGTCCGCCGTCAGCCTGCCGGGAGTACGCCATGATCGAGCGACCACGTGACGTCTACGTCGTCGACGCCGTCCGCACCCCCTTCGGCCGTTACGGCGGTGCCCTCGCCGGCACCCGCCCCGACGACCTCGCCGCCGGTGTGCTGCGCAGCCTCCTGGACCGCAGCCCCGACCTGGACCCGGCACGCATCGACGATGTGCTGCTCGGCAACGCCAACGGTGCGGGCGAGGAGAACCGCGACGTGGCGAGGATGGCCGTGCTGCTCGCCGGGCTCCCCGTCAGCGTGCCCGGCGCCACCGTCAACCGCCTCTGCGGCAGCGGTATGGAAGCCGTCATTCAGGCCGCGCGGGCCATCGCCCTCGGCGACGCGTCCATCGCGGTGGCGGGCGGCGTCGAGTCCATGAGCCGGGCGCCCTGGGTGCTGCCGAAGCCGGAGCGGGCCTTCCCGGCGAAGGACCAGCAGCTGTACTCGACGACGCTCGGCTGGCGCATGGTGAACCCGCGGATGCCCGAGGAGTGGACGATTCCGCTGGGCGAGAGCGCGGAGCTGGTCGGCGCCAAGTACGGCATCACCCGCGAGGCCCAGGACGCCTTCGCGCTCGCCAGCCACCGCAACGCCGCCTCCGCCTGGCGCGACGGCGCCTACGCCGGAGAGGCCGTCCCCGTCGAGGGCGTGGACCTGCCGCGCGACGAGGGCATCCGCGACGACACCTCCCCGGAGGCCCTGGCCAGGCTCAAGCCGGCCTTCGTCACGGACGGCACCATCACGGCCGGCAATGCCTCGCCGCTGAACGACGGGGCGGCCGCGCTGCTGCTCGCGAACGAGGAAGGGCTCGCGGCGATCGGGCGCGAGCCCCTGGCACGGGTGCGGGCGGCGGCGGTGACGGGCATCGAACCGCAGTACTTCGGCCTCGGCCCGGTCGACGCCATCCGCAAGGTGCTCGACAAGGCGGCGGTCGCGCCCGCCGACCTGCACACGACCGAGCTCAACGAGGCCTATGCGGCCCAGGCACTGGCCTGCCTCGCAGCGCTGCCGGAGCTGGACCCGTCCCGCGTCAACCCACGCGGCGGCGCCATCGCGATCGGGCATCCGCTGGGCGCCTCGGGTGCCCGTATCACCGGAGCGGTCGCGCACCAGCTGGCCGCGGCGGGCGGAGGGAGGGGACTGGCGGCCCTGTGCATCGGCGTGGGCCAGGGGCTGGCCCTGGTCCTGGAGCGCTGAGGCGGCCCAGTTCGCCGGGTCCCGGAGGTGCAGAGGGCTCAGCCGGCGCGGCGCAGAGCCGCCGGGGTGGTGCCCAGCTTGGCGCGCATCACGCGCGTCAGGTGCTCCTGGTGGGAGAACCCGCTCTCGACGGCGACCTGCCCGATCGCGTCGGCTCCGGTGCGCAGCAGTCGGCAGGCGTGATCGAGGCGCAGCTTGAGCAGGAACTGGTGCGGCGACTGCCCGGTGCTCGCACGGAACTGCCGGGTGAACTGGCTGGGGCTGAGCGAGGCCACGGCGGCGAGCTCCGCGATCGGCAGCGGTTCGGCCAGCCGCTGCTCCATGAGCTCTCGTACGGCGTCGAGCTGCCGGGTGGACAGCCCGGAGCGACTGGGCTGCGCTGAGGTGGAGCCGGCGGCGGCGTGCCGTTGCACCAGCTGTGCGGCCAGCATTCCGGTCAGGTGATCGATGTAGGTACGGGCCGACGGTTCCCAGCGTCGTACCGCACCGTCCAGGGCCAGTATCAGCTGCTCGACGAGCGGGTCCGTGGTCCCGAGCTCCTCGGACAGCTCCACGGGCCGGCCTTCGTTGGCCTCGTGCAGCGCGTCGTCGGCGAGGTAGGCGTGGATCGTGTCCAGGTTGCCCGTGAGCTCGACGGCCAGTGTCCGCCCGGCCGGCTGCAGGAAGAGCCCACCGGCGGAGATCGTCCGTGACTGGACCTCCGGGCGCTTCCCGCGTCGGACCGTGACGGGCCCGTTCAGGTGCAGGATGAGCAGGTGCGTGGGGGCCGGATCGAATTCGGCACGGTAAGGCTGCTCCTGCTGGGCGGACAGATACAGCCGCTCCCAGCCGAGCCCGGCACTGCTGTGCCGCGGCTGCACGCCGGGCTGCCGCAGGATGCCGACGGTGTCGGCCAGTCTGAGCTCTGCCATGGCGCCACCTCCACCCAGCAGCCATTGGTTGAAACTTGAACTATAGTCGACGGGGTCCCCGAAGGGAAGGCTCCGGCCGCTCCTCATGAATTTCGCTGCGGTGGGGCGGTTCGGCGTCGACCACTCCGGGTGACTGCCGATTCGCTCCGCGGCACGGCAGCGCCAGGGCGGTCAGGCCGAGGGCGAGACCGAGCAGATTGCTCGCGATGTCCTGGGAGTCGGCGGCACGCAGCAGCCATGGCAGGGCGTACTGGGTCGCCTCGATGCCGAACGGCAGTACGGCGGCGGCCGCGGCGGTCAGCACGGCCCGTACCCGCGGGCGGAGCCGGGCGATGGCCACGCCCAGCGGGACGAACAGCGCCACGTTCAGGCTCTGCTGGTTGATGGCGGCCAGCTCGGCGAGCCGGGGAATGTGCCAGCTCGTCTGCCAGGCCGGTTCCGCGTAGCGAACGTTGTCGATGTAGTGGCCGTCGAGGTTCGGAAGCAGGGTCAGGGTGACGATGCCGCCGAGCGAGAACACCAGGAGGAAGGCGGCGAACGGCGTGGCGCCGAGCCTGCGGCCGAGCGGATGGCGGCACAGCACTGCGGCGAGGGCGGAGAACAGCGTCCCCGGCCAGAAGAGCGGGGTGGCATGCAGAACGGCTTCGATCACGGAGAGTCCTTCGGGACGGGCAGCTGTGGCAGGGGGCAGGGCTGGGCGCCGCGGTTCAGGGAGCGGCGGGGCCTTGGATGCCTCGGCCCGCTCGGTCGAAGGGCCAGACGTTGGGCTTGCAGCCGTGCAGTCCCTTGATCTGCTGCATCATCACGGGGGCCGGGCTGCCCGGGCCGGGGCAGCGCTCGTGGCCGCGGCCGAGCCGATGGCCGACTTCATGGTTGATGATCAGCGCGTGATAGGCGGCGGGCCGGTCCCGGTAGTAGGGACTGAGCAGCAGCCAGCGCTTGAGGTTGACCACGACATCGGTCCCGCCCTGGCAGTTGACCTCGCCGCCGGTGTCCAGGCCGAAGCGGGCGCAGAGCCGGTCCGTCGTGGAGGGAGAGGCGAGGTGCACCTTGAAGGCGTAGGGCGGCCTGTCGACGCGCTGGAACGCGGTGCCGCTCGCGGTCCAGCCGCGCGGGTCGGCCAGGATGCGGTCGACCTCCCTGGCGAAGGCCCGCGGATCCTGGCCGGTTCCGTCCTCGACGTCCACCGCGTAACGCAGCGGCTCTCCTTTACCGGACACGGCCGAGCCGCCGGTGGCCGGGGTGAACGTGCCCCTGCCGTTGCCCGGCACCGTGGCGGTCGGTGCGGTGCCGTCCGGGCCGCCCGACCCGGCTGCCTCTGTCTGCCCCCGGCCTGTGTCACGGCCGGCCGCGACGTACAGGCAGGCGATGAGCGCCCCCAGCACGGCCATGGCCAGGACGGTGGTGCGCCACGGATGTTCCTTGGTTGTTCTGCGGTGGCTCATGCGCCCATTGCACCGACCTCGATGTGAACCAGGCGTGAGCGAATGCGCTCACGCCTTGCTCACCCGGGTTCTTCCGGTGTCTCACCCTCGTGCGGCGGCCTGCCTGGTCGGCAGCGACACACACACCGTCAGCCCGCCGCCGGGGCGCGGTACGGCCGTCACGTCGCCGTCGTGTGCCTGCGCGACCGCCCGCACGATGGACAGGCCGAGACCGCTGCCGCGCGCCGATCCGACCCGGTCGACGAGGCGGCGGAAGGGCTCGAAGAGCAGGGGGATCTCGTGCACGGAGATCACCGGCCCCGTGTTGGTCACCTCCACCTGCGCTCCCTGCGGGCCGTGGCGCGTGACGACCTCGAGATGGCCCCCGCGCCGGTTGTGACGCACAGCGTTCTCCACCAGATTGCGGACCAGTTGCTCCAGCAGGATCGGGTCGCCGACGGTGGGCGCCGGAGAGAGCCACGGTGTCACCCGTACCTCTTGCCGGACCGCCTCCGGTCCGGCCGTCTCGATGACGGCCGCGCAGATGTCCGCCAGATCCAGGGGATGACGGTCGGTCAGCGCGTCCTCGGCGCGGGCGAGCGTCAGCAGGGCATCGATGAGTCGCTCGTGACGGGCGTTGACGACGAGCAGCTGATCGCCCAACTGCTGTATTTCAGGCGGGGCGTCGGCCCGGTTCATGGCCACCTCGACCAGGGTCCGGTTGATGACGAGCGGGGTCTTCAGCTCATGAGCCGCGTTGGCGATGAAGCGTTCCTGGCCCGCGAAAGCGCTGTCGAGTCGGTCGAGCATCTGATCGAAGGCATCGGCCAGCCGCTTCACCTCGCCCGCAGGGAGGTCGAGAGCGATACGCCGGTGCAGGGTGCGCCCCGCGATGCGCTCGGCGGTGGAGGTGATCCGGTGCAGGGGGCGCAGCAGGTGTCCGGACACGAGCCAGCCTGCCGTCGTGGCGAGCACTCCCACCGTCAGGACGGTCAGACCGCCCTTGTACAGCAGGTTCCTGCGCATCGAGTCCATGATGATGGCCTTGGTGGCCGCGTCGCTGTCGGGCGCGTGGTCGGGGGAGAAGACGACCTCCAGGCTGTACTGCATGCTGTTGCGCACCAGGATGACGGCCCCCACGAGAACCGCCGCCGCGGCGACGAAGAACAGCAGGCCGAACACCGCGGTGAGGCGAAGCCGCAGACTCCCGCGCCAAGAGGACCTGCGCTGTGTGGCGGGGGCCGGCTGCGGGGCGACTGCGCTCATCGGACGCGGTATCCCACACCGGTCAGGGTCTCCACGACCTGTGGTTCACCCAGTTTGCGGCGCAGCCCTCGCACGGTGACCCTGACGATGGTGGTGAACGGGTCGATGTTCTCGTCCCAGACCCGCTCCAGCAGTGTCTCCGCCGAGACCGGAGCCCCGCCCGCGCGCAGCAACTCCTCCAGCACGGCGAACTCCTTGCGTGACAGGTCCACCCGGCGGCCGTCCCGGTACGTCTCGCGCAGATGGGGATCGAGGCGGATGCCCGAGCACTCGAGCACCGGCGGCGGTGCAGGCCGGGCCCGGCGGCCCAACGCGCGGATGCGGGCGACCAGTTCGGCGAAGGCGAAGGGCTTGGCCAGGTAGTCGTCGGCGCCGATGCTGAGCCCGGCGACCTTCTCGGCGACGGTCGTCGACACGGTCAGCATGAGGATCCGTACGTCGGTGCCGGAGGCGACCGTGCGCCGGCACACCTCGTCGCCGTGCAGCCGGGGCAGGTCACGGTCGAGGACCAGCACGTCGTACGCGTTGACGGTCAGGCGCTCCAGGGCGGCCTCCCCGTCGTGCGCGACGTCCACCGCGAACGCCTCTTGGCGCAGTCCCTGCGCGATCGCGTCGGCGAGCATCTCCTCGTCCTCCACGACCAGAACGCGCATGTCGTACCCACCCCTCGTCCGTTGCCGTCGTGCTCCGCTGGGGGAGACGGCGGGAGCGGGGGATGCGTTCACTCACGGGCGGGGGCTGCCGGCCGCGGTCACAGGGTGGGATCGCCGAACTGCTCCAGCAGAACGTCGACCGGTGTGTAGGCCGCGGTGGCGGAGACACCGTCGTGCAGGACTTGTTCCGCCCAGATGACCTTGCCGCCACGGTTGTAGCGCGTACCCCACCGCTGCGCGAACTGCGCCACCAGGAACAGCCCCCGGCCGCCCTCGTCCGTGGTCGCCGCCCGCCGCAGCCGGGGCGAGGTACTGCTGCCGTCCGACACCTCGGAGGTCAGACAGCGCCCGTTCAGCAGCCGCAGCTTGACCGGTGGCGATCCGTACCGGATGGCGTTCGTGGTCAGCTCGCTGAGGATCAGCTCGGTGGTGAAGGCGACTTCCTCCAGCCCCCACTCCCGCAGCTTCTCCCTGCATTCGGCCCGGATGGACGGCACCACCGCAGGGTTCGACGGCACGTCCCACTCGGCCACGCGCGAGGGCGGGAACAGCCGGGTTCGCGCCGTCAGCAGCGCGATGTCGTCGCCGGGGTGTGTCGGCTTCAGCGCGTCCATCACCATGCGGCAGGTCTCCTCCGGGGTGTGGCCCCCGGCCCCGCCCAGCACGTGGCGCAGCCGCTCCAGACCCACGTCGATGTCGCGGGTACGGTCTTCGACCAAACCGTCGGTGTAGAGCACCAGTTGGGAACCCTCCTGGAGGTGCAGCTCGGCGGTTTCGAAGGGGTAGCCGCCCAGACCCAGCGGTGCCGAGGCCGGCACGCCGGGACACGTGACGGTTCCGTCCGGACCTACCACCACCGGTTCGGGGTGCCCCGCGCGGGCCATCGTGCACGCCCCGGAAACCGGGTCGTAGACCGCGTACAGGATCGTCGCTCCCGTCACCCCCTCACCCTCGTGGCCTTCGACGACACCGTCCGAGTCCTCCGAGTCCTCCGAGTCTTCCTCCTCGTCCATGCGCACGACCAGGTCGTCCAGGTACCCGAGCACCTCGTCGACCGGCAGGTCCAGCGTGGAGAAGTTGTGCACCGCGGTGCGCAGCCGGCCCATCGTCGCCGCCGCGTGCAGCCCGTGCCCCACGACATCGCCCATCACCAGCGCGACCCGGGCGCCCGGCAGCGGGATGACGTCGAACCAGTCCCCGCCCACCCCCGCCTCCGCCGGTACGTACCGCCAGGCCACCTCCAGCGCATCCTGTTCCGGCTGTCCCCGCGGCAGGAGGCTGCGCTGCAGTGTCACCGCCGTCGCGTGCTCCCGGGCGAACCTGCGGGCGTTGTCGATCGCCACCGCGGCCCGCGCGCCCAGTTCCTCCGCGACGGACAGATCATCCTGCTCGTACGGCGGGGAATCCGCGGTCCGGTAGAAGTTCACCACGCCCAGCGGCACGCCCCTGGCCTGCAGCGGCACGGTCACCAGGGAACGCAGCCCGCGCTCCAGGGCCTTCCTGGCGCGCTCCGGATCCTGTTGCTGCCATCCGCGGGAGTGCCTGAGGTCCGCCTCCAGTACGCCCCGTCCTTCCTGCAGTGTCCGCATCTGTGGCGTGTCCGGCGAGAAGGTGATCACTTCATCGAGCGGATACACCGGCATCCTCGACTGTTCGCCGCTGAGCGCCGCACGGTGCAGATGCCGCCATCCCTCCGCCGTCGGCTCCAAGCCGCGCAGCACCGCATCCAGCAGATCCACGGTGACGAGATCGGCGAACCGCGGCACCGCGACGTCGCCGAGCTCTCGGGCCGTACGCCGTACATCCAGCGTCGTCCCGATCCGCATGCCCGCCTCGTACAGCAGCGTCAGCTGCTCCCGCGCCACCTCGGCCCGCCCGGAGACCGCAACCAGCTCCGTGGTGTCCCGCAGGGTCACCACGTTGCTGTCCCGGTCCGTGTCCTGGTGCGTGGATCGCTTGCTCACCGCGAGCAACCGGTCGTCCGCGAGATGGACCTCATCGGTCACCAGCTCCGGCGACGTGAGCAGACGCGTGAGCTGCTCCGGCAGCCCCAGCTCCCGTACCGGGCGCCCCAGCGCGTCGGGCCGCAGGCCCAGCAGCCGCTTCGCCTCGTCATTGGCCAGCATCAGTCGTCCGCCGGCGTCGACGATCAGTACTCCTTCCCGCACCGAGTGGAGGACCGCGTCGTGGTGCTCGTACATCCGCGCCAGTTCCGCGGGAGCCAGACCGCGAGTCTGGCGCCGCAGGCGCCTGGAGATGAGCGTTGTCCCGGTCATCGCAAGTGCCAGGGCGGCGGCGCCGGAGCCGAGGATGATCGGCAGCTGTGGCATCCAGCGCTGCGTCACGTTGTCGATCGTGATTCCGGCGGAGATCAGCCCGATGACCTTTCCGTGCGAGTCGGTCACCGGAACCACGGCCTGCACGGCTATTCCCTTCCCTGCGGGCAGGGGCGGACCCCCGGCCTGCTCGATGACGGTGCGGCCCTCCAGCGCCGGTTTGATGTTGCCGACGAACTTCTTCCCGATCTCCTTGGGGTAGGGATACGTGTAACGAATGCCGTCGGTGTTCATGGCGACGATGAAGTCGACGCCCGCCTTCCTGCGTGCCGCCTCGGCGCGCGGCTGCAGTGCCGCACTCGGATGCGGGCCGCGCAGAGCTTCGTCCACGCCGGGGGCGTTCGCGAACGCCTGCGCCGCGACGAGCGACTCGCGACGTCCCTGCCCCACGGCGTCCCGGTCCGCCTGAATCACCAGAGCCGCCACCGCCGCGACAACGAGCAGCATCACGATGACGATCTGGAGGAGGAACACCTGCCCGGCCGCGCTGCGTGGGTTCAGCAGGGAATATCGGTCACGCAACCGCCGGGTGAGGGGATGACGCGGCGGGCTCTGAAAGCGCCCGAAAGGTCCCATATAACTTTCATAACACCGTCGCGTGAGCCCTGACCTGCTCAGCCGAATTCCGTCGCCGCGGGCAAGCAAGGCTTCTCGCCGGGTCACGGGGCGGTCAGGGCGTTCGGCGAGCGCAACCGCTGCCCGGGCCGCCCTACGGTCGTCGGCCCGCAGGTCGAGACGGAACGTGCCGTAATCGAGGGCCGACTAGCCTGGTGTGTGGTGACCCTCCCGTGAAGTCCATGCCCAAGGAGCCGGAGGATCTCGTACGAGCCCTCAGAGCCGCCGGGATCGGGGACGAGCGGCTGCTCGAGGTCGTGCGAGCAACACCCCGGGCGGGATTCGTCCCGACCGGTCACGTGGCCGATGCCTATCGGGACGTGCCCATTGCGATCGGGCAGGGACAGGTCACCACGCAGCCGTCGCTGTCCGCCATGATGATCGAGAGCCTCGGTCTGGACGGGAGCGAGCACGTCCTCGAGGTCGGTACCGGCCTCGGCTTCCAGACCGCGCTGCTCGCCCGGCTGGCCGCCGACGTGGTCAGCATCGAGACACGGCCGGGCATTGCCCACCAAGCGCGGGAGAATCTCGCACGCCAGGGCGTACGGAACGTGGAGCTGCGGGTCGGCGACGGCAGCGGCGGCGTGCCCGACCGCGCCCCCTACGACGCGGTCGTCGTGTCCGCCGCGTTCCCGGACGTGCCCACGCCCCTGGTCGCGCAGATACGGCCGCGCGGCCGTCTCGTGCAGCCGATCGGTCCCGGCGGGCACGAGCAGGTGGTGTGCTTCGAGCGCACCGCATCGGGACTGCAGCAGCTGCGGATCGTGACCGGGGCCTGCTTCGTGCGACTGCAGGGGCAGTACGCCTTTCCGCCGGGTGACGCGGAGTTCCCCTGAGGAACGGCACGGATGTCCCCGTCCCGGCCCCGCCTACCCATCCGCGACGCGTACGACCGCCAGCGTGATGTTGTCGGGGCCGCCTGCCTCGATGGCGGCCTTCCACAGCTCGACGGCCGCACGGCCGTCGTCGTGCTCCCGCATCACGTCGTCGATCAGGTCCGGCGGCACCGGGTCGGTCAGACCGTCGGTGCAGATGAGGTAGCGGTCGCCGAGCGACAGTGAGGCCGCTGCCACGTGCGGCTGCACGGGGCGGTACGTGCCGGTGCCGCCCAGGCACTGCGTCACGAGGGAGGTGGTGCGCCGCCCGGGTTCGAGCGGCGGGCTGTCGTCGACGCTCACCTGGAGCAGCCCGTCACCGGTGGCCGCGAAGACCCGGCTGTCGCCCACGTTGAACACCAGCAGCGAGCCCGGCTGTATGACCGCGCCGGCGATCGTCGTCCCCATGGTGGCGAGCTCGCCTCCCTCGTCGCCGCCGGAGGCCAGGTACACGGCGCGGTTGCAGTCGTTCAGCGCGTCGCAGACGGCGTCCTCGCTGCTCAGGGCGGGACCGATCGACGCGATCCGGCGGACCACCAGGGCGCTGGCCAGGTCGCCGCCGGGATGCCCGCCGAGCCCGTCGGCGACGGCGACGACGAGGGGCGTTGCGAGCGGGAAGAACAGGGTCTGCGGGCTCTCGGTCACCGTGGCGCACAGGGTCCACGGTCCGACGACGAGACTGTCCTCGTTCCGGGAGCGCAGCAGCCCGGGATGACTCAGCGCACTCACCGCCACGTACGGCACGGAACGCCACCGCCTTCCCGCACCGGGCACACAACCCGAGGCCGGCCGATCAGGCCATTGGCAGAAGGGGGCTGCTTCCTACGGCGCCCCCATGGCAGCGTGCCGGTCTCTGCCGATGGTCATGCTTCCAGGGTAGGCGGGTTCGTAGTGGCTCCGCCGTACTTGGGTTCGGGGGCGTCCGCCAGGGGTGGGTGTCGCCGAGCGGGTCCCGGGCAGCACCCCTCGTGTGTGTACCGCGTCGGCCTGATCGGCGCTCGACATGCCTCCCGCAGGTCGCGGCGTTACGTTGGCTGCGACGGCGGAAGGGCGCGAGGCGGGAGATCGCCATGGGCCTGCGGCAGTGGATCGACGGCTGGCCGGTGTACCGGCAGATCACCGGCGACGATGCGCTGGGCAGGGGAAGCGCGGCCCGTTCGCGCGGCACCGAGCGGCTGTCCGCGCGTACCGAACAGGCCGACAGGGTCGTACGGTCGGTGTGCCCGTACTGCGCCGTGGGATGCGGCCAGAAGGTCTACGTCAAGGACGAGAAGGTCACCCAGATCGAGGGCGACCCGGACTCTCCGATCTCCCGCGGCCGGCTGTGCCCGAAGGGCGCGGCCAGCAAGCAGCTGGTGACCGGCCCCGGCCGGATGAGCACCGTCCTCCATCGGCCCCCGCACGGCACGGGGTGGGAGCGGATCCCGCTCGACAGGGCGATGGACATGATCGCCGACCGGGTTCTCGAAACCCGTCGGCAGACCTGGCAGGACACGCACCACGGCGTTCCCGTCCGGCGCACGCTCGGTATCGCCTCCCTCGGCGGAGCGACGCTGGACAACGAAGAGAACTACCTGATGAAGAAGCTCTACACGGCGCTGGGCGCGATCCAGATCGAGAACCAGGCGCGGATTTGACACTCCGCCACCGTCCCCGGTCTGGGGACCTCGTTCGGCCGTGGCGGAGCCACGACGTTCCAGCAGGATCTGGCCGAAGCCGACTGCATCGTCATCCAGGGCTCGAACATGGCCGAGTGCCACCCGGTCGGCTTCCAGTGGGTGATGGAGGCCAAGGAACGGGGCGCCACGATCATCAACGTCGACCCCCGCTTCACCCGCACCAGCGCGCTCGCGGACGTCCACGTACCGCTCCGGGCCGGAACGGACATCGCCTTCCTCGGCGCCCTGATCAACCATGTGCTGAGCAACGACAAGGACTTCCGCGAGTACGTGGTCGCCTACACCAACGCCCCGGCGATCCTGCGCGAGGACTTCGCCGACACCGAGGACCTGGACGGGCTGTTCTCCGGCTTCGACCCGGAGAGCCACCACTACGAGACCAGCAGCTGGATGTACGAGGGCGCGCAGATCTCGGCCGCGGCCGGTGCCCGGGACCGGTGGACGGCAGCGGAGGACGAGGGCGAGCAGGGCGCGGCCGCCCGGCAGCACGGTGGCAGGCAGCCCCACGAGGCTTCCCGCGCGCAGTCGTACGGCGCCGGCGGCCCCGTCGTCAGCGGGAAACCGGCGATGGACCCGACGTTGCAACACCCCCGCTGCGTCTACCAGGTGCTCAAGCGGCACTTCGCCCGCTACACGCCGGAGCTGGTCGAGGACGTCTGCGGCGTCCCCCGCGAGCTGTTCGCCCGGGTGGCCGACGCGATCACCGCCAACTCGGGACGCGAGCGCACCACGGCACTGTGCTACTCCATCGGCTGGACCCAGCACACCGTCGGGGTGCAGTACATCCGTAGTGCGGCCATCCTGCAGGCACTGCTGGGCAACATCGGGCGGCCGGGAGGCGGCATCCTGGTCCTGCGCGGACACGCCAGCATCCAGGGCTCCACGGACATTCCCACGCTGTTCGACCTGCTGCCCGGCTACATCCCCATGCCGCACGCCCACCAGCACCAGGACCTGGAGGCGTTCGTGGCCGCGGACGCCGGCACCACCGGCTTCTGGGGCAACATGAGCGCGTATCTGGTGAGTCTGCTCAAGGCATGGTGGGCAGAAGCGGCCACCGAGGACAACGACTACCGCTTCGACTGGCTCCCCCGGCTGACCGGCGACCACGGCACCTACCAGACGGTGCTGAACCAGCTCTCAGGGGAGTGCAAGGGGTACTTCCTCGTCGGCGAGAACCCCGCGGTCGGTTCGGCCAACGGCAAGCTGCAGCGGCTGGGCATGGCGAATCTGGACTGGCTGGTGGTGCGCGACCTGCGGATGATCGAGAGCGCGACCTTCTGGAAGGACGGGCCGGAGATCGAGACCGGTGAGCTGAGTACCGAGGAGATCCCGACGGAGGTGTTCTTCCTGCCGGCCGCGGCACACACGGAGAAGGACGGCAGCTTCACCAACACCCAGCGGCTGCTGCAGTGGCACGACGCCGCGGTCGACCCGCCCGGGGACGCCCGCAGCGACCTGTGGTTCTACCATCACCTCGGACGGATCATCAGGGAGAAGCTCGCCGGATCCACCGACCCACGCGACCGCCCGCTGCTCGACCTCACCTGGGACTACCCGACCTCGGGCCCGCTGGACGAACCGAGCGCCGACGCCGTCCTGGCCGAGATCAACGGGTACGGGCCGGACGGGCGGCCGCTGTCGTCGTACACCCAGCTGCGGGACGACGGCTCCACCTCCTGTGGGGTCTGGATCTACTGCGGGGTCCATGCCGACGGGCACAACCACGCGGCGAACCGCCGACCGCGCGACGAACAGAGCCGGGTGGCCCCCGACTGGGGCTGGGCGTGGCCGGCCAACCGCCGCATCCTCTACAACCGGGCGTCGGCCGACCCCGAGGGAAGACCGTGGAGCGAGCGCAAGCGGTACGTGTGGTGGGAGGCCGAACAAGGACGGTGGACCGGGGACGACGTCCCGGACTTCGAGGCGGACAAGCCGCCCGGCTACCGGCCGCCGCCGGGCGCGAGGGCCCAGGACGCCCTGGCCGGCACCGACCCGTTCATCATGCAGAGCGACGGCCGCGCCTGGCTGTTCGCACCGGCCGGGCTGGCCGACGGCCCGCTGCCCGCGCACTACGAGCCGTACGAATCGCCGGTGGACAACCCGCTGTACGGCCGGCAGACGAACCCGGCGCTCCAGGCCTACGACCGACCGGCCAACCGGTACCACCCGGCCGACAGCGAGGTGTATCCGTATGTGTTCACCACCTTCCGGCTCACCGAGCACCACACGGCCGGCGGCATGAGCCGTTCGCTGCCCTATCTGTCCGAGCTGCAGCCGGAGTTCTTCTGCGAGGTCTCCCCAGAACTCGCCGCGGAGCGCGGCCTGAGGCACCTGGGCTGGGCGACCATCACCACGGCCCGCACGGCGGTCGAGGCGAGAGTGCTGGTGACCGACCGGATCAGACCGCTGCGGGTCCGGGGCCGCACCATCCACCAGGTGGCGCTGCCCTACCACTGGGGCCCGGAGGGGCTGTCCACGGGTGACGCGGCGAACGACCTGCTCTCCGTGGTGCTCGACCCGAATGTGCGCATCCAGGAGTCCAAGGCGGCGACCTGCGACATCCGGCCCGGCAGGCGTCCACGGGGCCCCGCGCTGCCGGCCCACGTGGCGGCCTACCGGCGGCGCGCCGGCCTCCCCGACGACACCCCGCCGGGTAAAGGAGGTGGGCGGCGATGAGTTCCGACCGCAACAGGCTGTCCGGCCCACTCGCCGACCCCAGCGCGGACGCCGGTTACCCGGACACCCACCCGCCCCGGATGGGGTTCTTCACGGACACCTCCGTCTGCATCGGCTGCAAGGCGTGCCAAGTGGCATGCAAGGAGTGGAATCTGGTTCCGGCCGATACCGAGGAACTCGACCTTCTGGGGCAGTCGTTCGACAACACGGGCGCGCTGAACGCCAACAACTGGCGGCATGTGGCGTTCATCGAGCAGAAGGTGAGGCCGGAGCGGCCTCCGGTCGATCTGGGTATGCCGACCGTCGGCCCGCCCGGGTCCGACGCGGAAGCCGGGGAGGGCCACGTGCGCTGGCTGATGTCCAGCGATGTGTGCAAGCACTGCACCCACGCCGCCTGCCTGGACGTCTGCCCGACCGGATCGTTGTTCCGCACGGAGTTCGGGACCGTGGTGGTGCAGGCGGACATCTGCAACGGCTGCGGATACTGCGTGCCCGCGTGTCCGTACGGCGTGATCGACATCCGTCCCGGCGACGGCCGGGCCTTCAAGTGCACGATGTGCTACGACCGGTTGGGAGCCGGCCGGGAACCGGCCTGCTCCCAGGCGTGCCCGACCGAGTCCATCCAGTTCGGTCCGCTGGAGGAGCTGCGCGAGCGGGCCGACCGGCGGGTGGCCGAGCTGCACGAGCGCGGAGTGGACGAGGCACGGCTGTACGGCCGGGATCCGAACGACGGCGTCGGCGGTGACGGCGCGTTCTTCCTCCTATTGGACGAGCCCGAGGTGTACGGGCTGCCGCCGGACCCGGTGGTCACCACCCGCGACCTGCCGTCGATGTGGCGGCACGCGGCCACGGCCGCCGTCGGTGTGGCCGTGAGCGTGGCGCTGTCGTTCCTGGGGCGGGGGACCGTGGGGAGGAGAGAACCGTGACCGGGAGCGGTGAGCGGGAGAGCCTCATGGTTCCGCGCGCGGAGTTCCGGTCGTACTACGGCCGGCCGATCCTCAAGCGCCCCACGTGGAAGATGCCGGACGTGCCGGCCTATCTGTTCCTCGGAGGCACGGCCGGCGCCTCGGCGACCATGGCGGCTGTGGCCGAACTGACGGGCCGCCGGGAGCTGGCCGGAACAGGACGGTGGGTCGCCGCCGCCGCCTCGGTGGCCGGAGTCACCGCACTGGTCCATGACCTCGGTCGCCCCGAGCGGTTCACCTATATGCTGCGCGTCCTCAAGCCCACCTCGCCACTGTCGGTGGGTTCCTGGATCCTCGCGCCGTTCTCCGCGCTGGCCACCGCCTCGGCCGCCTCGCTGGCCACCGGAAGGCTGCCGAGGCTCGGCCGGCTCGCCGCACTCGGCTCCGGCGTGCTGGGACCTGCGATGTGCACCTATACCGCGGTGCTCCTTTCCGACACCGCGGTGCCTGCGTGGCACGAGGCATATCCGGAACTGCCGTATGTGTTCGCGGGCAGCGCGCTGACCAGCGCCGCGGGTGCCGCACTGCTCTGCGCCCCCGGCGCGGACCACGGGCCGCCGATCCGGATGAGCCTCCTCGGCGTGGGTATGGAACTCGCCGCGATGCGCCGTATCGAACGGCGGCTCGGACCGGCCAGTGAGCCCTACCTCATGGACCGGCCCGGTCGGCTGCTGACCCTGAGCAAGGCACTGACCGCGGCCGGAGCCGGGTTGTCGCTTCTCGCCGGTCGCCGTACGGCCCGGCTCCTGGCCGGAGGGTCGTACCTGGCCGCGGGACTGTGCGCCCGGTTCGGCATCTTCGCCGCAGGTATCGCGTCCGCCGAGGATCCGGCCCATGTGGTGGCTGCACAGCGGCGGCGCCTAGGGCGGGACTGCGAGTCGTAAGGTGCACCTGCCCATCATGTAGGGCGTGCTGACGACCAGTTGCAACGTGACTGAGCCCAATCCTGACGGCCTGTGCCCTACGGATCCGACGCGTCGTCAGTATTGACGTGTGCACGTCCAGTGGCTACGTTGCGACAGTGCTCCGAGCCGGCCCGGCGTCCAGTGGCGGGCGGTGCGTGAAAGAACTTCCGTCAGGGTGGGACAACGTTGTCACGGCGGTGATCTCGAGATGAGTCGTTGCGCGCCCCACCGTCCCGCCTGGATGTGCGTCCCCCTGCTGGGCCCCGTTGGAGATCACGGGTCCTGAGACAACGTTGTCACCCATCGGACTCCCTCACCTGCCCTCACCACCATCCCAACTGGTCGCTCCCACTGGGTCCTTCGTCGTCCGTCCGGCTCGGTGTGCTCCCGAACGCATCCCCTCAGGAGGCAGATCGCGATGTTATCGACTCCGGTCGGCGGCCGCCGGCCTGGTACGCGCAGACGGCCGTTGCGCGGCCGCCCCGTCCGCACGGTACTGGGTGCCGCCGCCGGCGCGGCACTCCTTGGGGCGTACGCGCTACCCGCCCCCGTCGCCTGGGCGGCGCCCGCGAGGCCGGTGGAACTCGTGTCGTCCCCGGCGGACCTGGTCAACCCCTTCATCGGAACGTCGAACGACGCCAACGACTTCCCGGGCGCGGACGTGCCCTTCGGCATGGTCCAGTGGAGTCCTGACACACCGTCACGGCCGCCCGGCGGCGGGTACGAGTACAAGGACTCCTCGATCACCGGCTTCAGCCTCACCCACATCGCGGGACCGGGCTGCGGTGCAGCGGGGGACATACCGGTGCTGCCCACGGTGGGGGCCGTCAACAACACGGCCACCGACTCCTTCTCGCACGCCAACGAGTCCGCCACGCCCGGCTTCTACAAGGTGGCTCTCGACAATCAGGTGACCACGGAACTGACCTCCACCACGCGCAGTGGCATGGCACGCTTCACCTTCCCCGCGACCTCCCAGGCCAACCTGATCCTCAAACTGACCGGCAGTCAGAATCGCGGCACCTCAACACAGTTCAACGTCGTCTCCAACACCGAGGTCAGTGGCCAGGTCACCAGTGGGCGATTCTGCGGCGCGGGAAATACCTACACCGTCTACTTCGACATGGTCTTCGACCAGCCGTTCACCTCCAGCGGCAGCACGCTCGCACCCAGGACGAAGCCGTCCGAGCCCTCCGCCGAACGGGCCGGCAAGAACGCCCCGGAGAAGCCGAACAAGCCGCGCCTGCACGGCTCCATGCCGAAACCTCGCGCCCACGAAGCGGCGCCCCACGACGCGACTCCGAGCGCCGCCGCCTCGAACGCGCACGTCACGTTCAACACGAGCGCGAACCAGGTCGTCCAGGCGAAGGTCGGCGTCTCCTACGTCTCGGTGGCGAACGCATTCGCCAACCGAAGCGCCGAGAGCACCGGCTGGAACTTCGACAGTGTCCGCTCCGCGGCCCACAAGGCCTGGGACACGGCACTGGGCAAGGTGCAGATCGGCGGCGGCACCGCAGACCAGCAGAAGATCTTCTACACGGCGCTCTACCACTCACTCCTCCACCCGAACGTCATCAGCGACACCAACGGCCAGTACTACGGCTTCGACGGCAGAACGCACCAGGTCGACGCCGGACACGACGCCGCGTACGCCAACTACTCCGGCTGGGACATCTACCGCTCCCAGGCCCAGCTCGAGGCACTGGTGAGTCCTCAGGTCGCCTCCGACACCGCCCAGTCGATGACCGACGACTACGCCCAGACCGGGATCTTCCCCAAGTGGTCCGAGAACAACGGTGAGTCCTACGTCATGGTCGGCGACCCGGCGGCAGCGATCATCGCCGACTACCACGCTTTCGGCGCGCGGAACTTCGACACCGCGAAGGCACTGGCCGGCCTGCTGGAGCAGGCGAGCACCGCGAACAACGACCGACCGGGGCTGAACTACCTGGACAACCCGGGTTACGAACCGCACGACGGCAGTTACGGCTGCTGCAACTTCTACGGCCCGGTGGCCACGACCCTGGAGTACAACACCGCGGACTTCGCCCTCTCCGCCTTCGCCGGCGCCCTCGGCGACACCCGGAGCCGGCAGACGTATGCCCATCGTGCGCAGGACTGGCGCAATGTGCTGAACCCTGCCTCCGGCTTCGTCCAGCCCCGCAACGCCAACGGTTCCTGGACGGGCGGCTTCGACCCCACCAGCGGCACGGACATGGTCGAGGCCGACTCGTGGATCTACTCCGGGATGGTGCCCTTCAACGTCGGCGGGCTCGCCACCGCCAAGGGCGGCAACAAGGCGATGGGTGACTACCTCGACACCGTGCTGCGCAGCTACACCGGGGCCAACGGCTACGCATGGGTCGGCAACGAGCCGAGCATCGAACTGCCCTGGGAGTACGACTACATCGGTCAGCCCTACAAGACCCAGGCGACGGTGCGCTCGATCCAGGACCAGATCTGGTCGAACACCCCCGCCGGGCTCGCCGACGGCAACGACGACCTCGGCGCGATGAGCGCCTGGTACGTCTGGTCCGCGCTGGGCATGTTCCCCATGACGCCCGGTACGTCGGACCTCGCACTCGGCTCGCCCCTGTTCCCCCAGGCCGTGATCACCCTGCCCTCCGGCAGGACACTGACGATCAACGGCGACGGCGCCGCGGACAGCGCACCGTACGTGCAGTCCGCGACGTTCAACGGGTCGGCGTGGAACAACGCCTACGCACCCCCGAGCGCGATCACCTCCGGAGGAACGCTGACCTACACGCTCGGCACCAGTGCGAACACCAACTGGGCCACGGCCCCGTCGGCCGCTCCGCCCTCCTACCCCGGTGACACGGCCGCCCCGGCGAAACCGCGGGTGGGTCCCGTCAAGTCCGGGGTGAACTCCGCGCAGTGCATCGACGACGCCAACTCCGGCACCGGCGACCACACCGCGATCCGTCTGTGGACCTGCAACGGCACCTACGCCCAGGACTGGACGATCGCGGCCGACGGCACCCTGCGCACCCTCGGCAAGTGCCTCGACGTGTCGAACAGCGGGACGACCAACGGCACGCTCGTCCAGCTGTACACCTGCAACGGTACCGGCGCCCAGAAGTGGACGATCGGCACCAACGGCTCACTGACCAACCCCAATTCCGGTCTGTGCCTGGACGATCCCAACTCGTCCACCACGGAGGGCACACGGCTGCAGATCTACACCTGCAACGGGACCGCTGCGCAGCAGTGGACGCTGCCACCGGCCTGACATCCCCGCGCCTCATTCGCACCTCGTCCGGCGCCTCGCGGTCCCGCTCTCCGGCGGGACCGCGAGCAGTCTTCGGCGCCGTGAGCGCCTCGCCCCTGGCCCGCGGCCACTGCCCATCCGCCCCGGGACTGCCCGCACGGCCACCTCGTCCACGCGGTGACGGCAGGGGAGGCCGCGAACTCCCGGATGGCGGCGACAGCCCATGTCATCCGCCGCGCCGGAATCACGGTCACCGCCCACAGCATGGACCCCGCGCAGCCTCCAGAAGCCCTTCTGACGGCCGTGTCGGCGACCGGCCGCCGAATCGTGGACAGGTCGGAGCCGATGGGACGTCACTGAGGCGCCCCTCGCGGCTACTTCAGCCCGATGGCCGCACAATCCGCCGCGTAGGCCGCCGTGCAGATCTGCCGGACGGTATAGACGTTGTCCGCGATCACCGTTTCCTTGATCTTGTCCTTCGTGAGGGAGACCACCGGCACGAGCATCGCGGGGATGTGCTTCTGCGTCGGGCTGTTGACCGTGTCGCGAGTAAGCGCGTCGAATGCGATGTCACGGCCCTGGACCTTGTTCACCGCCATCTCCGCGGCGTAGTTGGCCTCGTCAAGGAACGGCTTGTACACGGTCATGTACTGCTGACCCGCGACGATCCGCTGCACCGCGTCCAGGTTCGCGTCCTGCCCGGTCACCGGCGGGACCTTGGTGGCGCCCGCTTCCTTCAGTGCGTCGATGACAGCGGCGGCCATGCCGTCGTTCGCCGAGTAGACGGCGGCGATGTGGTCCAGGCCCACCGCCTTGATCGCCTGCTTCATGTGCGCCTTGGCGACCTCGGGCGACCACTTGTCGGTGTCGTACTGCTCGACGATGTCGACCTTGCCCTGGAGTTCGCTGAGCGCGCCCTTCTTGAACTGCGCGGTGTTCGGGTCGGCGGGATCGCCGTTCATCATGACGACCTTGCTGTCCGACCCCTTCGAGGCGAGTGCCTCGGTGATCGCGCGGCCCTGCACCTGGCCGACGAGCTCGTTGTCATGGGAGACATACGCGTCGATCGGACCCTGCGCCAGACGGTCGTACGCAATGACGGGTATGCCCGCATCCTTTGCCTTCTGCACGTCCGGAGCGATGCGCTTGGCGTCCACGGCGTCCACCAGGATGATGTCGACTTTCTCATCGACCATGTGCTGGAACTGCTGACTCTGCTTGGCCACGCTCGCCTCTGCGTTGGCGTAGAGGACCTTCCCCTTGTTGTGTGTGAGCGAGGCGACCTCCTTCTTGATGATGGGGTAGTCGAACTTCTCGAAGCGCGCCGTGTCCCGGTCGGGCAGGAGCAGCCCCACGGTGATGTCGTCGCGCGTCGGGGATGCGGAGCCGCCGCCCCCGCCGCTTCCACCGATGGCGCCGCACGCGGAGAGTGAAAGTGCGGAAGAGAAAGCGGTCAGGACTGTGGCAGTACGGCGCACAGCGGTCCTGCGGCTGGTACGAGTGTTCACGTCAGGGAGGTGCCTTCCGAACCAAGGAGCAACGTCGCGACCCGAGTGGCCGTTAGCAAACCGGCGAGTGGTGTGACACGTCAAGATGTTGTCGTAACAAATTCACGGACACGTCCGGTTACCGGTCGGTTCCCGGCCCGACCCGGGATCCTCCGCCGGGACCGAGGAGCCCGGCGGCTGCGCATGACGCGGCGCTCGCCGGGCTACGGCACAAGCACGATCTTTCCCTTCGCCGCCGACACTTCGAGCAGCTCATGAGCACGACGGGCCTCGGACAGGGGGATGCGCTCCGCCACGACCGGGTGGATCGCGCCACGCCGAACCAGGCCGAGCAGCGTGCGGAAGTCCTCTTGGAACCACTCCCCGTACCGCGGACCACCTCCCACAGGAAATGTCGGTGGACGAGTGGCCACGGGAAGAACCTGGCGGCCCTCGCGGAGCTTCTGGATCCGGTAGGCACGCACCCGCCGGCAGGGTGAGAGCAGGCCCCGGAGAGCGACGGCCGCAGTGGCGCCGTACCACTCGATCCACCCTCGCCGGCCAGCGCGCCCGCGCGCGAGCATCGCGTAGTGGCCGAACACGACAAGCCGTCCGCCGGGGCGCAGCGCGCGAAATGAGCGCAGGGAAAGCCTGCCCCCGAGCCCGTCGAGGACGACATCCACGCCTTTTCCCGGAAGCTCGCGCACGCGGGCAAGGAAGTCCTCGTTGCGGTAGTCGATGGCGACCGCACCGTGCCGCTCGACCGCGGCGCGGTCGCGTGCCGAAGCGGTTCCGTAAAGTCGAAGCCCGTTCAGCGCTCCGAGTTCGAGGACTGCGGTGCCCACCCTGCCGGCGGCGCCGTGCACCAGCACCGTCTCGCCGCGCTTCACCCGCGCCACACGGTAAAGCAGCTGGTAGGCGGTCACGTAGGTGAGGACGAGGCTGACGACCTGCGCCGGGTCGAGGTCCTCCGGCGCCTCGACGGTGTTCGCCTCCAGCAGGCAGACGCACTCCGCGTACGCGCCCCACACCGTGAGCGCCGCCACGCGGTCTCCCCTGCGCAGCCGTGAGCAGCCCGGGCCGAGCTCCTCGACGACCCCGACGAGCTCGTAGCCCGGCGTGAACGGAGGTTTCGGCACCCCGAGATACGTCCCGGCGCGCAGTTGGGCATCGGTGAAAGACACCCCCGCGGCCAGCACCCTTACGCGCACCTCGCCCGGTCCGGGGCGGGGGACACCCTCTTCCACCACACTCAAGACCTCGGGGCCGCCGAAGCGATCGACGACGACGCGCTTCACCACCTCAGCCTATGCAGCCCCCACGATCAGCGCATGTCGCAGACCGACTTCCGGCGCCGCACACGGCCGATGCCGGTCACACCTGCTGTGCGCGCTGCATGTGTCCCGCGGCCAAGGGGGCGGCGTTGAGTTCGCGCACCAGCTGCGGGGTGAGCAGTTCGCCGACGCGGTCGGCGAGGACGGCCATCTCATAGCCGACCAGACCGACGTCGCACCCCTCTGCGGCGAGGACACCGAGGCAGCTGCCGTCGCGGATGCGACCGACCATGAGGAAGCCTCCGAGCATCTCGATCATGACGAGCTTCATGCCGTGGAAGCCGTGTGCCGTCGCCGCGTTCTGGGCGAGGCTGGTGATGCCGGAGACGACGGCGGCCAGGTGATCGGCGCGGTCCCGGCCGAGGCCCTCCGAGGAGGCCATGAGCAGCCCGTCGGAGGAGACGGCGACGGCTGCCGTGACGCCGTCGGCGGTACGTACGAACTCCGAGATGAGCCACCCGAAATTCTGGACGGCGGTGGTCACGATGACGCTCCTTGTGTACTTCGGGCCTCGGCACGGGCGACACCTGCTCGGAAGCCGTTGAGCAGGGAGGAGACAGCGGGCCTGGCGGGCGGGGGTGTGGGGGAGGGGCCTTCCACGGGGGCGAGCAGGCGCCCGGGGAGGGCAAGAAGGGCGGACAGACCACCGCCGGTGGTGTCGAAGAGGTGGACTTGGACGCCTTCACCGAGGCGATGAGCGAGTCGGCCCACGACGAGGTGGCCGAGGAACCGGGTGGGCGCGGTGAGGAAGGCCTCCTCGCCGCCGTCGCAGAGACGGGCGTTGGCACGCTCCTTGTCGGCTTCGGACATCCCGATGCCGTGGTCGACGACAGCGAAGCAGTAGGTGTCGTCCTCGGTGTCGTACCAGCCGTGCACCTCGACCGGTTCGTTCGGCGGCGAGAAGGTCAGCCCGTTCTCGATGAGTTCGGCAAGGAGGTGGGCGACATCGGCGACGGCGTGCCCGCGCACCCGCACCGGTTCCACGGTCGCGATCAGGACCCGCCGGTAGTGCTCCACCTCGGCGACGGCGGACTGCACGACTTCCAGGCCGTCGGCGGGCGCGGCCGAGGGCCGCGGCGGATTCTGCCCGGCAAGGACCAGAAGGCTTTCGGCATTGCGCCGCATACGGGTGGCGAGGTGGTCGAGTTCGAAGAGCTCGGCGAGCGCGTCCGGGTCCAGTTCCTGCCGCTCCAGCCGGGTGATGAGGCCGAGCTGACGGCGTAGGAGGTTCTGGTTGCGGCGGCCGAGATTGGCGAGCGATTCGGTGGTGTTTCGGCGCAGGCCGGCCTGCTGGGCGGCCAGCTGGAGAGCGGTGTCCTCCACCTGGTGCAGGGACGCCGCGACCTCGGCGATCTCCGCCGCACCGCCCAGCAGCCGTGCATCGGGATTCTCCGGCGCGTCGGTCGTCGGGGGCAACTCACCATGTTCCTGCGGGGATCGCTGGATACGGGCGACGGTTGCGGGGAGTCGGTGCCGCGCCACGTCGTGGGCGGCCTTGGCGAGGGCGCCGAGTGGGCGGGTGAGGGAACGAGAGGCGAATGCGGCGAGGCCCGCGACGAGGGCGGCGATGAGTGTGCCTGCGACGAGATAGGCGGCGAGACCGATCCCGGCGTCGTGACTGAGCCGGTCGGCCCGGTCTCTTGCGTCGTCCCCGATGGACCGCTGCACGGCGTACAGATCGTCGACGAGTACGGTCATCGCATCCCACCAGGCACCGGCGTCGGCGTGCAGCGCGGAGCCGTCGGCGGCGCCTTCCGCCCGGTTCTCGTAGGCGGTGGCGCGTTGGGCCTGCGCGGTGCCGAAGGCCTTGTTCAGAGCCGCGCGCTGAGGTGCGGTGGCGTACTGCCGGTAGCGGTCGAGGGCGGCGACGCGCGTGGCACGTATCTCGGTGAAGGTGAGGTACTCCCGGCCGTGAAAGCCACCAGCGGCGAACGCGCCGTTGAGGAAACCGCGTTCGAGGGCGACTGACTCCTTGGCAGCGGCGAGTTCCCGCAACGCCGCGAGTGTGTCGCGCAGCCGACGATCGGCACCGGTGCGGGTCTCTGCTACCGGGTCGACTGCATTGAGCGCGTCGACGGCGGTGGTGAAGAAGGTCAGGGTCGCGGTCCTGCGGGCGGTGTCCGTGCCCGCGCTGCCCTGGTCGACGGCCGCCCGGATGTCGCCGAGGCGGTGCAAGTGCCGCTGGACGACTGCTTCGACGGCGCCTTCGCTGCGCATTCCACGGAGCGCGGTGTCAACACGCTTGCGAGTAGCAGCGAGTGCGGGGCGAAACTCCCCTTCCCCTCCCAGCAGGCCATTGGTCAGGCCGCGTTCGCGTTGCAGCTGGTGTACGAGAGCCTGGATGCGCAGGCTCAGACCTACCTCGGAACGGGTCGCCCGAGCGTCGCCGAGGGCCTCGGCGCGACCGTGCACGGCGAGCCCGGCCACCGTCAGCAGCAGACAGATCGGCACCGTGATGACCACCGCCACACGGCCCCTGATACTTCGCCAGCCGGGCATCGGCCGTCGGCCACGAGACGTTCCGGCAGCGCGACGGTGCTCTGAACTGCCCTTGCCTGAAGCGCTCTTGCCGGCTGCGCCGAGCCTGCCGAGCGCCGACCGTAACGGCGTGCACACCTTCATAGTCACGAAGCTAGTCCGACCGCCGGAGCAGCCGGTTTCCGACCTGTAAGGCCGCGTGGGAGATTCAATTGCGCCGCCCTCACACCCAGGGCCGCGGGACTGTGACCGTGACCTCGGCGTCCCCCGAGTCAGTTCCCGGCACGGCGTTTGAGGTACCCGCGGGGCAAGGTTCTGGATTCGGCGCATGGCGGAGAGACCGGACCAGCCGGTCACGATCGGTCAGGCCGGCCCACCGGGTCGGCCTGACCGCGAAGGCGTCGCATACGAGGCCCTTGCCCGAGCCTGCGGGCTCTGCCTCGCCTTGGAACAGGCCTTCCTCGATCAGGCGCGCGCCGAGGTCTGGTTGCCGGGTGACATCGTGTGGGCCGTTTATGCGCCGGGGGCGCGGAAGGCGACCTCTCGACGGGTGGCCTCGTCGATCTGGTCGAGTGTGAGGAGTGGGGTGGCCCGAGTGTGGAGGGCGCCGCTGGCCTTGACGGCGAGGCTGATGGCGGCCATGGAGACCGGGTCGGGGAGGTCGATGATGAGCACGATGTCGTCCTGCCCGAAGGCGAAGTACATGGCCTCGACCGTCCCGCCGTGGTCGGCGACGACCTGGTCGACGGCGACCCGGCGGCCGCTCGCGCCCTCGGCGAGCAGCCCTCTCGTGCCCTCGGGCGTGTAGGTGGCCTGGATGAGGAACTTCGGCATGGGACGCTCCCTGGCCCTTGCTTGTCCGGTGTGCAAAGTGGCCTTCCCGCTGTCGCGTCGGCCGCCACTCACCCGGCGGCTGGATTCACTCGTTGGAACCTGAGACCGGGGTGGGCAGCCCGGCTTCGCCGCCGGCTTGCCAGATCCGGTTGGCGTAGTCGACGGCTTCGTAGCGCAGGGATTCGGCGGAGCCCACAGCAATGAAGGCGTGGGCCACACGACGCGCCGCCGCGGTGTCGCGCTCGGCGACGGCGGGAGCGTCTCCATTACTCCGCGGCCGTCTCTTCCGCATGTCACGCGATCCAGTGACGTGTCCCGGGCGCCGCCGGCTGGGCCAATGGAGAGCAACGCACGGGCGGACCGGCCGCCCGGCGGTGTGAGAGGAGGACAGCCATGACTGCCCTGAATGGACTGCGCAGGATCGTGCTGGTTGCCGTCACGAGCGTCGCGGCGCTGATCGGCACCGGATCGGCCTTCGCGGCGACCGGAGCCAGTGTGTCGGTCCCCGACCCCTCGGGGGCTCGGATCGCGCACAACAGCTACGTGAAGAGCGTGCTCGGCAGTACGGGCTCGCACGCGATGTACTACTACAACGTGGGCGGGTGATCCCATGGTGGCGGCTTCCGGACGGCTCGGCCCTGAGGCGTCCGGGTTCGGGAACAGGCTTGCGTTCGGGCGGGACGCCCTGGGCTTTCTGCTCCGGCAGCGGGAGTGCGGGGACCTGGTCCGGTTCGACGACGGTCTGTACATGGTCAACTCGCCGGTCCTGGTGGAGCACGTGCTGAAGAACACCAACGGCACCTACGGCATCACCAAGGACCTCTTGGGCGAGGAGACCGACGGAAGCCGCGCGTCGGAGGATCTGGCCCGGTGGATGCGGGCCCGTCGGCTCGCCGGGCGGGGACTGAACCGCGGTGGGCTACGGGCCGCCGGGGACGGGATGGCTGCCGTGGTGGCCCGGCACGCCGAGGGCTGGCGGGCCGCCGGCAGGATCGAGGCGACAGGGGCGCTGGAGGAACTCAGCGCCCGTCTGATCGCCGAGTTCTGTCTGGGGCCCGAGCCCGGCCGGGTGCCCGAACTCGTGGCCCGGCTCCAGGACGCGCGGCTGCCCGCCGCCGTCGCGTGGCCCGGCCGGGTGTCCGTCCTGCGCAGACGGCGGCTGCGGCACGCGGCACGGGAGCTGGCGGCGGAGGTGTCCCG
This sequence comes from Streptomyces herbicida, assembly GCF_032656585.1. Classification (NCBI taxonomy): domain Bacteria; kingdom Bacillati; phylum Actinomycetota; class Actinomycetes; order Kitasatosporales; family Streptomycetaceae; genus Streptomyces; species Streptomyces herbicida. Next base: position 95,603 of record NZ_JAUYWJ010000006.1, read on the forward strand.
CCTGGTCGCAGCACGTGGCACGGGAAGGGATGGGGCGAGCGCGCCGATCGCGGATCTGCTGATCGAGGCGTGCGCCGACGGCGCACTCACCTTCGACGGCGCGGTCAGTGTCATCGTGGCGAACCTGTTCGCCGCGCACGAGACCACCGCCGCCGCCCTCGCCTGGCTGTTTCTGCTGCTGGAGAGGCATCCGCAGCTGCGCGGTCGAGTGGTGGACGAAGTCGACCGGGAGCTGGGCGGGCGACTGCCCACGGCGGCCGATCCGCCGCGGCTGCGGGTCACCGAGGCGGTGGTGAAGGAGACGCTACGGCTGTATCCACCCTTGTGGTACCTGGAGCGGGTCCTCGAGGAGCCTGACGTCCTCGGTGGCGTTGCGCTGAGGCCGGGACAACGCGTCGCGGTCAGTCCCTTCGCGCTGCACCGGGATCCGGCGCTCTACGACGAGCCGGCGGCCTTCCACCCGGACCGCTGGATCGACCGCGCCGCGGCCCCGCGAGTGCCCGGATACACGTACATCCCGTTCGGCGGCGGGCCGCGCATGTGTCTCGGGGCGCATTTCGGGACGGTCGCGATGATCATCGCCACCGCGACCGTCCTCAGCCGCTACCGGGTCTCTCCTGCGTCCGAATGCACGCCCGTGTTCGACACACGCACCATCCTGCAACCGAAGGGGCTGGTCCTGGGCGTCGCCGACCGCGAACCCGCGATGACAGGCTGCTGACCTGGTCGTCAGCGAGACTCACTGCGTAAACCTCAGAACGATGCGTTCTCGTCCTTGCACAATTCTCGCGCACGCGGAAATCAGCACAGAGGATCGTGCTGCGTTGGTCACATGCCTCTCGAAGAGTTGTGCGCCCTGTTGGACCGGCATGCCCGGCCTGACTGGACCACCTGCATCGACGGCGTGTTCATCTCGAAGGTCGACCGGTCCGATCCGCCGGGCCCGGGATGACCGGCACGGTGCTGGCGGTCATCGCCCAGGGCGCCAATCGCCTTGCCCTGGGCGAGAGGGTCTACGAGTACGGCCCTGGCCAGTACCTGGTCGCATCCGTCGACCTGCCCGTCACGGGCCAGTTCACCCGGGCCGACCCCGAGCAGCCGGCGCTGGGGTTCGGGCTCACGCTGGAGCCGTCCGCCGTCGCCGAGCTGCTGTTGCAGGCCGGACCCGGAGATGCTCCCCGCACCGGTGGCCCCGCGTCATCGGGGATCTTTGTCAGCGACGCTCCGGCCGCCCTGCTCGACGCGGTGGTACGGCTGCTGCGCCTGCTCGACGAGCCCCGCGACCGGGCCGTACTGACCCCGCTGATCAAGCACGAGATCCTGTGGCGCCTGATCACCGGCGAGCAGGGCGCGACGGTTCGCCGGCTCGGCCTCGCCGACAGCAGCCTCAGCCATGTCTCCCGTGCCGTGCGCTGGATCCGTGAGCACTATGCCCAGCCCTTCCGGGTCGAGGACGTGGCCCGTATGTCCGGCATGAGCGCCTCCGCCTTCTACCGCAACTTACGACAGCGCGTCGCAATTCAGCCGGGAATGCCGCCGCCAGTTCGGCGCACCCCCCAGCCAGGACGCGGCCCGCCTGCGTCACGCCGCGCGCAGCCCCGCGGGTGTCCTTCCCTGAAGTCGGCCGGACCGCGAATCCCGCCCATGTGGATATGAGGTCTTCGTCCTCCTCACACGGGTACCCGGTGTCCGACTGCACGGTGCATGTCGGCAAGGAGGTACACATGAGCACGGTCAAGGAAACAGTGGACGTCGAAGTCCCCGTCCGCACGGCCTACAACCAATGGACCCAGTTCGAGCAATTCCCGTACTTCATGGAGGGCGTCGAGGAAGTCAGGCAGCTCGACGACCGGCACAACCACTGGACCACCAAGGTCGGCGGCGTACGGCGTGAGTTCGACACCGAGATCGTCGACCAGTTGCCGGACGACCGGATCACCTGGCGAGCCATCGGCGGAGACACCCGGCAGCGGGGATCGGTCCGGTTCCAACGCTTGGACGACACGCACACCCGGGTGGAACTCACGATGGAGATCGAGCCCACCGGTGTCGCCGAGAAGGGCGGAGACATGCTGGGTGTGATCGACCGCCGGGTCAGGGGAGACCTGCGTCGCTTCAAGGACTACATCGAGCACCGTGGCGGCGAGAGCGGTGCCTGGCGCGGACGCATCAGGCCCGAAGACCCCGGCTCGCCCCTGTGAGTCTCGAGCCGCACAGGTGCTCAGGCACTCATGGGCACAAGCGCCCCGGTCGGCCCGCACACCGGCGGACCTGTCCGGGGCGTTTCGTGCGAGGCGCTGACCTCTAACCCTTGCTGGACGTGCCGTTGAGCCTCTGCCGTACGACCGCCGCGACGGTCGCCAGGCTCGCCCCCGCGACGGCGGTCGCTGTGGCGACGGGGTGGCGGGCGAGTGCGGCCTGCCAGGACCGGGGGTGGGACGTGTCGTCGAAGATGCCGTGGGCCCCGTGGTCGGCGCAGGGGGGTTCGTCGGCCGGGGCATAGAGGTTGCCCGGGCCGGACGGGGCGGGCGCGTCGGTCTGCTGTGAGTCGAATCCGGTGCGGGCGAGGTAGCGGTCCAGCAGGGCGGGGGCGAGGCGGTTGGCCCAGATCGTGGCCAGGGTGGTGGCTCCGATGTAGTACTGCTTGCGCCGGGGGTGATCCGCGGCGTGCAGGACGCCCCGGGCTGCGACTTCGGGCTGGTAGATCGGCGGCACGGGTTGCGGGTGCCGGGGCAAGCGTGAGCGTACCCAGGAGAACTGGGGGGTGTTGACCGCGGGCATCTGGGCGATGGTGATGTGCACGTTGCTGCCCCGGTGGAGCAGTTCGACGCGCAGCGAGGAAGTGAAGCCGTTGATGGCGTGCTTGGCCGCGCAGTATGCGGACTGCAGCGGGATGGCCCGCTCGCCGAGGGCGGAGCCGACCTGGACGACGGTGCCCCGGTCGCGGGGCAGCATGCGCCTGAGGGCGGCCCGGGTGCCGTAGACGAAGCCGAGGTAGGCCACTCGGGTCACCCGCTCGTACTCGTCCGGTGTGATCTCGTCGAAGGGCGCGAACACGCTGGTGAACGCGCAGTTGATCCATACGTCGATGGGGCCGAAGGCCTCCTCCGCGGCGTCGGCGGCACTCTCCAGCTGCCGCCAGTCGGCGGTATCGGCCTCCTGGACAAGGGCGCGGCCGCCGAGGGATTCCACATCTCTGGCTGCCGCCTCGAGTCCTGCCCGGCCGCGGGCCACCAGGACGACCTTGGCTCCGCGTCGGCCGTAGAGCCTGGCCGTGGCCCGCCCGATCCCGGCACTCGCGCCGGTGATGACAACGGTCTCGCTCATGGTCACTTCCTTCTGAAGGGCCGCGCACGCTCGGCGTCCAGGTTCAGACCCAGGCCCGGCGCTCCGTCGGCGCCGGGGGCGAGGGCGCCGCCCTGCGGGTCGAGGACGCCGTCGAAGAGCAGGCGTTCGATGCGGACGTGGTCGTGGAACCACTCCAGGTGCCGCAGGTTGGGCACCGAGGCGGCGGCATGGGCGTGGGCGTGTGGGGCGCAGTGGCCGGAGATCTCCAGGCCGTGGGCTTGTGCGAGGGCGGCGATGCGCAGCCAGACCGTGATGCCCCCGCAGCGTGTGACATCGGCCTGGAGGCAGTCGACGGCGCGGGCGGCGAGCATGTGCTGGAAGTACGGCAGGGTGTAGCCGTACTCACCGGCGGCGACGTCCGCCGTGATCCGGTCCCGTATCGCGGCGAGCAGGTCCAGGTGGTCGGAGGATACGGGTTCCTCGAACCAGGTCGCGCCCTCAGCCGAAAGTGCGTTGGCCATGCGGACGGCTTGCTTGACGCTGTACGCGCCGTTGGCATCCGCGTACAGTTCGGCCCCGTCGCCGATGCTCGTGCGGGCTTGAGCCAGGCGCTGCCGGTCCCGGGCCTCCTCCTGTCCCCAGGACTCGCCGATCTTGATCTTGACCCGGGGGATGTTCTCGTCTTCGACCCAGCCTCGCAACTGCCGTTCCTGCTGCTGGTCGTCGTACGTGGTGAAGCCGCCGCTGCCGTAAATGGGCACCATGTCGCGTGCCTGGCCCAGGAGTTGGACGAGGGGAAGGCGGAGCAGACGGGCCTTGGCGTCCCACAGGGCGATGTCGACGGCGGAGACCGCCTGTGCGGCGATACCGGGCAGGCCGGCGTTGCGTACGGCGCGTTGCATCGCCTCGTTGGCCCGCGCTGTGTCGAAGGCCGCGGTGCCGGTGATCTCGTCGGCGAGCAGCTCGTCGATGATGCCGGCCGTCGCCGCGGGGGCGTAGGTGTAGCCGATGCCGTTGATCTCGCCGCAGTGGACGGTGGCCAGGACGATGGTGGTGCTGTTCCAGGCGAGGGTGCCGTCCGCTTCGGGGGCGTCGGTGGGAACGGCGTAGACGGCCGTGTCCACCCGTTCCACCACGGGCTGGTCGGTCATCGCTGGCCCGCGCGGTGGCGGTGCGGCAGGAACTCCTGGACTTTGGCCTTGAATCCCTGACGGACCATGGCTGCGCGATCGCTGTCGCCCTTGAGGACAGCGGCTGCCGCGGCCTCTATCTGATCGAGGGTGGCATGGGGCGGGATCGGCGGGACGGCCGGGTCGGTGACGAAGTCTAGGACGCAGGGCCGGTCGGCGGCGAGCGCGGCCTTCCAGGCGCCGGCGACGTCGTCCGGCTTCTCCACACGCATGCCGTTGAGGCCCAGGGAGCGGGCGAAGTCCGCGTAGGCGACGTCGGGGATCGACTGCGAGGGCAGGAACTGCGGGGCGCCCTCCATGGCACGCATCTCCCAGGTGACCTGGTTGAGGTCGTGGTTGTTGAAGACGGCGACGACAAGGCGCGGGTCCTGCCACTGCGGCCAGTACTTGGCGACGGTGATCAGCTCGGCCATCCCGTTCATCTGCATCGCACCGTCGCCCACGAGAGCGATCACGGGCCGGCCGCCGTGGGCGAACTTGGCGCCGATGGCGTAGGGGACACCCGGTCCCATGGTGGCGAGCGTGCCGGAGAGCGAGCCACGCATGGCGCCACGCAGTTTGAGATGGCGGGCGTACCAGTTGGCGGCAGAGCCGGAGTCGGAGGTCAGGATCACATTCTCCGGCAGCAGGTCGTTGAGGGTGTGAGCGACGTATTCCGGGTTGATCGGGTCGGCGTCGACGGCGGCGCGCCGCTCCATGACCTCCCACCACCGCGTCACGTTGTCCTCGACCTTCTTGCGCCAGGCGGGGTCCTCCAGTTGATCCAGCAGTGGCAGCAGCATGCGCAGGGTCCGGGCGGCGTCGCCGACGAGGTTGACCTCGAAGGGGTAGCGCAGACCGACCATGTGCGGGTCGATGTCGATCTGGACGGCCCGTGCCTTGCCGAAGTCGGGCAGGAACTGTGTGTAGGGGAAGGAGGAGCCGACGACGAGCAGGGTGTCGCAGTCGCGCATCATCTCGTACGACGGCCGGGTGCCCAACAGGCCTATCGCGCCGGTGACATAGGGCAGGTCGTCGTCGAGGGCGTCCTTGCCCAGCAGCGCCTTGGCCACCCCGGCACCGAGGCGGTCGGCGACCTCCATCACCTCGGCCCTGGCGCCTCGCGCGCCCTGACCGATCAGCATCGCGATCTGTCCGCCGGAGTTGAGCACATCGGCGGCCCGCTCGAGGTCCTCGTCGGCGGGCAGCGGGGCGTAGTGCGGCATGCCGAGGCTGGACGGCACCATCTTGAAGGCGTGCTCGGGCGGTGAGTAGTCGAGTTCCTGCACATCGGCCGGGATGATCACGGCCGTCACCGATCGCTGCGCCATCGCGGTACGCAGGGCCCGGTCCAACACGTTGGGCAGTTGCTGGGGGACGGTGACCATCTCGCAGAAGTCGGAGGCGACGTCCTTGTACAGGCTGAGGAGGTCGACTTCCTGCTGGTAGGAGCCGCCCATGGCACTGCGGTTGGTCTGGCCGACGATCGCGACGACGGGCACGTGGTCGAGTTTGGCGTCGTAGAGGCCGTTGAGGAGATGGATCGCGCCGGGGCCGGAGGTGGCGGCGCAGACACCGACCTTGCCGGAGAACTTGGCGTACCCGACGGCTTCGAAGGCGGACATCTCCTCGTGGCGGGACTGGATGAACCGGGGGTGGTTCTCCGCCCGGCCCCAGGCGGCGAGCAGCCCGTTGATGCCGTCTCCGGGGTAGGCGAAGACGTGCTCCACGTCCCATTCGCGCAGACGCTGGAGGACGTAGTCGGAGACCTTCGTCGACATGTTCGGATCCTTTCGGGAAGTTGGCTGGGCGTCTGGCGGATCACCAGCGGCGCAGCTGCCGTACGGCGCTCAGGCCGGCCGCGGCGGTCAGGACGGCGGCCGCCGAGGTGGCCGCCCACCGAGCGGTGGGGGAGGGGGCAGCGGGCCGCTGGGCCAGCCGCTCGGGCTCTTCGCTCGGCAGCGTGCCGTCGAGCGCGAGGGCCAGGACTTCGGCGAGATGCAGTGCTCGCCGCCCGGTGCCGCCCTGTTCGATCTGGGTACGGCAGCTGAAGCCGTCGGCCAGCAGCAGGCTGTCGGGCGCCGCCGCCCGGACGGCGGGCAGCACGCCGAGCTCGCCGACGGCCAGGGAGATCTCGTGGTGGCCGCGTTCGAAGCCGAAGTTGCCGGCCAGCCCGCAGCAGCCCTCGTCGAGAACCTCGGCGTCCAGATGGGCGCGGCGCATGAGTTCACGGTCGGCGTCGAACTTCATGATCGCGTGCTGGTGACAGTGTGTCTGGACCACTGCCTGCCGGGCCAGCGGAGGCGGCTGCCACCCGGCGGGAGCGTGCTGGACGAGCTGCTCGGCGAAGGTGCGCACCTGCCCGGCCAGCCGTCGTACGTCCTGATCGGCGGGCAGCAGCTCGGGCGCGTCGGAGCGGAAGACGGCGGTGCAGGAGGGTTCCAGACCGATGATGGGCGTGCCCGCCTCCAAGTAGGGGCGCAGCACGCCGAGCGTGTGGTGCAGGACCCGCTTGGCCACGGTCAGCTGGCCCGTGGAGATCCACGTCAGACCGCAGCACACGGGCGCCTCGGGTACGGCGACCCGGAAGCCGGCGTCCTCCAGGATCCGTACCGCCGAGATCGCCACAGACGGGTGGAAGAAGCTGCTGAAGGTGTCGGGCCACAGCACGACGGTGGCCGGATCCGCCGGGTCCGGCTGCCCGACCCCTCGAGCGCGCCACCACTGGACGAAGGATTCGCCGGCGAACAGCGGGGCTGAGCGCGCCCCGTCCACGCCCGCGAGCCGTTTGCCCACTCGGGCGAGCCCGGGGGCGTGCAGCACACTGTTGAACAGACCTGGCGCGACCTGGGCCATCCGTGCCCACACCGGCAGCCAGCCCATCGAGTAGTGCGCAGCCGGACGCGGCCGCCCCGCGTAGTGATGGGCGAGGAACTCCGCCTTGTAGGTGGCCATGTCCACGCCCGTCGGGCAGTCCGACTTGCAGCCCTTGCAGGCCAGACAGAGGTCGAGCGCGTCGCGGACCTCGGTCGAGCGCCAGCCGTCGCCGACCGCCGAATCGGGATGACCGTCGAGCATCTCGAACAGCAGCCGGGCACGGCCACGCGTGGAGTGTTCTTCCTCCTTCGTGGCCCGGTACGACGGGCACATCACCCCGCCCTGGTGGGTGCGGCAGTTGCCGATACCGACGCAGCGAAGTACCGCGCGGGTGAAGGAGTGCTCGTCCTCCGGGTAGCCGAAGTGGGTGTCGGAGGTGGTCGGTCGCCAGGCGGGGCCGAGCCGGAGCTGTCCGTCGACCGGATTCGGGTCGACGACCTTGCCGGGGTTCATCCGGTTGCCCGGGTCGAACAGTGCCTTCAGCCCGCCGAAAGCGGTCACCAGCCGCTCGCCGAACATCCGGGTCAGCAGTTCGCCCCGGGCCTGACCATCCCCGTGCTCACCGGACAACGAGCCGCCGTGAGCGGCCACAAGGTCCGCGGCCCGTTCCAGGAAGCGGCGGAAATCGGCCACGCCCTGGGCGGTCTTCAGCCCGAACGGGATGCGCGTATGGACACACCCCTGCCCGAAGTGCCCGTAGAGCGACGGATGGTCGTAGTCGAACTCCTCGAACAGCCCTTTCAGATCACGCAGATAGTCACCCAGCCGGTCGGGAGATACGGCCGAGTCCTCCCAGCCCTCCCAGGTCTCCCGGTCGTCCGGCGGCCGCGCGGTGACACCCAGCCCGGCCTCGCGGGCCCGGAGCATCTCCTGCTCGCGTGCGGGGTTGTCGGAGAAGGCGACCGAGGAGTCCCTCTCCTTGCGGCCCAGGGCGTCGAGCAGTGCGTGTGCCTGCTCGTCGACGTCCTCCTGGCTGTCGCCGCTGAACTGCACGAGCAGCCAGCTGTCCGCCTCGGGAAGGGCGTCGAGGGAGTCGAGGTATGCCCGCTCCTCGCGCATGAGCTGGGCCATCCGCCCGTCCAGCGCCTCCAGTTGGGTGGGAGCACAGTGCTGCAGCAGGCGTGGTACGTCGTCGGCGGCCCGGCAGATGTCGTCGTAACCGAGGACCAGCAGCGACTCGAAGGGCGGCACCGGTACGAGGTCGAGTTCCGCGCGCAGGACGGTCACCAGGGTGCCCTCGCTGCCGACCAGGGCCTTGGCGACGTCGAAGCCGTTCTCCGGAAGCAGCGAGTCGAGGTTGTAGCCGGAGACACGGCGCGGAATCTTCGGGAAGCCCCGCCGGATGTCCGCCAGGTACTCGGTGACGAGGCGTTCCAGGCCGTCGTAGATCTCGGCCCGTCGGCCGCCCTCGGCGTCGATCCGTGCCCGCTCGGCTCGGGAGGTGGGGCCCACCCACATGCGCAGGCCGTCGTAGGTGAGGACTTCGAGACGGCGTACGTTGTCCACGGTCTTGCCGTACGCCTGCGCGGAGCCGCCGCAGGAGTTGTTGCCGATCATGCCGCCCAGCGTGCAGTGGCTGTGGGTCGACGGCTTCGGCCCGAACTGCAGAGCGTGGTCGGACAGCCGCCGGTTGAGTACGTCCAGGACGATGCCCGGCTCCACCACACAGGTACGTGCCTCGGGGTCGACGTCGAGCAGGGCGTGGCAGTACTTGCTCCAGTCGATCACCACGGCGGCGTTCGTCGTCTGACCGGCGAGGCTCGTGCCGCCGCCCCGCGACACCAGGGGCGCGCCGAAGCGGGCGCACACCTCCACCACGTGCGCACCGGCCTCGACGGTGCGCGGGATCACGACGCCGATCGGTACCTGCCGGTAATTGGATCCGTCCGTGGAATAGGCGCCCCTACTCCCGGGATCGAAGCGGACCTCGGCATCGGTCCCGGCACGCAGGGTCGCGGCCAACCCGGCCACATCCACAGCGGATGTGTGCCGTGCACGCGAGGAAGTCATCGACGAAACCAGCCCATCTCTCCGGCCGGGACCGCCCGCCGGCGCCGAGGGTCCGGTACCCGACCGGCGTCCGATGGCCCAGGGCGTGGGTCGCCGACACGCATGGTCATGATCGGCCTCCGGTTGTTCTCCGTGGCGGATGTCTGCGGTTGCACGGGCCTCCGGGTACCCCTACTGCGCGGAAGCAATGGCGCAAGGCCTCGATCTCTCCGGGCCGCGTCGTGGCCGCTCGGCTCGCGGTCGGTCTCGCACGCCCCGGCCACCGCTGGTACGGCTCTCAGGCGAAATGCCGGATGCGTGCGGCCGTTGCGGGCGAGTACGGCAGCCAGTCGCGCGCTGATCCGGTCGTGGCGAACGTGGCGACCGCGCTCGCACGCAACAGCCTGCTGCTGCGCGATCTTCCCGCCACCCCCGCGGTCCAGTCGTGGACCTCGCACGCCCTCCTGCGAGTCTTCCCGGCCGCCTTCGACTGGAGCGGCGGCCTGCTGTCAGCGGCAGAGCTGACCAGTCTGCGGCAGGAGACATCCGCGGCCCCCACCCGCTCCGGCCTCCAGCCCCTCGACGACCAGCTGATCGCCGCGCTGATCGAGGACGGACGAGCTTCCCACACCGACCTCGCGCACCGCGCCGACACCACTGCCCTCACCGCCCGCCGCCGTCCGGAGGCACTGGTGGGCGGCCAGGTCATCAGGCTCGCGACCGAAGTCGATCTGACCCGGCTGGGCATCCGCGCCGAGGCACTCCTGTGGATCACCGTCGCGCCCCGCGGGCTGGAGGAGACGGGCCGGCAGCTCAGCCGCCACCCCCAAGGCCGCTTCACCGCGGCCTACACCGGCCCGGCCAACCTCCTCGTGGCCGTCGCGGCAGCCGACCTCGATGCGCTCCACCAGTTCATGAGCGACACCATCGGCGTCCTCGAACACATCTCCGCCGTCGAGGTCGCCCCCATCCTGACCGGGGTCAAGCGCACCGTCTGGTGCGACCGGGCAGCCTCTGAGCCCAGCGCAGTCCGGTGGCCGATCAGCGGCACGGCTCACACACTGTCCATGTGTGCGGAGGTGAGTGCGATGGCGCGGGCCGTGTGGAGTGGAGTGCTGACGTTCGGGCTGGTGACAGTGCCGGTGCAGCTTTTCACGGCGACGGAAACCCATACGATCCACTTTCACCAGCTGCAACGTGGCACTTTGGACCGCGTGCGCAACAAGCGAGTGAACGAGCGCACCGGCGAAGAAGTGCCGTTCGACGAGATCGTCAAGGGATTCGATACGGGAGAGGGCGAATACGTCATCGTCGACCCGGAGGAACTGGACGAAATTGCCCCGGGGCGATCACGAGCCATCGACATCAGCGGTTTCGTCGACCTGGACTCCATCGACCCGGTGTTCTTCGACCGCACCTACTACCTGGGACCCAAAGGCGAGGAGTACGGCAAGGTCTACGCACTGTTGCGCGAAGCGTTGGCGAGCGCACGCAAGGCCGGAGTCGCAACCTTCGTCATGCGCAGCCATGAGTATCTCGTCGCGCTGAAGGCCGAAGCAGGGGTCCTCACGATGCATACCCTGCACTGGGCCGACGAGGTCCGCGACCCCAGCAAGGAGATCAGCACCCTCCCTGGCAAGACCAAGGCCACCGACAAGGAACTGAGCATGGCCGGGCAGCTGATCGACACGCTCAGCATCGACTGGACGCCCGAGGAATGGCACGACACCTTTCAGGAGAAGGTCGCCCAGTTGCTGAAGGCGAAGCAGGCCGGCGAACCGGTCGAAAAGGCGGCACCGCCGCCCAAGTCGACCAATGTCATCGACCTGATGGAAGCCCTGCAGGCGAGCGTCGACCGTGCGCGAAGCCCCAAGGCTCACGAGAAGAAGGCAGGCACCGGCACGCGGCGCACCTCTCGCCGCAAGAAGACCGCGGCCTCGGCACACGGTCAAAGGTCCACCGCCGGCAGGCGGGCCCCCACGACCGCGGAGCTTCGCGATCTCACCAAAGCGGAGCTGTATCAGCGAGCCGCCGATGCTGATGTTCCCGGCCGATCCTCGATGAACCGTGATGAACTCATCCATGCGCTCGCTCCTGGTGGCGGACGGAAAGCGCGCGCTTCCTGAGGCGGGGAGCGTGCGCGTCCGGCCGGTGAGGGTACCCGTCTTTCATGCCCGAGCTTCCGGATGTCGAAGGATTCCGACGGGTCCTGATGACCTGCGGTCGTCGGCGATGCGTCACGGACATCGAGGTGCGGGACGCCGGGGTTCTGCGGGGTGTCACCGAGGAGCGACTTCGGAGCCAGTTGGAAGGAAAGCGCCTTGGGAGGGCGTGGCGGCACGGCAAGTGGTTGTTCGTTCCCACGGCCGATGGACTCACACTGGTCTGCCATTTCGGGATGACGGGAGCACTGCGGTGCTGCGCTCTGGACGAACCGATTGAAGCGCACGATCGCATTGTGCTGACCCTCGACAATGTCCGGACGTTGCGCTATCGCGATCAACGCAAGCTGCAGGGCATACAGTTGGCCGATCAGAACGTCGTCGACCGAATTCTGGGCGGTCTGGGCCCGGACGCCTTGACCGTGAAGAGGGCGGAGTTCAAGGAACTGCTGTCAGGGCGGCGGGGCGCTGTCAAGAGTGCGCTGATGGATCAGTCCGTGATCGCGGGCCTCGGGAATCTCCTGTGCGACGAGATTCTCTGGCGGGCTCGTGTTCACCCCAGGGTTCCGGCGCGAGACCTGGGCGAAACGGAGCTTCGGCACATTCACGCGGCGATGGGACGCGTACTCGATACAGCTGTGCTTGCCGGGTGCGTGCCGCCGCGACGCTCCTGGCTCACCGGTCGGAGGGACGACAAGGAGGGCGTGTGCCCTCGCTGCGGCCAAACCCTGTGCTCAAGCCGCGTTGCCGGACGCCGAACGGTCTGGTGCCCAAAGTGCCAGGCCTGAACGACGGCGTGCCCGGGCATGGGTGAAGTCATGCTCTACGGAATCTCATTCCGGACCGGTCAAGCCCCGTGTTTGAGCTGCCCCAGGACGGCCTGCCCCGCTGTACGGTGCTCGGCGGCCCCAGCCGGATCCGTCTCGTCCAGCACGATCGCGATGCCTTCGTGAGCCAGCGCCTCCGCGTACCGGTTTCCCAGCTTGGGGGCCAGCTCCAGCGCCTGCCGGTGCAGTCGAAGGGCCTCTTCGGGCAGGCCCGCCAGTCGGCAGGTCTCGCCGTAGCCGTTGAGGAAATGGATCTTCCAGTGCTCCTCGAACAGCTCGTCCAGCAGTGCGAACGCCTCGCGGTGGCTGGCCAGTGCCTCCTCGTACCGGCCCATCTGCCGTAGCGCGACCCCCAGGCAGTTGAGGCACCAGGCCTGGTTGTGCAGGTGCCCGTCGTCGCGGGACAGCGCCAGCGCCCGGTGCAGATGCTCCGCTGCCTCGTCGGGACGCTCGTGGGCGATGGCCACGCCGAGAGTGATCAGGGCAGTGAGAGCGGGCGGCCAGGCGGGGTCGGTGTGGGGGATGCCCAGCACCTCCCGGCCCCGCTGCGCCGCCTCCTCACGGTGTCCCAGCTGCAGCATCGCCCAGGCCTCCGAGGCGGCAGCGTGGGCGGCCTCCGTCGGGCAACCCGCCTTTTCGTACAGCCTGGCCGCCAGCCGGAAGAGTTCGAGCGGCTCCTCGACGTCCCCCGCGTCCCAGCTCAGATAGCCGCGGCGCATGGCCAGCTCGGCCTCCGCCCGCGCGTCCCCCGTCTGGGACACCCGGAGCCCGGCCGCCTCGTACGCGGCCGCGGCCTCCGCCATCCGGCCCGCGTTGTACCGTGCGAAGCCCAGATCGCTGTGTGCCTCGGCCAGTTGCTGTGGATCGCCCAGGCGCTCGGCGGCGGCGAGTGACCGCTCGAAGAGGACGTTGAGATGCGTCGTGCCACAGCGCCGCGCGAAGTAGGCCCGCAGGAAGCGCGGAAGCTCGCACACGTGCACGTCGGCCCCGACGGCCGCTGCCGTCTCGAACGCGGCCATCAGGTTGCCGTACTCCGTGGCGAGCCAGGCGAAGGCCGCGTTCTTGTCCATGAAGCACGGCAGTTCGGCGGGGGGCCGGCCCGCGGAGACCACGCGACCTGGCGACAGGAACGGCATCGCGGCATCGGCGGCCGCCGCCGCGTGCACGTAGTAGTCGAGCACTCGGCCCAATGCCCGCTCCCGCTCGGCCGCTGCGTCCTGCTCTGCCGCGGACCGGCGCGCGTGCTGGTGCACCAGGTCGTGGAGCGTGTACCGGCTCGGCGTCGGCTGCTGGACGAGGTGCGCGTCGAGCAGATCCTCGAGCGTCGCCCGGGCGCTGCGCAGTGGTACGTCCGCCAGCGCTGCCGCCACGTACTCGTCGAAGGACTCGCCGGGGAGCAGGCCCAGCATCCGGAAGAGGTGAGCCTGTGACCGGTTCAGCTGCCGGACCGACATGGCGAGCGCGGTGTCGAACTCGCTCGCGCCCTCGGCCATCCGCTCGACGAGGATGCCCACGGTCCAGCCCGGCCGGTGCCGCAGCCGTGCCGCGGCCAGCCGCAGGGCCAGCGGCAGATGGCCGCAGAGCCGCAGGACCTCGGCGGCGGACTCCGGATCGCGGGCCAGCCTGCCCTCTGGGCCGCCCGGATCGCCGCTGGCACGGGCCAGCAGCTCCGCGCTCTCCTGCGGGCTCAGCACGTCGAGCGAGACAGGGGGCACTTCGTCAAGACCGAGGAGCCGGTTTCGGCTGGTGATCAGGGCGACGGAGTCGCCGGCGCCGGGCAGCAGCGGGCGGACCTGGTCGGCGTCCGCGGCGTTGTCGAGGACCACGACGACCCGTCGGCGGGCCAGTTCCGAGCGCCAGCACGCAGCCAGTTGCTCGACCCCCTCCTGCGGGACCCTCTCTGACGGGACGTCGAGTGCGCCGAGCAGCATCCGCAGGGCGGAGTCGGGGTCGAGCGGCGGTCGGCCCTCGGTGAACCCGTGCAGATCCACATAGAGCTGGGCGTCCGGGAAGTCGGCGGCAAGCCGGTGCGCGGCATGCACCGCCAGACAGCTCTTGCCGACGCCCGCCATGCCGTCGACGGAGACCGCCCGGTGACTTTCGATCGCGGCGAACACGGCGGCGAGCCGCTCCTCGCGTCCGGTGAAGTCGGGCACGTCGCGCGGCAGATCGTTGCGGGGCCGCGGCCGGACCTGGCGGCTGCTCTTCGGGGGCGCAGGCAAGGGGTTCGAGGTCCGTTCCCACAGCGGACGCAGCGGGCGGGGGTCGCGTTCGACGAGGCGGCAGAGAGCGACCACCGTCGGCCAGGGCGGCACGGTCTGCCCGTTGAGATAGCGCGACAGGGACGAGGAGCTGAGCCCGGTGTCCCGCGCCAGAGCCCGCACGCCGAGCCCGGACAGTTCCTGGAGCAGACGCAGCCGGGCCGCCAGCTCGTCCTGCGGGTCGGACTTCGCCGTCCGTTCCTGAGCGTCCACCGTTCCCCCGCCTTCCCGTCCCGTTGCGGCAGAAGTCTCCCCAGTCAACTCGCCGCTGGTCAAGGCCGTTTCAGCTGTCCCACGGTGTCCCACCGCAGTGGTCGTGGCACACGGGCTCGGCTGTCATGGAGTCACGCCCCGGAGGACGGGGCACCGACCGGAAGAGGAGCAGACCGACATGCGGTCCCGTATGCAGAACCCCGCCGTCGTACTGTCCGGTGCGATGCAGCCCATCCAGGAGATCCTCAAGGCCGTGCGCTCCGGTGGAGTGGACGAGCAGACACTGGAGCTGGTCCACCTGCGCGTCAGCCAGATCAACGGCTGCAGCGCCTGCGTCGACGGCGGCGCCAAGACGGCCCGCAAGGCCGGAGTGAGC
Source organism: Streptomyces herbicida (assembly GCF_032656585.1). Taxonomy (NCBI): domain Bacteria; kingdom Bacillati; phylum Actinomycetota; class Actinomycetes; order Kitasatosporales; family Streptomycetaceae; genus Streptomyces; species Streptomyces herbicida. The sequence goes on from NZ_JAUYWJ010000006.1 coordinate 110,765, forward strand.
GACGAGCGGCTGGCCACGGCCGCCGCCTGGCGGGAGGCTCCCTACTTCACCGAGGAGGAGCGGGCGGCCCTGGCGCTGGCCGAGGCCGCGACGCGGCTGGCCGACCGTCCCGACCCGGTGAGCGACGAGGTGTGGGACACGGCCGCCACCTACTTCGACGAGAAGCAGCTCGCCGCGATCGTCCTGATGATCGGTGTCACCAATCTGTTCAACCGGCTCAACGCCACGACCCGCCAGATCGCCGGCGCGTGGGGATGACCTCGGCAACACCCCGTGACACCGGCTTGGGAGACGCCGTCGCCGTGACGCCTCTCCAGCATGAAGACGTACCCGTCAACCCGCTCAACGTGAGGAACCACGCCGTGAAGGACGTACAGAAGACCGCCAGGAGCACCACCGTCACGAACACCACCGCCAAGGACACCGCAGTCGCGACCGACAGGCCGTCCGAGGGATTCACGGACGAGGAGCGGGCCGCGATGAAGGAGCGGGCCAAGGAGCTGAAGGTGTCCGCGCGCCGCGGTTCGCGTGCCGACAAGGGGGCCGAGGACGAGTCCGCGGTGCTCGCGAAGATTGCCGAGATGCAGGACTCGGACCGGGTCATGGCCGAACGGATCCACGCCGTCATCAAGGCGAGCGCGCCGGAACTCGCGCCGAAGCTCTGGTACGGGATGCCCGCCTATGCCAAGGACGGCAAGGTCGTCTGCTTCTTCCAGAGCGCGCAGAAGTTCAACGCGCGGTACGCGACGTTCGGCTTCAGCGACAAGGCGAACCTCGACCAAGGCGCCATGTGGCCGGCCTCCTACGCCCTGAAGGAACTGACCGCCGCGGACGAGGCGAGGATCGGCGAGCTGGTGAAGAAGGCGGTGAACTGAAGCCCGAGGACACGGAGGACCCGAGGGACTCAAGGAACTCGAAGGAAAGCCGCGCGTATTTCTACTAGTAGCTTTTGCCCGGTGCAGTAGCTTTCCAACGCCGCTGGAATCACCGCTGCCTCGCAGCAGAGCAACCGGAGAGTCGCACATGCCCCGAGAGGCGCCGTACCTTGCAGTGGCCGACGCGCTGCGTGCACGGATTCTCGCGGGGGAGTGGGAGATCGGGGACCGACTGCCGTCCCGGGCGCAGCTCGCCGCGGAGTACGCGGCGACGCCGTGGACGGGAGTGGGGCACGCCGCTGCGTGCCCCACTCCGACAGCCGTGTTTCAGCTGTGCTGTGCGAAGCCGTAGTCGAGGATCTTCTTCGCGTCCTTGAAGCGCTCGTCCGGCGACGTGTCGGCGAGTACGGTTCCCACCACCGTCTTGTTGCCGCGGGTCGCCGCGAACACCAGGCAGAACTTCGCCTCCGGACCCGAACCTGTCTTCACGCCGATCGCACCCCGGTAGGAACCGAGCAGCTTGTTCGAGTTCACCCAGGGGTCCATCGTGTGCGTTCCGCCGCCGGGCCGGAACGACTGCATGTCGTCGTAATTCGGGGTGCCGACGACCTTCTTGAACGTCTTGTTCTTCAGCGCGACCGTGGCCAGCTTGGCCAGGTCACGGGGGGACGCGTGGTTGTTGCCGTTGGACACCCCGTCGAAGGAGTCGAAGTGGGTGTTCGTCAGCCCCAGTTCATGCGCCTTGCTGTTCATCTTCGCGATGAAGGACTTGGTCCGCTGCGCCGTCGTCGAACCCGACCCGTACGTGTCCGCGAGCGCGTACGCCGCATCGCACCCGGACGGCAGCAGGAGCCCGTACAGCAGGTCCCGTACCTTCATCGAGTCCCCGAGGATCAGCCTTGCGCTGGAGTACCGCAGGTCGCCGGTGCGCGGATCGATGACGTAGTCCGTGTACTCCTTCTTGATCTTCACCTTGCGGTCGAGGTCCACGTTCCGCTGCGACAGCACCACGAGCGCCGTCATGATCTTTGTTGTGGAGCCGGTCCGAAGCTGCGTGTCGGCGCCCTTCCCGAACAGCGTCCTGCCGGTGGCCGCGTTCATCGCGTACGCACCCTGCGCCGACACCGAGGGTGCCGCCGGTGCCGACGGAGCCGCCTGGGCGGGAGCAGCCGCGAGAACACCCATGGACAGGACGACGGCGGCTGCCGCGGCCGCAGTGATTCGTCTCCGCGCGGGCATGCCTGTGCCGATGGTCATGATCAATCCCCGTTCTGTCAGTGGTCAGTTGACGATCGCCAACTCCATCAGGTCTCGGCGGGAAGGGCCATGGTGAAGATCACAGCAACCTCATGGGGCGGGTCGAGGGCGCCCAACTTCGGCGTGTGGATGGAGGATTGACGAGCCGTTCGTGCGGCTGCTTCACTGATGCCGCTGTGGCTGAGCCACTCACCCACTGATCCGCCGATGATCGTAATTTGTCATGTTCAAGACAGTGCAGCCAACGAGAGGAGATCACGATGCGCAGAGCAAACAAGAGACGCAATGCAGTGATCGGCGTGATGCTGTCCGCCGTCGTCATCGGAACCGCCCAGCCCGCGGTCGCGTCCGCAGCGGCAGAGCACAGGCCCCGACCTGCAGCCGCCCCGCAGTCCTCGGTCCAGGGCGTCGAGGACGCGATCGCACGTTCGCTCGCGTCCTCGCTCTCGCACTCCCAATGGCGCGCTCAGGTGCGTGCGGCCGCCCTGAGCACGGACGAGGTGGATCTGCAGGCGCTGACCGACCAGGCCGGCAACGCCGCTGGAAGTCAGCTGCAATCGTCGGTCTCCAGCGCGAATCGGCATGTCGCCGGCTTCAAGGGGCTGCCCGCGTCGATCGGTTCGCTGCTCCGCATACGCCTGGGTGCGCCCTCCATGCGCGCACGGCTGAGCGCTGATGTCACCCCCTGGGTCGCCGTCGCCAGTTCCGACGACCACGCCAGAACGATCACGGCCTACGACAGCCTGGGCCGTCGTCATTCCGTGGACACGACGCGCGTACCCGAAGTCCCCCTGTACGTCGTGGACATCGACGCCGCCAAGGCGCACAGGGCCGGGCTGCGAGTGCTCTCGAAGGCACTCGTCGACAACGGCCTCAGCACGCCGCAGGCCAAGCGCGCGAACGCGGCCGGAGCCGCGGGCTGGTGGGCCACCAAGGTCACCGCGATCGAGGTGAACGACGATCAGGAGCCCTGGTTCAAGGGCGCGGCCGAGATGTTCTCGCTCGTGACCGGCTTCGGGCAGGACGGCAAGGCGCGCGTCGACTCGGTCGACATGCCGTACCTGGACTACGACGGCAAGGTGTACTACCCGAACCAGATCCTGGTGAACTGGTCGAACTACAAGTACAACCTGGCGGACGTCGTCATGATGGAGGACGACGACGGCACCAACTACAAGTCGCTCGCCCAGGCCCTCACCACGGCCCTCCTCACCATCACCGACCAGGGCACCTACATCCCGCTGGTGAACGCCGTACTGGCGGCCATGCCCGACTCCTGGTTCACCGACGACCCCGACTACGTGGAGTCCTGGTACACCCTGTCCAAGAACTCCTCCGGTCGTCTCAACGGGGCTGCCGACAACGGCTGGATGACGGTCGAGCCCTATTTCGTCGAACAGTTCTGAGCCGCCGCCGGTCGCCGCCGACACCGCCCGGGCCGCGACCGGCTCGCCTGACCTTCACTGCGAGCACCGCGAGCACCGCGAGCAAAGGGCTCCGCCGTCGATTCCCGCTCCAGGCATGATTCCCACCGTGCATGAGGACAGGGACCGTCACGGACGGGCGCGATACACGCTGACGGATACGGAGAACGGACACATCTGGGGCGTGTGCTCCGAAGCGGAGGGACTGTTCGGGTCCCCCCGGCGGGGGACGTACGAGCTGTTCGGCTGGACTCCGGAAGCGGCCGAGGTGCGTGGCTGGGTCGGCAGCCGGGTGTGGCTGGTGCCGGAGGACGACACCCTCGAACCCTGGCTCCTCGAAGACGCGGAGAGCCTCGGGCGCCACCCCGGGACGGACGGCCTCGTCCTCACCGGCCTGGACGACTACGAGGGCCCACCCGAGGGCCACCGGGGTGTGGTCCGAGTGCACGACGAGCACCGGTGGCTCGGCTCCTGCCGGGAGTTCGCCCGCGTCCTGCCGCCCGAGCAGGAAACGACCCCACTCGTGCTGCGGGGGCTCGCACCGGGTGAACAGCTGCGGCAGGCACTGTTGAAGGGCACCCGGCGGGCGCTGGACCTGGAGGAGGCCGCCCTGGAGATACGGGACGACCGGGGTGAGCCGCTCAGCGAAGCGCTCCTGTGGACCAAAGTCATCGCCTGGCGTCCCTCTGCCCACGGGACGGAACTGATCGACCTGGAGCTGGACGGAAGACTCTTCACGCCCGTCCCGGAACATGTGCGGCCCCTTTGGGAGCGGTGGTTCGCCGGGCCGCCGGACACCCCCGGCGCCTGGGCCGGCCTCGACACCCGGCAGCGTGGGGCCCGGCTCGACCTCGTCCGGGTCAGGCCCGGCCGGCCCGCGCACCACGACCGGCCGTCCGGCCACGCCTATGCGCTCGACGGCCGGCACATCACCGATGTCCCCGGCCTCTACCTGGCACTCGGTGAGGCGGTGAACGGGCCGGGAGGCTACTTCGGCGGCTGTCCGGCCGCTGTCGACGACTGCCTGCGCGGCAACTTCGGCTACACCGCCCCCGCAACCCTGCTGTGGCGCGACGCCGCGACCGCGCGCGAACACCTTTCCCGGATCCTGACGCCGGACGGCCGGCCGTACGACCTGTTCACCGAGACCCTCGATGCCCTGACCCGAGGGGGCATGCACGTCACCCTGGCGTGACGCGCGGCGCCTGGGCACGGGCCCCTGGGTCCTGTGCGACGCGCAGTTGCTGCGCGGTGAAGCTGAGCAGGTGGTGCACTCGATGAGCAGGTAGTTCCGTTCAAGTCCGGTGGCGCGTGCCGACTCGGTTCGGCCGGGTGGCGGGGGAGTGCCAGCCGGTTGGCGGGTCGGTTCCGGACACCCGCCGGATGTTGCACCGGGCGGCTTCCACCGACGCTGGAGCACATGAGTGGTCGGTCCTGGGACACGCCCTGAGCGTCCTGGACCAACCGTGCCGGGCCAAGGAGGAGGTCCGTCCTATGACGATCCGCCTGACGTTTCTGTGTGCGCCCGGCGGTGACGCCACCCTGGATGCACTCCTCGGTGACGCTCCCCTGAACGAGCGCGGCCTGCGTGAGGCAGGCGCCGCCGGAGCAGCGCTGCCTCCCCACGGTCTGGCCCTGCGAGGGCCCTCGCTGCGCTGCTTGCAGACCGCCGACGCCCTCGGCCTGACCGCGGCGTCCGAGCCGGCACTGCGCGACTTCGACCTCGGCAAGTGGGGCGGCCGTACCGTCGATGACGTCGCCGCAACGGACCCCCACGGCTTGACCGCCTGGTTCACGGACCCGGATGCCGCACCACACGACGGTGAGTCCGTACGACAGCTCTGCCGCCGTACGGCGGACTGGCTGAGCGGCGTGGCGCCGGGCACGGGCCGTGCTGTGGCCGTCACCGAAGCAGCCGTGGTCCGGGCCGCCCTCATTCATGCTCTGGCCGTACCGGCGCGAGCTTTCTGGTATCTCGCTGTGCCGCCTCTGTCCGCGATCTCCCTCACGCGGCGAGGTGGCTGCTGGGACGTGCGCCTCGACAGCCTCACCGCTCGAGTGGGCCGGCGATGGGTGCTCTCACAATCGGGGACCCCGCTACGCCCCGTCGGCGATCAGCTCTCGCCGGGCCACCTGGTCGGTGGGACACGATCAGGATCCGTTCGGGAAACGCTCTTCGTCAGCTGTGGGTAGGCCCTGATCAGCGCGCAGGGGGCTGCAGCATCCGAACTCCCGCCGAGGCTGTCGGCGAACACGAGAAGCGCCAGTACGCTGACCCCGCGCTGTCGGCGGACGGGAGAAGCCTCGCCGGGCGGGCGCTGACAGCGGGCGAGGGAGGCGCGCATGGGCGGGGCGACACCCCCGGGGACGGTCCTGGTCGTGGACGACGACGCGGCCATTTTGAGATCGCTGGAGCGCGGCCTGCGGCTGAGCGGCTTCGCCGTCCGCACCGCGCCCGACGGGCTCGGTGCGCTCGCTGCCGTAGCGGATGGTCCCCCCGACGTGCTGGTCCTCGATGTGTCGATGCCCGGCATGAGCGGCATCGAGGTGTGCGCGCGGCTGCGCGCCGACGGCCGGGATCTGCCGGTGCTCATGCTCTCCGCGCTCGACGAGACGGCCGACCGGATAGCCGGGCTGCAGGCCGGGGGCGACGACTACCTGGTCAAGCCGTTCGCCCTGCAGGAACTGGTGCTGCGGTTGCGTGCGCTGCTGCGCCGACGGCCGCCCGCCGTCCCGGAACAGGCGTTGCGGGTGGCGGACCTGCTGATCGACCCCGCCGCCCGCACCGTACGGCGGGGCGGACGGCCGCTGGACCTCACACGGCGCGAATTCGAGTTGCTGGAGGTACTGGCCCGCAACACGGGGCTCGTCCTCACCCGTGACCAGCTGCTGGAGCGGGTGTGGGGCTACGACTTCGACGTGCGCAGCGATGCCGTCGACACCTTCGTCAGCTATCTGCGGCGCAAGCTGGAGGCCGACGGCGCACCGCGGCTCATCCAGACCGTGCGCGGGGTCGGCTTCGTGCTGCGGGAGGAGCCGTGAGGCTGTCGGCCCGGATCGGACTTGCGGTCGGCTGCACGGTGCCGCTGCTGGTGCTGGCCTCCGGGTGGCTGCTGCTCCAGCTGGTCGCCCGCGATCTGCACCGGGCCGAGGACGATCACCTAAGGGAGCGGGCGGCGGCCGTCGTGCCGGATGCCAAGGCGCTGCTGCGGGCCGGGGCGGCCGACCGGCCCAAGGCGGCCGACACACGTGAACGTGCCCTCTACACCGCGGCGCTCGACGTGGGCCTGCGGGTGGTGGGACCGGACGGCACCTTCAGCGGCGGGCCCCAGCCCGGGCCCGATGTGCGACTGCCCGCGCGCACCGGCGCACCGGTCACCGTGCACGCCGACGGCGACAGCTGGCGGGTGCTGGGCCGCCGGGTACGCACGCCGCTCGCCTCCGGAACGCTGTGGGTGTTCGCGCCGGACACCGCCGACCGGGGCCAGCAGCGGCTGGTCCGGCGCCGGGTACTGGTCACCACCCTGCTCGCGGCCCCCCTGTCGGGCCTGCTGGCCTGGGGCGTGTCCGCGAGTGCTGCCGCGCCGCTGCGCAGGCTGACCCGCAGCACCGCGGGACTGGACCCGCGTACCGACCGTGCCCGCCCGCCACTGGAGCGGTCCGGAGTCACCGAGGTCGACGAGCTGGCCGCCACCGTGCGCACGGTGCTGGCCCGCTACGACGAGCAGGCCGCCCGCACCGGCGAGGCGCTCGACACGGCCCGCTCCTTCTCCTCGGCCGCCGCCCACGAACTGCGCACTCCGCTGATGAGCATGGGCACCAACCTCGACATCCTTGCCGACCACCCCCAGCTGCCCGTAGCGGACCGCACGGAAGTCGTCGCCGATCTACGCCGTGAACACGGCCGGCTGCTGGGCCTGCTGGGGATGTTGCGCGACCTCGGGCGCGGGGACCTGGTGGAGGCGGAGGCGTTCCGCACCGCCGATCTGACGGAGATCGCGGAGGCGGCCGTCGCCGACGCCAGGCGCCGTGCGCCCGGCGCGCAGATCGTGCTGGACACACCGGCGGGCATCACCGTGCGTGGCTGGGAACCCGGACTGCGGCTGCTGCTGGACAATCTGCTGGCCAACGCGGTGGCACACGGAGCCGACGCGCGAGGGCCGGTGAGTGTGACGGTCGGAATGCGGCGTGCGGGGGAGTGGATCGTGCTCACGGTGGACGACGGCGGTCCCGGGGTGCCGGAGCCGGACCGTGAGCTGATCTTCGAACGGTTCCGGCGCGGCCGGGCCAGCTCCGGCTCCGGGCTCGGCCTCACGCTGGTGGCCCAGCAGACCGCGCTGCACCGGGGCACCGTGACCGTCAGCGGCGCTCCGGGCGGCACAGGGGCACGCTTCGAGGTGCGGCTGCCGGCCGCGGCGGGTGAACTGCCCGACCGCCGTGACTGGTTGATCGGGACGGCCGGGACATACCGGTCACAGAGTTTCCCCAAAGAGGGCTCCTAGCCTGCCGCGGGACGGGCGGCCGAGGGGTCCGTCCGGGAACGGAGGCATGTGATGGACATCCGGCGAAGGCGCCGCACCCTGCTGGCCGGACTGGCCACGGCCGCGCTCCTCGCGGGCGGCACCGGCGCGGCCGCGGCCGACAGCTCCCCCGCACCGGCGCCGACCGGCGACGGAGCGAAGGCGCTGTGCAAGCGGGTGCCGAAGATCGACCGGCGCATCGAGCGGGCGCTGAACCGGCTGGACGCCGGGGTCGGTACCCGGGGTTCGGTGGCGCGGCTGGAGCGTCGCGTGGACAACGCCAAGAAGGCCGGCCACACCGAGATCGCCACGTTTCTCGAGGACCGGCTGAAGACCCGTAAGGCGTTGGTGCCGATGCTCAAGCAGCGGCAGCAGGACCTCGCCGACGTCAGGACGTGGTGCCAGGACAACAACGGCGGCAGGGCAGCGAGTTGATGCGGGCAAAGGACTCTGCGGCAGTGGTCGTCCTGCTGGCCGCTCTGGCCGTCGGCTGCTCCGGTCACGACGGGGCTTCGCCGAAGGCTCCCGCGGCCACGCCGTCGGGCTACTCGCAGATGCAGCAGAAGGTCGACGCGGCCGAGTCTGCCGCCGCCGCGGCCGACCAGGACGCGGCCTCGAACGCGGACCGCTGAACCAGGGGAGACGGCGGACACGGCCGGGCGGGGACCCGAGGGTGACCGCCCGGCCGCGTTCCGCCGCCGATGGACCCCGGTCTCGTCCTGATCCGAGTGTCATCCAGCGCATATGACCGTCACAGCCCGCACGATACGTCCGCGGGCCTCACGTTCCCGGGATGATCCTGCGGGTCTCGTAGGCCCACATCGCGATCTCCACCCGGTTCCGGGCGCCGAGCTTGGCCATCAGGCTTGCCAGGTGTGTCTTCACCGTGCTCAGGCTGATGTGCAGGGCATCGGCGATCTCGGTGTTGGTCAGGCCCCGGGCGACGGCGAGGAGGACCTCCTCCTCGCGGGCGGTGACAGGGGAGATCGGCTGGGCAGCGGGCCGCCCGGCGGGTAGGTCCGCGAAGGCCTGCAACAGGCGCACGGTGACACTCGGTGCGATGAGTGCCTCGCCGTCGGCGGCCGAGCGTACGGCCTGTGCCAGCAGCTCCGGCCCGGTGTCCTTGAGCAGGAATCCGCGTGCCCCCGCACGCAGCGCGCCGTAGACGTATTCGTCGAGGTCGAAGGTGGTGATCACGACCACGACCAGCGGGTCGGCGACACCTGGACCGGCGATCAGCCGGGTGGCCTCCAGCCCGTCGAGCAGGGGCATGCGGATGTCGAACAGGCAGACGTCCGGCCGCAGTTCACGGGCCAGGTGTACCGCCTCTCGCCCGTCGGCCGCCTCGCCGACGACCTCGATGCCGGGCTGGGCGTTCAGCATGATCCGCAGGCCGGTGCGGATGATCGTCTGGTCGTCAGCGACGAGCACGCGGATGGCCACCGCTGTCCGCCCTCCCCCTTGGCAGTTCGGCTTCGACGTGCCAGCCCTGGTCGGCGCCCGGGCCGGCCTGCAGCCGTCCGCCGAGCAGGGCGGCGCGCTCACGCAACCCGGCCAGGCCGTACCCGTCGCGGCCCCGGCCGGCCCGTGCGCCGTCGTCGCGCACCGTCACCCGTACCTTCTGAGGGTCACCGGTGACCCGGACGACGACCTCGGTGGCGTTGACGGCATGGCGCATGGCGTTGGTCACCGACTCCTGCACGATGCGGTAGACGGCCGCGTCCACCGCCGGGGGCAGTGTGTCCAACTCGCCGTCGAGCCCCAGGTCGACCCGGAGTCGGCCACCCGGGGCGCGTACGAGACGCTCTAGGTCGGCGACACCGGCCGGCGGCGCCAGCTCGGCCCCGGCCCCGCGGTCACGCAGCGCAGCGACCATGGCTCGCATTTCCTCCAGGGTGCGCGCCCCCTCCTCCTCGACCCCCTCCAGCGCCTCGACGGCAGCGGCCGGGTCCGTGCCCGCGACCACTCGGCCGGCCTGGGCGCGGATCACCATGGCCGAGACGTGGTGGGCCACCGTGTCGTGCAATTCCCGGGCGAGCTGCTCGCGTTCGCGGGAGCGTACCCGCTCCAGTTGCCGCTCGCGAGCGGTCGCACGGAATCGTACGGACGCCCCGATCAACGCGGGCAGGGTCAGGAAGCCGAAGCCCACGACCTGCTCGACGGGCGGGGTTTCGTCCGTGGCGGCCGACAGTGCGAAGGCCACGAGGATCAGCGTGCCGCCCAGTACGATCTCCCGTCCCGATCCCCACCGGGGCAGCGCATACACCAGCACGAGTACGACCAGGCCGGTGTACAGGCCGACGGGCTCCCGTGGGGCGGCCACCAACGAGGCCACCTGGAGTGCGATCATCGCCGCGAACGCGAGCGCGACCGTCGCCAGCGGGTGGGTCCGGCGCCACATGGGCAGTACGCACAGCCAGACGGCGAACACGACGGCCACGGGCCGCCAGACGACGTCCGCCCGCAGCGTGGCCTCCAGCACCACACTCGCCAGCCCGACGGCAAGCAGCGCCCAGTCCCGCCACACCCGGCCGGGCGGGTCGGGCGGCCGTGGTTCGTTCCACAGAGTTCGCAGGTCGTCTCGCAGCACGGTTCTCAGCCTAGGGACCGGGCCGCACCGCGCATCGGCCGAAAGAACGGGTCGTCGCTCCGCCCGGGGACGGATCGATCCCCGGCTTGCGAGCCGATGTCCGCGAGCGCGACTGCGGCGAACCTCGGCATCGGTGGCCGTACCGAGGCGGCCCGCAAGGTGGTTGGAGGACCGATGCATTCGAAAGCCCTGTCCCGTCTGGGCGCGGGCGCCGCCCGTCATCCGTGGCAGGTGATGGCGGCATGGCTGATCGCCGCCGCGCTTGCGGTCGTGGCCGCGATCGCCTTCGGCGGGCGTACCGCGGACTCGATGACCGCTCCGGGGCTGGACTCCCAACGGGCCGCTGAGCTGATCGAACGGGCCGGCACCGGACAGGAGGGGATGACCGCCCAGGTGGTCGTCACCCCCCTCGACAGCGGGGCGACGTTCTTCGACCACGGCAGCGCGCGCACCGCGCTCGCGCGGCTGCGGGCCGAGGTGGGGCGACTGTCGCATGTGCTCGGCACGAGCGACCCGGTGGGGGCGCTCGACGCGGGCGGCGACACGGCCGTCCGCGGCGGCCTGGTCTCGGCCGATGGGCGGATCGCCGTCGTCCGGGTGCAGTACCCCGACCAGAGCCGGCTGTCGACCAGGGACCTCCACGCTCTCGTCGACCTCGGCGACCGGCTGCGCGGCGAACTGCCGCTGCGCATCGAGATGGGCGGGAACCTCTTCTACGTCTTCTCCGACCCCGACGGCGGTGCCGGCGAGCTGATCGGCATCCTCGCCGCGGCCGCGATCCTCTTCCTGGCGTTCGGCTCGCTCGTCGCCGCCGCGCTGCCGATCGGCATGGCGGTCTTCGGGCTGACCGTCGGTGTCGCCACCATGACGGTACTCGCGGGCGTGACGGAGATCCCCACCTTCGCACCGGTCCTGGGCAGCATGGTCGGGCTGGGGGTGGGCATCGACTACGCGCTCTTCGTGCTCGCCCGGCACCGGGAGTACCTCGCGGGCGGGCTCGAACCCCACGAGGCAGCCGGGCGCGCGGTCGCCACCGCCGGGCGCCCCGTGGTCTTCGCGGGCGGCACCGTCGTCGTGTCGATCCTCGGCATGGCGGTCGCGAACGTGCCGTTCATGACGGTGGGCGGGCTCGCGGTCTCGATCGTCGTCCTGACCATGGTGGTCGCGTCGGTGACGCTGCTGCCGGCCTTCCTGGGAGCCGCAGGCTCGCGCCTGGCCCGGACCGGAGGGCTGCGTCGGCTGATCCGAGCGGGGCGACGCGGGGGGTGGCCGGTCAAGGCCTCGGACGCCGGCTCCGGGTGGCGACGCTGGATCGGGCACGTCAACCGGCACCCGGTGCCGTACGCGGTCGGCGCGGCCGGGCTCCTGCTCACCGCGACGCTGCCCGTGCTCGGCCTGCGCGTGGGCCTGCCCGACGACGGCTCGTTGCCGCACAGCCGTACCGAGCGCCGTGCGTACGATCTCGTCGCCGAGGGCTTCGGACCGGGCACCAACGGCCCCCTCATCATTGCCGCGGACCCCGCCGGTGAACCGAGGGTGCTGGACCGGCTCGTGGCAGCGGTCGCGGCGGACCCCGGCATCGCGTCCATCGCGCCGGCGCAGGTCGATGAGTCCACGGGTATCGCGACGCTGGTGGCGTTCCCGACCACCGGCCCCCAGGAGCGGGCCACGGCCGACACGGTCGCCCGCCTGCGCAGCGACGTGCTGCCCACCGTGGTCGGGCGGGGCCCGGCCGAGGCCCATGTCGGCGGCGCCGCGGCGAGCCTGTCCGATGTGGGCCAACGGACCAGCCGGCGCCTGCCGGTGTTCGTCGCCGCCGTGCTGGCGCTGTCGTTCCTGCTGCTGATGCTGGTCTTCCGCTCGATACTCGTACCGCTCAAGGCGGTGCTACTGAACCTGCTGAGCATCGGAGCGGCCTACGGCGTCCTGGTCGCGGTGTTCCAGTGGGGCTGGGGCGGTGCACTGATCGGCCTGCAGACGACGGTTCCCATCGTGTCGTTCATCCCGATGTTCCTGTTCGCCATCCTGTTCGGCCTGTCGATGGACTACGAGGTGTTCCTCCTGTCGCGGGTGCGCGAGGAGTATCTGCGCACCGGCGACAACAACACGGCGATCGTGCAGGGCGTCTCGGGGACGGCCCGGATCATCACGTCGGCCGCCCTCATCATGGTGGCGGTGTTCCTGTCCTTCGCTGTTGCCGAGGACCCCTCGACCAAAATGTTCGGGCTCGGCCTGGCCACCGCGATCTTCATCGACGCCACGATCGTACGCATGGTGCTGGTACCGGCGACGATGACGCTCCTCGGCCGGGCCAACTGGTGGCTGCCGAGCCGGCTTGACCGGGTGCTCCCGCTCCGGTCCGCCGATCCGGCGCGGAGCTCCACTCACGACTTGCCTGTGCCCCTGGGGGAGGGTTCACAGTGACGGGGTGAGCGACTTGATCACGATCGGCGAGCCAGCCGCCCCAACCCGGCTCAGCCGGAAAGCCCTTCGCTTGTACGGAGACCGGAGGCTGCTGCCACCGGTCCGCGTCGACCCGGCCGGCGGGATTCCGCTACTACGGCCCCGACCAGGTGGAGCGCGCCCGCCGCATCGTCCTGCTCCGGGCCGTGGGCATGCCGCTGTCGGACATCACGGCGGTGCTCCAACCGAGCGGTGAGGAGTCGGCAGGCCATCTCGACGCGTACTGGCGCCGGCAGGAGCGGAGCACAGCACGCGCCGAGCACTGGTGGCCCATGCGCGTCGCGTTCTCACAGGAGAGAGGTCGACCTTGTACGAGATTTCCGAGCGGAACGTCCCCGAACAGAAGGTGCTCCACGTCCAGCGCCATGTTTCGGCGCACGCGCTGCGCGGCTATCTCGCCGAGGCGTCCGAGAGGCTCTTCTCCCACCTGAACGCGGTCGGCGCGGGCATCTCCGGCCCGGTGTTCGCGGTGTACCACGGCCTGGTGAGCGAGGACTCCGATGCCCCGGTCGAGGTGTGCGTTCCGACCGAGGCGGTCGTGGAGCCCTGGGGCGACATCGGAGTACGCCTGGAGGCCGCGCACCGCGAGGCGTTCATCTCCCTCACCAAGCCGGAGCAGGGCCATCCCGCCATGCTCCCGGCCCACGACGCACTCGCCGGTCGGCTGACCTCGCGCGGGTTGTCCCTGAGCGCCTCCGCGCGGGAGGTCTACTACCCGAACTGGGCGACCGCGAGGGCGGGCGAACACGTCGCCGATGTTGCCTGTCCCGTCCGAACCGTCAGCCGAGGTTCCCGAAGATTGCAGCCAGGAGTACACCGGATGCGAGGAAGACGAGGGTCAGCGTCGCCATCGCGGCCTTCTGCTCTTGGGTCACCTCGGTGTGAGGCATGTTCATTTCGGTGCCGGCGGGGACGGCTTCGGCCGCTGGTTCGTGGATCGGTTCGCCGCCCTCACCGAGCACACGTACCGTCCCCATCCCGTGCTTCAGGTGATTGCTCACCAGCCAGACGTTGACCGGATAGGCGAACGCCAGACCGGCCAGGACGGCCAGGGAGAACGTCGTCCAGAAGCGCACACCGGCGGCGTCGTGGGTGCCCGGCACATGGCTCCGGATGATGACGATCACGGCCACCATGGCGCCCATGACGCAGTTCATCGACAGCCATTCCGCGAACACCGTCGAGCGGACGGCTCGCAGATAGCTGCCACCGAGCATGTCGCGCATGAAAAGGGCCTGGAAGACGAGCAGTCCGAAGCCGAAGCCCACGATGTACTCGGTCAGGCTGTCGGCCCAGGCAGGAAGACCGATCACCGAGGTGATGACGGCCGCCATCACGATGCCCGTGGCGTCGCCGGCCACGCAGTGGATGGTCGACCCGAAGGCCTGCTTCCACAGCGGAGCCACGAACCTCTCGTGGGTCCCCGGCCGGGGTTCCTTGCAGGAGAGCACATAGAGCGCGGCGCCGATCGGTCCGATGTAGAGGGTCACCAGGACCCAGCCCCACTTCATGACCGTAAGTTCGGGGTTCTTGGTGAACGCGTCGAATGCGACGTAGACGGTGGACAGGGCGACCAGGAAGAACCAGACGTACATGAGGGTGTCGGCGGTGGTCCCGCTCACGCCGCCACTGGTCGCAAGCATGTCCACCGCGCCCTCCACCCGCTCACTCACCCACTGCGGTACCGCACTCTCGTGACAGGCCATGATGCGGCCGGGCGCTTCCGCCGGGCGGTCCGACGGACCTCACCGCGTCCTTCGGGGTGGTTGCTTTCACCCCGGTGGAGGCAGCGCGGTAATGAGATGGCCGCACAGCCGCCGCGTCCGCGGCATGGCCCGACACGGCCGCAGGGATCTGCCGTGCCGTGTCCGGCGCCTACTTCGTGCGCAGCATCAGGGCCTGGCGGGTGTTGTCGCCGTAGACGCCGACCTCGTCCCCGCGGATGCCGTACCGCTGCTGGAAGCGGGCGACAGCCTGGCGGACCTTGGTGTCGTACTGGCCGTTGATCGCGCCGCGGTCGTAGATCTGCGGGATCTGGAGCAGACGTACCTGCAACTCGTACACGCCGTGGCCGCTGTCGCCCGGACGCAGAATCCCCGTGCCGGGAATCTCGGGCAGCGCGGCGTTGCTGCCGGGCTGCGGCTGGTCCGGTTGTCCCAGGGACGCGGGTGGCTCCGTCGGCGCGGTGTGCTCGTTGACGAGCAGGGAAGAGGCAAGGAGCACACCGCTCACGGCGCCCAGTCCGAAGACTCCGGCGACGCGGGCGTGCCGCGGATCGATGGACCGTCGGTGCTTGCGGCCTTCCTTCTGCGGGGCCGGGGGCATGGGCTCCGCGGGAGCCGGGGCGCCGGACCGGGCCGCGGGCGGAGCCCAGCGTTGCGGTGTGGTGGAGGGGGTGCCACCCGCGGCCGAGTCGGTTCGGGGGCGCATGTCTCGCTGTGGACGAGCCCGGGGAGTGAAGAACGGCGACGGCTCCTCGTACCTGGGGCCCCCGTTCGCCACGGTGGACGGCACCGCCGCCTCCCGTGGCGAAGCTGCCTCCGGACCCCTGCCGCGTGCCCACAACGGCTCGACCACAGCGGCTTCCACGGCCCCGGGCGGGTGCCCGGCGAGGTCGCCGCCTTGGGCCGTTGTGCTGTGGTGTTGCTCCCGCTCCATCGCATGAAGGTCGGCGCGTGCGGCGTCCAGCGCTTCCAGAACCGCCTGGAAGGAAGCCCGGATGTCCTGCGCCGGGTCATCCGCGGAGGCGAGGGCTCGGCGCGGCTCGGCGTCGTCGAATGCCATGGGCAGTCCTCCTCGGTCGACGTCTGTGGCGTGCCACGTCGGCCACCTGTCCTTGTGCAGCGATACGCAGGCCGCTCCGTCTTGTCTCAATCAGCCGTGCGGAGTTGAGGCTTTCGGCCGCTCGGCCACGTACCGGGCCCGCCACTGGGGCAGGCAGTCGTGGAGGTACAGCGCGAAGGGGATCCACCAGATCAGATCGTTGGTCAGGAGGATGACGCCGGAGGCCAGGGGCCACTGGCCCGTGAGGGCCAGCCACAGCCAGCCGAGCGGTCCGAGGAGCTTGCCGGCCAACCCGACCGCCGCAATGGGGAGGCCCTCGGCGGGGCGGAGGGCCACGTCCAGGTAGAGCAGCCCGTACAGGCCGAGCACCATGCCCAGCGTCATGAAGATCTGTGGATGGTTCTGCGGGGGCATGTCGGCGACCCGGAACAGCCATTGCGGGTCGACGGCCGCATAACAGCCCCAGACGATGTTGTAGGTGCCGGCCGCCGCGAAGACCCGCCGGTGCAGCCGCTCTCGGGGAATGGGAGAAGTCTGACGTGATATGAACACGACTGCATTGTCGTATGTGTCGGTAGCATGCCATCGCATGGGAGAACCGAACATCGTCGTGGTCGGGGGCAGCGGTTATTACGGCCGGTACGTCGTCGCTGATCTGCTGCGCCAACCCGCCGTCCGCGTCACCGTGGTCTCCCGCAGACCGCCGGATCCCCCCTTCCCGTCCGACCGGGTCCACTGGGTCGCCGGCGACCGGGACGCCGAGGAGCGCCTGGTCGACCTCCTCGGTGACGCGGCCGCGGTCGTGCACTGCGCGGGCCCGTTCCAAGCCCTCGACGGCCCCGGCACCCAGCCGCTCGGGCCGCTTCGGGCGGCGGTGTCCGCGGGAGTCCCCTACGTCGACATCTGCGAGGACCGCGCCTTCCTGCGTGCGGCGACCACGGTGGCCCGCTCCGCGACGGCTCCCGTCCTGACAGGGGCGTCCGTCGTCCCCGGCCTGCAGGCGCTGATCGTCCACGACCTCGCACGCGACATGGACCGTGTCGACGGCATCCTGTGCTGCGCCGCCCCCGACACCCGGCAGCACCGCGGCCCGGCGATGTTCGAGGCGATGATGCACGGTGCCGGACTCCCGTTCACCGCGCCCCGCGGGGGCATACCCACGGTGGTCCACGGATGGTCCGAGCCCGAGTGGACGCTGTTCCCGCCGCCGGTCGGCCGACGTCTGGTCCACCAGGTGTACGAGATGGCCGACCTGGACGTCCTGGCCGACCTCTGCGGTGCCGGCACGATCGCCTTCAAGGCCGGTACCGAATTCACCGCCGTCAACCGGGCGTTGGGGCTCTTCGCCGCGCTGCGCGCCCGCACCGGGCGGCCCCGCTCCGCCCGGCGCTGGACCCCGATGGTGCGGGGGCTGTCGTGGCTCGTGGGCCGCGTCGGCGACGAGGCGGGCGGCTTCACGGTCACTGTGAGCGGTGAGCGCGACGGGCGGCCGATCACCCGGCGGCTGGGGATGACGTCCGAGCGGGACGGCGGTCGTATCCCCTCACTGCTCGCGGGTATCGCCGTGGAGCAACTGCTTGCGGGCCGGCTCCACACGGCCGGCCTCGTTCCGCTGCACTCCTGGCTGGCCCCGCACGAATTGCGTACGGCCCTGCGCGACCGGGACATCAGCCTGTGGCGGCGGGACGACGAGGGCGACTGGCAGCCCTGGGCGGATTGACGAGCCGTCAGATCCGCGCGCAACCGCTTGCCCGGAAGGCTCCCGTCGGTCCTGCCTGGACACCGTAAGTCCTTAAGGTAGTCACGCAGGCCATTGATCCACAAGTGGTTTCGATGGGCGACGGCCGGGAGACGTAAACGGGTACCGGTCGGCCTTGATTGGCTGGGTGCGGCCCACGGCATCACGGGCGGCGTCCGCCTCTCCGTGTTGTGCCCGGGCTTCCCGGAGGCCCGGGTCGCGACGACGGCGTCGAGGCCGTTTCGTAACCGGCGTTTAACGCCAGACTCTTGCGCTCGGCGGCGTCGACGGCAAAGGTATCGCACCAAACCTTTAATTGAGGCGGGGAGCGGTACGTCGGATCCACCGGCGGCCACCAGAGCCCGAGGAGGCCCGTATGCCCACCGACAAGTCAGTGACGGAGCCGGAGCGCGAGAAGGCTCTGTCCGGAGACGCTCAACGCCTTCACGAACTCGGCTACGCCCAGGAACTGGCGCGTTCGATGTCGGCGTTCTCGAACTTCGCCATTTCGTTCACCATCATCTCCGTCCTCTCCGGATGTCTGACGCTGTACGGCTTCGGCATGGTTACCGGCGGCCCGGCGATGATCACTTGGGGCTGGCCGCTGGTCGGCGTCATGACCCTCTTCGTGGGCCTGGCCATGGCCGAGGTCTGCTCCAGCTACCCGACGGCGGGCGGCCTGTACTACTGGGCGGCCAAGCTCGCTCCGTCCCATGGGGCGGCCTGGTCCTGGTTCACCGGCTGGTTCAACTTCCTCGGCCAGGTGGCGGTGACCGCGGGCATCGACTTCGGCGCGGCCTTCTTCCTCAACGCGCTGCTCGACCTGCAGTTCGGCTTCTCCGCCACACCCGAGCACACCATCCTGCTCTTCGGGATCGTGCTGGCCGTCCACGGCGCGTTGAACACCTTCGGCGTCAAGCTCGTCTCCTTCCTCGGCAACGTCAGTGTGTGGTGGCACATCCTCGGCGTACTGATCATCGTCGGCGCGCTCGTGATCTTCCCCTCGAAGCACCAGTCGGCGGACTTCGTCTTCACTCACTTCGTCAACGGCACCGGCTGGGGCTCCAGCTTCTACGTCGGACTCCTCGGCCTGCTGCTCGCCCAGTACACCTTCACCGGCTACGACGCCTCGGCGCACATGACCGAGGAGACCCACAACGCCGCCGAGGCCGGACCGCGCGGCATCGTGATGTCGATCCTGGTCTCCCTCGTCGCCGGCTGGGTCCTCCTGCTCGGCATCACCTTCGCCATCCAGAACTACGACGGCGCCCTGACCAGCTCGACCGGCGTCCCCCCGGCGCAGATCTTCATCGACGCACTCGGCGAGACCGGTGGCAAGCTGCTGCTGCTCATCGCGATCGGCGCCCAGTTCTTCTGCGGCATGTCCTCGGTCACCGCGAACTCCCGGATGATCTACGCCTTCTCCCGGGACGGCGCACTGCCCGGCTCGCAGGTGTGGCACCGCATCAACAAGCGGACCAAGACCCCCACCAACGCCGTCTGGCTGGCGGCCGGCGGCGCCTTCGTGCTCGGCCTGCCCTATCTCTGGAATGCCACCGCCTACGCGGCCGTCACCTCGATCGCCGTCATCGGCCTGTACATCGCCTATGTCATGCCTGTCTTCCTGCGGCTGCTCCAAGGCGACAACTTCGAGCGCGGGCCCTGGCACCTCGGCCGCTGGAGCCGGCCCGTCGGCATCATCGCCGTCGCCTGGACGCTGATCATCACCGTCCTGTTCATGCTGCCCACGGCCAGCCCTGTCACCGGCAAGAACTTCAACTACACGCCGATCGCCGTCCTCATCGTCGTGGGCTTCGCCGGAGTGTGGTGGCTGGTCTCGGCGCGCAACTGGTTCAAGGGCCCGAAGGTCCAGGGCACCGCCGAAGAGCTGGCGGCGATCGAGCATGAACTCGAGTTCTGACTCGGTTCGCCGGGGCGCTGGGACCTGCCTGCGGCAGAAGTGACGGTCGGCGACCACCGGCCGGCACAGTGCCCATGGGGCGCAAGGCTCCTCCTGCCCCGGTGACCGGGGGCAGGACGCGTCCGCGGTGGCGAGGGTGGAGGGTCTCGTCAGTACGGACCGCCCGGGCGTCGAGCCATGTGCCGTTCATCGTCCGTCGTCGTCGAGCCGCTCCACGAGGAGCATCGCCGCATCATCGGCCAGGTAGCCCCCCGTGTGGTCGACCAGTGCCCGGTGGATGCGGTCCAGGAGTTCCGACGGGCCGCACGGGTGCGCCGCTTCCAGGGCCTCGGGCAGGGCGAAGAACGCTTTGTCAGGGCTTCGGGCCTCGATCACGCCGTCGGTGTGCAGCAGCATCCGGTCACCGGGCGCGAACGGGAAGATCTCGACCTCGGGAGGAGAATCGGTCATGAACTCTTCCAGGCCCAGAGGCGGCAGCTCCGTGGAGGTCTTCAGCTCCTCGACCTTGCCGTTGCGCACCACCAGCGGGGGCGGATGGCCGCGATTCACCACCTGGATCTCGAAGCTGTCGGTCACCTCTGCCACGACGGCGGTGACGAAATCCTCGGCCTGATCTTCCGCATCGTCCTGAGAGACCGCCGCAGGTCCGGTGCTCTCCCGTTCGATCGCTGCCGCGCAGTGGTTCACCACCTCCACCAGATCGGCCTCGTAGTGCGCGGCCTCCCGGAACGCGCCCAGCACGGCCGCGGCCAGGCGCACCGCGGGCAGGCCCTTGCCGCGGACGTCACCCACGATCATCCGCACCCCGTACCGCGTCTGCGTGGCCTCGTACAGATCACCGCCGATCTGCGCCCCTGTCTCCGCCGCGAGGTACATGCTGGCCATCCGCACCGGACCCAACCGGGCCGGCACACCTCTCAGGAGGACTCGTTGTGTGGCCTCGGCAACCCGGCGAACCTGGGCGAGCTCGATCTGCCTGCGCGTACGCATGGCGTTACTCACGGCGACACTGGCCACCGACACCATGAACAGAGACAGAAGGTTGCTGTAGACCTGGCCACCCCAGCTGTGGTGAAGGCCGGCCGTGATCAGGGTGACGGCGCAGGCGCCGACCGCTGCCGAAATGATGCCCTTCGGTCCCCACGTCAGCGAAGCCAGAGCCGGTGTCGCGGCGAGGATGGGGCCGGTCACCACGACATGCCCGGGCGAGAGCTCGATGACCAGTGAGAACAGTACGATCATGAACGGCGCCCACTGCCCCAGTCTGAAGAGGACCCGGCCATGACCGCCCGCCTCCGATGGGCCAGATGAGCGGAAGAGCGACCGCATGGGTACAGCCTGACGCACTGAAGTCGAGTGTTCCACTCGCCCACCTCCAGCGCACTCAGGGCAGCAGTCGGCGTTCCTTCGCGGCCGCCACCGCACCCGCGCGGGTGTCGACACCGAGTTTGTCGTAGATGCGACGCAGGTGGGTCTTGACCGTTGCCTCGCTGATGTACAGGGCACGGGCGATGTCCCGGTTGCCGATGCCGCGGCCGAGCTGGGCGAGGATGTCGCGTTCCCGGTCGGTGAGGGCGGGCCGGGGTCGGCGCAGGTTGGCCATGACGCGGTCGGCGACCGGCGCGGAAAGGCGGCGGTGCGACCTTCGGCGGCCGCGTGAATCGCGGCGAAGAGCTCATCGGGGCGCTCGGCCTTGAGCAGGTAGCCCGTGGCGCCGGCCTCGATGGGGCGGGTGATGTCCGCGTCGGTGTCGTAGGTGGCCAGGACCAGGACGTGGAGGGAGGCGCCGGGGTCGGAGGTGAGGCGGCGGGTGGTCTCCACTCCGTCGACGCCCTCGCCCAGCTGCAGATCCATCAGCACCACGTCCGGGGTGAGTTTCGAGGCCAGCGCCAGTGCCTCCTCGCCGCTGCCGGCCTCACCGACCACCTCGATGTCCGGGGCGCTGTCGAGGAGGGCACGCCGCCGCGAGCCACGCGGGCGGCAACCGGGCCGCCCGCCCACCCGAGGAGTCGACCGACCGATGGAGGCCATGAAACCCGTGTACAAGAAGTTCTCGCTCCGTGCCCGCGTCGCCACTGGTGGTGCCGTGCTCGCCGCCGTCGCCGTGTCGGCCTTCGGCGCGGTGTCCGCGAACGCCTCGGCGTCCGGCACGACGGACGCCGTTGCCGCTTCGGCCTCCGTCCCGGCCCGGGTCACCACCACCTCCACCCATCTGACGATCGACGCCGCCGCCAAGGCCGCGCAGGCGGCGCTCGACGCCGCGGAGAAGGAGAACCAGCGGGTCACGGTCGCCGTCGTGGACCGCAACGGCAACACGATCGTCACCCTGCGCGGTGACGGCGCGGGCCCGCAGTCCTACGAGTCCGCCGAGCGCAAGGCGTTCACCGCGGTCTCCTGGAACGCCCCCACCTCCCAACTGGCCGAACGTGTTCAGCAGACCCCGAACCTGAAGGACATCCCCGGCACCCTGTTCCTGGCGGGCGGTGTCCCCGTCACCGACGGGAACGCACCGATCGCCGGCATCGGCGTCGCGGGCGCTCCGTCCGGTGCGCTGGACGAGAGGTTCGCGCAGGCGGGGGCGCACGCGGTGGCCCGCCGCTGAGCCCGCTCAGGCGACTCCTTGGGGTGCGCCTACTCCTCGGCCGCGAAGTCGGCCGCCCGGTAGCCGATCATCATCGTGGCGAGGTTGGTGTGGGCGCGTGGAATGGTCGGCATGATGGAGGCGTCGGCCACCATCAGCTGGTCAACACCCCTGACCCGTAGGTGTTCGTCCACGACGCTGTCTGCGTCGCGGCCCATCCGGCAGGTACCCACCGGGTGGTGGTAGGGCAGGACGTGTGCGCGACAGACGTGTTCGAGGTCCTCGCTGCGCCACCACGGACTGTCGGGAAGCTTCACCCGTCCCTGAGCGGCCAGGTCGTCGATGATGTCGCCGGCCGTGGCGACGACACTGGCCGCCCGAGCACGGTCGAGAGGCGTCGACAGGAAGTTCACGTGGACCCGGGCCCTGTGACGCCCCAGCGTGAGGTGGCCCCGGCTTTCGGGCGTTTGGAGCGAGGCGGCAACCGCGACGGTGTTGGGCCCGGCGGTGGGGTCGAAGAAGGGGGCGTGATAGGCGAATATCTGGCCCTGCGGGTGGTGTTCGCCCGGCAACTCGTAGGTGAGCAAGGTGCCTTGTCCGCCCGGCATGGGCAGTTCGGAGGCGTTGGTGACCTCCACGTTCATCTGGAAGAGGGGATGGTCGACCAGGTTCGTGCCCAGCTGCGGGGCGTGGGCGACGACCGGCAGGCCAGCCTCGTGCAGGTCGTCGGCCGGACCGACGCCCGAGTGGAACAGGATCTCCGGGGTGCCGAACGTTCCCGCGGACAGGATGACCTGGTCGGCCTCGACGGTGTGTTCTCCATGAGAGTCGCGCAGGACCACTCCACGGGCCGTGCCGTCGCTGATCAGAACCCGCAGGACCTCGCTGCTCGCGCGCAGTTCCACATGGGACCGGGTACGGACCTCTGGCAGCACGGTGACCAGGGTGCTCATTCGCACACCGTCGACTCGGTTGGTGGGGAAGGGGCCGAACCCCAGGGCTCCGGGGGCGTTGTGGTCGGCCACCGGGTGGTAGCCGTGGCGCCGGTAGGCGTCCTGGAACGCGAGGTCGAACGTGCTCTGCTCGTATCGGGTGATTGGTACGGGACCGTCGGAGCCGTGATGGTCCTCGTGCCCGAACTGCCGGTCGGCCTCCAGTGCGCGAAAGGCCGGCAGGCAGGCGTCGAAGGACCACAGCTCGGATCCCCAGGCGTCGAAGCACCACGGGTGACCACGTACCGCGGCTGCCGCGTTGACCGCTGAGCAACCGCCGAAGACCTTGCCCCGGGGCAGGAAGTTCCCCGAGTCCTGGTCGGTGTACTGCCAGTAGTACTCGGGCGGCAGGAGGATGTCCGTCCGCAACTCCGGCGGTACGTCAGGGCCGGGGTCGATGCCCGCGTCCACGAGAACGACCTCATGACGTGGGTCCGCGCTGAGCCTCCAGGCACAGATGAGGCCGGCGGACCCGGCCCCCACGATGACTGTTCGCACGGGAAATCCTTTCTGTGGCAACGTTGTCCCGCAGTGCGGCGCGCCTCACAGCGGGAAGAGGAAGGGCGCAGGTCACAGGGGGAATTCGGGTCGTCCTTCGACGCCCGCGGTGACCCATCGTGTGTCGGTGAAGAAGTCGATGACTGCCCGGTCGGCGAAGCGGCCGAGGCCGGAGTCCGTGATGCTTCCGAAGGGGGCAGTGAGCTCGGCGGAGACGCCGCGGTTGTTCACATGAACGGCGCTTGCCGGCAGCCTTCGTGCGATGCTCAGGCCGACCGCCCAGTCATCGGTGATGATGCCCGCGGTCAACCCGTGCGGTGGTGTGGCGGCAAGAGCGACGGCTTCCTGCGCGTTGTCGACCGTGTGGACCGCCACGACAGGGCCGGACACTTCCTGGGTCCAGATGTCCATGTGCGCAGTGACATCGGTGAGTACGACCGGTGCCATGGAGATACCGTCCGCCTGGACCGTGCCTGTGCCGGTCACCGCGGTGGCGCCCTTGGCGAGGGCATCGGCCACCAGCGCCGCGACGCGTTGTGCGGTGCGGGAGTCGGCCATGGTGCCGTTGGCTTCGGCCGGCCAGGTGGGCCCGCCGAGGGGCAGGGCCGCGACTCTGTCGGCGAATCGGGACAGGAAGTCATCGGCCAGAGTGCGGTCGACGATGATGCGCTCGGTGCTCCAGCAGCCTTGTCCGGCGTTCAGGAACGAGCTGACCAGCGCGGCGTCCACCGCGTAGTCCACGCTGGCGTCGCCCAGGACGAGCAGGGAGTTCTTTCCGCCGAGCTCGAGGACGGACGGCTTGAGGTGCCGGGCCGCCTCCACAGCCACCTCGCGGCCCGCGGCGGTTGAGCCCGTGAAGTGAACGGCACGTACCCGTGGGTCGGCGACGAGCGCGGAGACCATGTCGGTGTCGTCGTCGCGGTCAGGGGTGGTGATACCTAGCACACCATCGGGAAGGCCTGCCTCAGTGAGTACTTCGCGTAACAGCAGGCCGCCGGTCAGGGGCGTGTCCTGACTGGGCTTGAGAACGACGGTGTTGCCCAGGGCCAGTGGCAGAGCCATGGCGCGGGCTCCCAGGACGAGCGGGGCATACGGGGGCGTGATGGCCCCGATCACTCCCAGGGGCACCCGGATCTGCAGGGAGACGGCCCCGAATGTGGGAGTGGGCAAGACCTGGCCGCTCGGCTGTGCGACCGCCGCCGATGCGTCGATCAGGATCTGAGCCGCCGTCTTCGCGTTGAACATGGACCACTGCCCCGCGGCTCGGAGTTCCGCGGCCATCGTGTCCACGATCTGACCGGTCCGCATGATCAGCAACTGGGCTGCCTGCAGCAGGATCGCGCTGCGTTCCGCGGGAGGCCGGGCCGACCACGACTCGAAGGCCCGGTGAGCGGCGGTCACCGTACGCACCGCGGTGTGGTGAGCGGCCGCAGGGCCGTCGGGGTTGGCTGGAGCCTGCTGCCCGCCGGTGATCCGGCTCCGCAAGCTGGACATGTGTTTCTCCTGTGCAGTGAACTTGCGACCGCAGGTCGGCAGGACGGCAACACGGCCGCTCACCGGTACATACGGTTCGTACGCAGCGTCGGTACATACGGTTCGTACGCAGCGTTCTCTCCTGCGCGCCACAGGGCGCACGCGCTGTGGCGCAGCTGCGCGACCGACTCCCAGCCAAGCCCATGGGGCACGGGGTGAGCCATGACGTCAGCGATCGTCAATCATCAGGAAATGCAAGGGGCTTGAGCCGCGTCACAGGACATGTGCTCGCGGCGGCTGGGCTAGTGTGCCTTGCGAACGTGTGGGCCGGACGGCGTTCACCTGGGCGTGACCGAGGACTGCCCGGTTCTCACGTGAACATGCCCGACGAGGGACTGCACGGGGCATACGGCGGCGAGGGCGCGGGACTGGCGTAAGGCGTCGCGTCATGACCGCGGCAGTGGCCGGTGCGCCGGCTTCACAGGGACACCAGGTGTGCGGTGAGGCCCCCGGTTCCCCCGTTCGCCCCACCCGTGTTCGTGTACCCGCACGCCATGCCGGCCGTGCAGCGACCTCGGTGACAGCCGCCGGCCATCCCAGGGTGCGCTGCGGCGGCAATCAGACGGTGACGGCTTGCCGCGTGTCCGCCGCCGAGTCGGCGGTCGCCGTGTAGAAGACGGACTTGCCCTGCTTGCTGCGTCGGACCTGTCCCCTGGCAACCATGGCCTCGAGTGTGCTGCGGACCACGGTGATCTTGATGCCGCGGTCCTTGTGCTCTTCCGCCAGGGCGGCGGTGACAGCGAGGGCCGAACGCGGCTCACCCTCCTGGCTGAGGTAGCCGACCACGAGATTGCGCAGGGTGGGGGCATTGCGGTCGGCCTGATGCGGCACGGAGGCGTGGGAGTCGGACGGCGCCGGGACCTCGTCCGATGTCTGCGTGTCGCCGAGAGCCTGCTGCATGTTGCGCAGGAGGACCTGGTTGTGGCGCAGTGTCTCCAGCCTGCCCTGCAAGGCGGCCATCTCGCTGGTGAGGCGCTCCTGCTCCTGGGCGTTGCGCTCCAGGTCTTCGGCCAGCCGGGCTGCGTAGAACGGCTTGAGGTTGGCGATGTCGTCCTCGTTCTCGGCCACAGGGCCCTCTTTCTTCCCGGAATGACGTGCCGATGCGTTACCGGATAGTACTCACAACAATTGTGAATACCTCGCGCGTGCACATGTCCGACCGGTGTCCCTGCACCGCGGTCTCAGGGAATGCGCAGGGCGCTGAATCGCGTCACGATGTGCAGGTCGTTCTCGATGGCCCGGGCCGTGTCCCTCAGTGCGGGCAGGAGCCGGTCACTGCTCTCCTGGAGGGGGGTGGAGCCGGAGTGCTCGGCGACGTTGAGTGCGGCGATGACGTTGCCGTCCGTGTCCTTGATGGGTACCGCCACCGAACGCAGTCCCTCCTCCAACTCCTCGTCGATGGCCGCATGACCTTGCTCCGCGGCCGCGGCGATGAGGGCGCGCAGGCGCGCGAGCGAGGTGACTGTGTGCTCGGTGAAGGCGCGTGGCTGCGAGGCGGCGATGATCCTTTCCCGTTCGGCATCGGGAAGGCCCGACAGCAGGACACGGCCCATGGCTGTGGCATACGCGGGAAACCGCGTGCCGAGGGCGATATGGACCGTCATGATCCGTACGGTCGGCACGCGCGCCACGTACAGAATGCTGGTGTCGTCGAGAACCGTGACGGAAGCCGACTCCTGGACGCGGTCGACCAGGGCGCGCAGATGCGGGGTCAGCAGGTCGCCGAACGGCATGGCGGCAATGCGTGAGTGTCCGAGTTCGAGGACGCGCGGGAGGAGACGGTAGAGGCCGTCGCTGTGCTCGGCGTAGCCCTCCTGCTCCAGCGCGACCAGGCAGCGCCTGACGGTCGTGCGTGGCAGGCCCGTGATCTGTGCGACGGCGGACACGGGAAGGCCGTCACCGCTTGCGGCTTCGAGCGCCTCCAGGACCGCGAGGCCGCGCGCGAGTGACTGCAGGAAGCCGGAACCCAGTTCGTTCTTGGCTTCGCCGACGGCATGGGCCGACCATGGCACCGTGTGCTCCCGCCCGGCCGCCGGCCGGGTCGCGTCCCGGCGGAACAGGCCGGCGAGGACCTCGCTCTCCCGCTGGAGCCGGGGCAGCGCGATGTCGGCCAGTTCCTGTGCCGAGTGCCTGCTGACATGGCTCACCAGGCTGAGCGCGTATCGGGTACGGCCGTCGCCTGCGACAGGCACCGCGATGGCCACCAGCCCCGGCTCCACCAGTTGATCGTCCAGGGCCCATCCGCGCGTACGGGCCTGCTCGGCCCGCCGGGCGAAGTCCTCCTCCGTGACCGGCCGCGGCCGCAGCCGGGGGAATGCCGTGCCATGGGGATCCGAAGCGGCGCTGCGACGCCAGACCGACCACTGCTCGTCGTCCCAGTCGGCTGCGAACACCGCTCCGGCGGCACAGCGTTCCGCCGGGAGCAGGTCACCGACCTGGAAGGCCACGGACATTGCGCGACGCCGGGGTGACTGCGCGATGAAACGCACTGCGTCACCGTCGAGTGCCGCCAGGGAAACCGACTCGTCCAGCTCGTCCGCGAGCGCGGCCACCTGCTGAGTGATCTCCCGGGCAGGGGCGGCGGCCGCCAGATAGGCGTTGCCCAACTTCATCAGCTGGGGCGTCAGATGCAGTTCCGCCCCCTGCTGCCGGATGTAGCCGAGGTGGGCCAGGGTGGCGACGATGCGGTCGACGGTGGAGCGCGCCAAACCTGTGGCGTGCACCAGGTCACTGGCTCGCATCTGCTGCGAGTGACCAGGTGCGGCCAGACTCCGCAGCACGGCAAGACCACGTTCCAGGGGACGCACGGATTCCTCGGGCATGGGATTCACCTCACACATCAGTCAACCGGTTCACCCGAACCCGTTGACAAGCGCGGGGCGCGGTCGGACACTCACAGCCATCGCAATTATGAACCACAGTTCACCAGGCGGACAAGTCTGGGGTGTTCCGGATATGGACCCCCGCCGTCGGATCAACCACTCGACCCGTCCCGCACCCGCACTCCCGTGAAACGAGAGAGCCATGCCCGTCCCCCTCGCTCCCCGAAAAGACCGCTCCTTCACATTGGTCGCCGGCGTCATCGCCCTGTGCTGGCTGGCCGTCTTCTTCGACGGTATGGACGTCAACATCTACGGCGCCGTGATGCCCCACCTGCTCGACGACCCCGGCCTGGGCTTCTCTCCGGCCCTGGCCGGGACCGTCGGCAGCTGGACCACGTTCGGCATGCTCCTGGGCGCTCTTGCCGCCGGTACCCTCACGGACTTGCTGGGGCGCAAACCGCTGGTGGTCGGCAGTATCGTCCTCTTCTCGCTCGGCAGTGCGGTGTGCGCGACGGCGCCGGGTGTCGCCACCTTCGGCGCCGGCCGGTTCGTCTCGGGACTCGGGCTCGGCGGGCTCATGCCCATCGGCCTCGCGATCGTCGCCGAGTTCGCGCCCCCGCGCCGGGCTGCCCTGGCGACGGGCGTGATGATGACGTCGTACCACGCCGGCGGCATGACGGCCACGGGCATCGGCCTTGCCGTCGCCCCCGAACACGGCTGGCGCTGGGTGTTCTGGGCCGGGGTCCTGCCCGCCCTGATCGCGGTTCCATTTGTGGTCAAGTGGCTGCCGGAATCGCCCGGCGTGCTCTTCGCGCGAGGACAGCGGCAGGCTGCGGGCGCCGTCGCCGCCAAGTACGGGCTTCCCCGCCCGGAGGAAGCCCTGGCGCCCAAGGCCGGTGCCAGGGGGCGCCTGTCCGCAGTGACCAGCCTCTTCGCTCCCGGGACCCGCTGGGCGACACCCCTGCTGTGGATCGCCTCCTTCGCCGGACTGCTGCTGGTGTACGGCGTTTCCACCTGGCTGCCGGAGCTCATGCGCGCCTCGGGCTACTCCCTGTCCTCGTCGGTGACCTTCCTGATGCTCATCAACGCGGGCGGGATCGTCGGCATGCTCGTGGCGGGGCGCACGGCCGACCGGTTCGGCCCCGTGAAGGTCTCCGCGATCTGGTTCCTGCTGACCGCCTGCGGAACCTTCCTGCTCAAGGCGCACCTGCCGCTCGCGGCCGCCTACACGATCGTCTTCGTCACGGGCATCTGGCTCTTCAGCGCCCAGGTGATGGTGTATGCCGCCACTGCCAGGACGTACGCCCCCAGTGAGCGGGCTACGGGCCTTGGCTGGGTGACCGGAGTGGGCCGCACCGGAGCGGTGGTGGGGCCGACGCTCGGTGGCGCTGTTGTGGCTGGTGGCAATGCAGGTCTGGGTTTCACCACCTTCGCCGTGGCCGCCGTGCTGGGTGCCGTGGCCATCTCCCTGGTGCCGTTGGCCGGCCGGGGCAGGACGACCGGCATCGCGCCTGCCGCTACGGCACTGGCGGCCGCTGACTCCTAGCCCCGTCCGGTATCGCCGGACGACCCACCCAAGGCCGCGCCGTCCGCACCTGCCGGGCGGCGCGGCCGACGCTCCGTCGGAACACGTCGCTCACGCCGCACATCTTCACCTCGCTGCCGACCAACCCGAGAGCGATTGACCGCGCCACCTCGAGCAGTGAGAGAACGTAAATTCTCGGGCTCGGGTGGCAAGCCGTCCGCCGTGGCGCCGCGCCGGTCGGCTTCGCTTCCGCGCGGTCAGGCCGCCGGGCAGAGCAACTCGAACGCGGCCTTGATCTGGGGCAGATGCTCCCGTCCGCGTCGCGTGGCCAGGTATATCGAGTTGCTGACGGGAGTGACCGGCGTGTGCAGCAGACTCAGCCTGCCGTCGTCCAGGGCCTCCTGCGCGAGATAGCGGGGTACGACGCTCAGACCGGTCCCCGCCGCGACGGCAGCCACCACGGTGCGAAGATCGGCGACCGTCAGAGCCGGTGTCGGTGGCTGTATGCCCCAGCACGTGCGGAAATAGCGCCGGGCCATCGGCATGGCAGGGGAGTAGCCGATGAAGCGACGAGTGTCGTTCTCCGGCGCGTACGGGGCTTCTCCGGCCCGGCCGACCAGTACGAACTCCTCCTCGCACAGATGCCTCAGGTGGAGTTGCTTGGTGGGAGCCTGCTCGATCTTCGTCACTACGACGAGATCCAGCTCGTCGTGCAGGAGTGTCTGGGCGAGCTCGGGAGACAGGCCGATGCGGCAGTGCACGTCGACACCGCGTGCCAGCAGCGGGGTCAGCTTGGGCAGTACATGGACGGAGAGCAGGTCACTCGGGGCACCCAGCAGTACAGGAGCAGTGGCGCTGGGAGAAGGTAGCGCGTCCATCGCGCCTTCCAGCGCGTCGAGGTGAGCGGCGATCTGAGTGGCGAGGAGGACTCCCGCCTGGGTCGGGGCGACCCCTCGCCCCAGCCGGTCGAAGAGCGGCCGCCCCATGATGCCTTCCAGCGTCTTCAGGTGACGTGAGACGGCGGGCTGGGACAGGCCGAGCAGGCCCGCGGCTTTGGCCACGCCTCCACATCGATAGACGCACAGGAATGTGCGGAGGATGCCGAGATCTGCTCCATGTTTCATGGCCGGAACCCTTCGGGGAGAACCAACGTTCTCCAAAGGTAGCGCATCGCCCGTGTGCCCATGGCCGGTCCCGGGGATGAGTAGCCGTTGATCTACGCCGCCGAGCCACGGAGGCTCGCGCTCACCCTTGATCCTGCCGGGGGAGAGGAGGAAAGGCGTCTTCCGTTCCGCGACCGGCGGGCTGGGCTGATGCCGGTCAACTTTCCACAAGGGTCGGTCAGTTGCCAAGAGGATGAAGGTGCTGAGGGATGTGACAAGCATCCCGAAGAGTCAACGGACCGAGCGGTCGGGATCCGGAGAAGGTTCCAGGGCTGCGGATCCGACCGCGGGCCTCGCGAGGTCGTCCGCCATCTGCCGGGCCCAACGGCGACGGGCTCGCCGCACATCGTCCCCCACGGCCCCCGGCCCCCAGAGGCATTCCTCGTAGACCGGAGCCAAGTCGGCCGGGTCGTCCAGGGCGGTCAACGTCTCGGCGATCGCCTCACGCAGTTCCGTGTCGGAGTACAACGACGTGTGGTCGAGGCTGCTCAGGTACAGCGCGGCGACGTGCTCCGAGTCCTGGCCGGGGTGTTGGCCGAGGGAGGTCATGCAGTCCCTCCTCATGCTGGAGGATGCGCGGACGAACTATGAGGTACCGCAGGTGGGGGCGTGTTCCGTACCGCGCACGGTGTCACAGTCCCGCGGTTGTGGCTAGGTCATGGGCGAATTGTGTTCACAGTGTGCACGGACAGTTCGCCCGGCTGAGTTGAGTGCTCACCCACTGAACCTCTCTCGGGGGTTGACACAACAACTGAGTAACTACAAACTGCGGTCCGCGGATTGAAGTGAAGTTCACTGGGCGGACAGAAGGCAGTTGAAAAGGTCTTCTGTGAGCCGCGCAGATCAGGCACACGTCTTCCATAGGAGTCACATGTCCTACGCAGCGGAGCACCCTTCCTGGTGGCGGCGATGGGCCACGCAGCACAGAGTCGCGGCGGCCGTGCTCGCGGGTCTGGTGGCCACCCATCTCGCGACGGTCTTCGGCTTCTGGCTCGGTGGGCTGGGGATGATGAGGCTCGACTGGAACACCTCACAAGGCTGGGTCTTCATCCCCTTCGGCACCCCTCTGGAGAAGTTCCTTGTGGGAGGGCTGTCGCACTACGTCGACGGCATTGTGTTCGCCGTGCTCTTCGCTTGCGCGTTGCACCCCCTGCTGCGGTGGCAGAACACCGTGCGCGGCAATCTGGTCAAGGGCCTGTTGTTCGGCACTCTTCTGGCGTGCATCAGCATCAGCTTCATGACGCCGTTCGTCTTCGCGCCCGCTCGCGGCCTGCACCCGGGCTTTCTCAGCCTGGGCTTCGGCTGGAAGTACATCGTGGGTGTGTTCCTCTGGCACTGGGTCTACGGCCTGCACCTGGGACTTGTCTACAGCCCGCTCGGTCGGCACGGCGGCCTGGGCGAGGCAGCGCCCGCCGAGAGTGACCGAGAAGCCGTGGCAGCCTGACCACGGCTCACTGCCACCAGCCGG
Organism: Streptomyces herbicida; assembly: GCF_032656585.1. Classification (NCBI taxonomy): domain Bacteria; kingdom Bacillati; phylum Actinomycetota; class Actinomycetes; order Kitasatosporales; family Streptomycetaceae; genus Streptomyces; species Streptomyces herbicida. Next base: position 142,919 of record NZ_JAUYWJ010000006.1, read on the forward strand.
GCCTTGTCCTTGTGGCTCATGTCACGCAAGGCCCTGCGAACTCTTCGCGCTTCCCGTGCCACTCACCCACCGAAAGCGGCGCCCGGGTTGACTCCCGGGTTCAACCACTGGAGGGGTGACACCATGGGACGGGCAACGGCTCCCATTCGCCGGCACGGTCGAAGGACTCGGTCCACAGGTTCTCGGCTCATCGTTCTGGCAGCTGCCTGCGCAGCGTTCCTCTCAGGCTGCGGCATCGGGACCGACTCGGCAGCCGACCCCGCTCCGAACATGACCGGGGCGTCGCCCCGACAGGGCACCACGCAGGCCGAACAGGGCACCAGGCCTTCCTCCGCGGCCCCCAGGCCCTCGACGACGACCTGCCTCGACCGCATCAGCTCGCGGATGACACCCGCCCAGAAGGTGGGGCAGTTGTTCGTGGCGGGGGTGCGTGTCAGGCCGGGCAGAGAAGGAACCATGGCGGAGAGCCTGGGCGCCCTGGGTAACCATCACGTCGGCTCGGTGATCCTCATGGGACCGAATGACGCCGGCGCGTCGGCGATCAAGGCCGTGACGGAGCGTGTGGGTCTGCTCGGCCAGACCGTCGGAGAGAACCGCATCGCCCCTCTGGTCTCGACCGACCAGGAAGGCGGCCAGGTGCAGCCGCTGCGCGGGCCCGGCTTCACCGACCTCCCGACTGCTCTGGACCAGGGCAGCTGGAGCGAGCAGCGACTGCGCCGGAAGGCGGCAGAATGGGCGGCCGAACTGCACGGAGCAGGCATCAACCTCGACCTGGCCCCGGTCGCCGACGTCGTCTCCTCGGACATGGGGCGGGCCAATGGCCCCATCGGTCGCTACGACCGCCAGTTCGGGAACACCGCTGAAACCGTTTCCGGTCACAGTGCCGCGTTCATCAAGGGATTCCGGCAGGCGGGCGTGCTGACCACCCTCAAGCACTTCCCCGGTCTGGGCGGCGTCCGCGGCAACACCGACACGAGTCCGCAGGTCACGGATACCGTAGTGGGCCGCGATTCCCGAGACCTCAGCGTCTTTCGAGAGGGCATAGCGGCCGGTGCCCGGTTCGTCATGGTCTCCCTGGCGACGTACACCCGTATCGATCCAGCGCATCAGGCGGTCTTCTCGCCGGACGTCATCGAAGGTGCGCTGCGCAAGGACCTCGGATTCGACGGGGTCGTCATCTCGGACGACCTGGGGAACGCGGCCGCGGTGCAGTCCATGCCTCCGACCCGGCGCGCTCTGGCCTTCCTCCGGGCTGGTGGGGACCTCGTGCTCACCGTGAATGCCGACCACATCCCCGCGATGACATCCGCGGTCCTGAACGCCGAACACGACGATCCCGCACTCCGGGCGCATGTCGAGGCGAGCCTACGGCGGATCCTGGCGGCCAAGAGGGCGGCCGGTCTCGTTCACTGCGCGGACTGAACCCGCTGCCCATGGTGGTCTCGCCGACGACCTCCGACCGCTCCGCCCTTGCGGGAGAACCATCGTTCTCGCTAGTGTGCTGGAAGCGGAGAGCGTACGTTCTCGCCAGGCGGTGGATCCGTCGTCCGACTGGGGCGCCGCCGCGGAAGTGGCAGTTGCTCATGGCGTGAACCTGAGCCTGACCAAAGGAAATGACATGACACACGAACCGCGCCGTCCGTTCCCCCCGTTCACCCGTGACTCCGCGGTGGAGAAGGTCCGGCTGGCGGAGGACGGCTGGAACTCCCGCGACCCGGAAAAGGTCGCCCTCGCCTACACCGCGGACTCTCACTGGCGAAACCGCGCGGAGTTCGCCACCGGCTACGACGAGATCGTCTCCTTCCTCACCCGCAAGTGGAATCGGGAGCTCGACTACCGGCTCATCAAGGAGTTGTGGGCCTTCGACGGCAGTCGCATCGCGGTGCGGTTCGCCTACGAGTACCACGACGACTCGGGCAACTGGTTTCGCGCCTACGGCAACGAAAACTGGGAATTCGGTGATGACGGGCTGATGCACCACCGTTACGCCTGCATCAACGAACTGCCCATCAAGGAGTCGGAGCGCTTGTTCCACTGGCCCCTGGGGCGCCGACCCGATGGGCACCCGGGCTTGAGTGACCTGGGTCTGTAGAGTCTCGTTGCCGAGGTCGGCCGACGGTCCAGGTCGGCCACCCGGTGGCTGCGGCGCGGAGAGTCGTTGTTCAGCAGCTTGCTAGAACGATGATTCTCTGCGGCCCGGCCGGGACCCTGGCGTCGACGTCCAGGGGCACCCGTAGCAGTCGCACGACGTGAGCCGGCCCCGCTCAGGGGCCTGTAGTTCCGCGGGGCATTCCCATGATCCTCTCGCAAGCTTCTGTGCCACTTCTCCTTCACCCTCGGATTGCCCGACAGGGCATGATCGCTCTCCCGGCCGAAGACCGCTGGGTCTGCGTGGCCCGCCGCTTCGCGACGGCTCTGCTGATGCACTGGGGCGTCGCCGAGGACGACCGGGACTCCATCCTGTTGATCATCGGTGAGCTTGCGGCCAATGCGGCCCAGCACGGGCACGCCGACATGACCGTCGGCCTCACGCTGGAGGAGCGGAGCGTGCGGATACAGGTCGCCGACTGTGGAGCCGGTCCCACCCCCGTCCGTTCCAAGCGCTTCGGCTCCTGTGACGAACACGGCCGGGGGCTGGGCATCGTCGAGTGCCTGGCGCAGTGGTCCGAGACGCGCACGGGACGGGACGGATGGCAGGCCCGCGCCGGCTTCCCTCTCGCCTCCACCGAGGCCGCGCTGCCGGGCAGCACGGAGCAGGACACGTCCGGCCCGGCTACGCGCGCGGTATCGTAGGAGAACGATAGTTCCCCCGGAGGATGTGACTGAAGTGGAACGCGAAGAGGCCGAGAAGCGAGTTCTCGACGCAGCCGAAGAGCTGTTCTACGGCCAGGGCATCCGGGCTGTGGGGATGGACGCGATACGGTCCGCGTCCGCCGTCCCACTGAAGCGTCTCTACCAGCTCTTTCCCTCCAAGGACTCTCTGGTCGAGGCCTATCTGCGACGGCGGGACACTCGTTGGTTGAGTGATCTGGCCCAGTATGTGGAGACCACGGAATCGCCGACGCAGCGCATCCTGGCGGTGTTCGACTGGTTGTACAGCTGGTTCAGCGAGCCGGACTTCCGTGGCTGCGGTTTCATCAACTCCTTTGGGGAGATGGGGGCGACGTCCCCCGCCGTGGCCGACATCGCGAAGGCTCACAAGCAGGCGTTCCGGCAGTACGTCGCCGACTTGGTGGCTGCCGCGGAAGCTCCCAACTGGCTCACCGACCACCTCGTTCTTCTCGCCGAGGGCGCGATGACCACGGCGGCGATCCATGGTTCCCCCGAGCCGGCCCGCCAGGCCAAGGACGCCGCGCGCACCTTGCTGCAGACCTCTCGTGCGGGGAGCGGCATCCCTGCCTGATGCCCGTGGCCGGCGAGACCCCGACGTTCCCCTCGGGCGCGGAGTGGGCCGGTCGCCCACGGTGACAGTGCCGCACCCGGTCAGTCCTGGTCGGCGAGACGCAGGAGGGTCGTCGCGAGAACGTCGACCCCGTTGGCGCAGGCCTCGGGGGTGGAGTATTCGCGAGGGTTGTGGCTGATGCCGTCGTACTCGCCCCGCACGAAGACCATGGCGGTGGGGCAGAGCGCGGCGATCTCCTGGGCGTCGTGGCCGGCCCCCGAGATCAGGGAGATGTGCGGCAAGCCGTGGTCGTCGGCGGCTTGGGCGATGACTTTCTGCACCTCCTCGTCGAAGGGGACATGGGAGGTCTTGGCCATCCGCCGGGTGGTCAGGGACAGACCCGGCCCACTGCCCTCCAAGTCGTGCAGGAACGCGGCCAAGTCCTGCTCGGCACGGGCCATCTGGGCGTCGTCGGGGTTGCGCAGGTCGACGGTCATCTCCGCGCGGGCCGGGACGATGTTGGTCAGGTCCGGGTGCACGACCAGATGGCCGACGGTGGCGTGCAGGTCGCCGTACGAGCCGGAGTCGACCATGGCCCGCAGGTGGACGATGATCTGCGCGGCAGCGAGACCGGCGTCGGACCGCAGGTGGGTTGGAGTGGTGCCGGCATGTGCGGCGCGGCCGTGGATGGTGATCTCCTGCCAGGAGATCCCCTGCACCCCGGTGACGACACCGACAGGGACGTTGTGCCCGGCGAGCACGGGGCCCTGTTCGATGTGGCACTCCACATAGGCGTGCGGCGGGGCGAGGCGCACGTCGGCCGGGCCGTCGAAGCCGGTGCGGGCGAGTTCGCCGCGGAGGGTGTGGCCGTCGCGGTCGGTCAGGGCATGGGCGTACTCCAGGGTCAGTCGGCCGGCGGCAACGGCGCTGCCGAGCATGTCGGTGCCGAAGCGGACGCCCTCCTCCTCGGTGAAGATTCCGACCTCGATGGGGCGGCGGGTGCTGATACCCCGCTCGTTCAGGGTCCGTACGACCTCGATGCCGCCCAGGACGCCGAGACAGCCGTCGAAGGCACCGGCGGTGGCCACGCTGTCGATGTGCGAGCCCGTCAGGACGGGGGGCGCGTCGGGGTCGGTGCCTTCGCGGCGGCCGTAGATGTTGCCCATCCCGTCGACGCGGACGGTCAGTCCCGCCTGCTCCATCCAAGCAATGACCTGGCGGCGGCCGGCCGCGTCGGCGTCGGTGAGGGCCAGTCGGTCGACGCCGCGCAGCCCGGTGCGTTCGTCGTCGTAGGCACCGATCTCGGCGAGGTCCATGAGGGACTGCCACAGACGGTCGCCGTTGACGGTGATGGTGTCGGGGGTGCCGGTCATGGTCGGTCTCCCATGAGTCATAAGGGGTGGGCAGTGCCGTATCAGCACGGGGCGGTTACTGATCGACGGTGGCGTGCGCGTTGGCGGCCGTGCCCTCGGTGCTGAGCAGTACGACCACCGAGGCTGGGCCGAGCCCGAGTGCCGCACGGCGCTCTGCGGCGCCCTTTTCGGTGAGCACCGCACGGACACCGGCGAGAGCGGCGGCCCCGCACGGGCCCGAGGAGACACCGAGCTCCGCGAGGTCACCGGCGGCGCAGGCACCCGCGGTGTCGGTGACGGCGACCGCGGCGTCGAGCCCGCCGTGCAGATAGGGCCAGGCGATGCTGGAGGGGGTGCCGCAGTTCAGCCCCGCCATGGCGGTGTGACCGGTGAGGACGCTGACGGGTGCACCGCGACGGAGACTCTCGATGACGCAGGCCGCGGCCTCCGGTTCGACCGAGAGCAGGGCCGGACCCGGTGCGGAGGGACGGCTGCGGTAGTGGGTGATCACGGCCTGGGCCAGAGACCCGACGCCCACCGGGACGGCGACGAGCCCCGGCGCCGAGGCTCCCGCGGCGGCGAGCTGCTCGTCGATTTCGGCGCACAGCGTGGAGTAGCCCTCGACGATCCAGCCCGGGATCGTCTCATAGCCCGGCCAGGCGGTGTCCTGGATCAGGACCGCGTCCGCAGCGGCTGCCGCAACCTCGGCCGCCTGCCGTACGGCGTCGTCGTACGAGCCCGGAACCCGGGTGATGTCCGCCCCCTCGGAGGCGATGGCCGCGACGGCCGCCGGATGGACACCTCGGGGAACGAATATGTGCGCGCGCCGGCCCAGCAGCCGCGCCGACCGGGCCACGGCGCGACCGTGGTTGCCGTCGGTGGCACTGACCAGCGTGGCGGGCGCCGCTCCCGGGTTGCGGGCAGCCTGCTCCGCCAGCGCGCGGTGTACCGCCCAGGACGCGCCCAGCGCCTTGAAGGCCGGCAGGCCCAGCCGGGACGACTCGTCCTTGACGAAAACCCGGCCGACGGCCAACTCGGTGGCCAGGGAGGGAAGTTCCGTCAGCGGGGTGGGGGAGTAGCCGGGCAGGGCGGCGTGGAAGTCCCGCACCCCGGCAGGAGCGGGTGCGCAGGTCCAGGACCGGGCAGCGGGCCGGGCGTACCAGGGCAGCGCCCTCGTCGAAGAAGCGTTCTCAAGCACGCCCTCAGCCTGCGGCCCTCTCCCATCGTCGGTCCAGCGAAACTTTCGGACCTATATTCATTAGTGAGACCGATGAATGAAGCCTCCGCGGGAAGCGAGCGAACTGCCGATGTTCGACCTGCACCGACTGCGCCTGCTGCGCGAGCTCAAGCACCGCGGCACCCTCGCTGCCGTGGCCACGGCCCTGTCGTACAGCCCGTCCTCCGTTTCCCAGCAGCTCTCCCAGCTGGAGGCGGAGGCGGGTGTCCCGCTGCTGGAGCCGGTGGGCCGGCGGGTAAGGCTCACCGAGCAGGCGGAGATACTGGTCTCGCACACCGAGGCGGTGCTGGAGCGGCTGGAACGCGCCGAGGCGGACATCGCCACCTCCCTGACCGACCTCACCGGCATGCTGCGCATCGCCTCCTTCCAGACCGCTGCCCTCACCTTGGTGCCACCTGCGCTCAGCCTGCTGCGCGACCGGCACCCGGGCCTGCGGGTGCATGTGACACAGATGCCTCCGGAAGCGGCCCTGCCCGCCCTCCAGGCCCGCGACTTCGACCGGGTCGTCGCTGAGGAGTACCCGGGCAATCCCAACCCCCGGCCGTCGGGCGTCGAGCAGGAGGATCTGCTGGACGACCCCCTTCACCTTGCCCTGCCCGAAAAGCCGTCCGGGGACAGGAGCGGCCCCACGGCGTCGCTGCGCGCGCTCGCCGATCGGCCCTGGGCCATGGAGCCCGAGGGCACGGCCGCCCGCCACTGGGCCATGACCCTGTGCCGCAACGCCGGCTTCGAGCCCGACGTGCGGTTCGAGACCACTGATCTGCTGCTCCAGCTCCGCCTCGTCGAACAGGGCCACGCCGTCGCCCTGCTGCCCGACCTCGTGTGGAACGGGCAATCGCCGACGCTCACCCTGCAGAAGCTCCCGCGCGGCCAACGCACCCGCCGCATCTTCACCGCCGTACGCCAGGGCCGCAGCCGGCACCCCGCGATCATCGCCGCCCGTCATGCTCTCCAGGGCGCGGTGACGGAACGTACGGCCCGGACCGGCGCCTGAACGGCACGGACAAGGCCAGGAGCCCCGCGAGCGTTCGGAATTTCCGATGACTCATCCTCGGAAACCTTCGCTGGACCGACGTGATCGGCCTGGGGCACGGTGCTCACATCACGCATCCGCCGTCGAAACCCGCCCCCCGCCGCGCCCTCCAAGGGCGCGTCAACGCGCCGGAAGGCTCCCCATGCTGCCCCAACCACCCGCAACCCCAACGGCTTCCGAGCTCCTGGACCTCGACCCCGTTCGTCTCCTCGCCCGGCTGACGGCCCTTGACTCCGTCAACCCCGACCTCGTGACCGGCGGGGCCGGCGAGACCGCCGTCGCCGACTTCTGCGGCGCATGGCTTGCCGCCCACGGTTTCGAGGTGCACCGCCTGGAAGACCGTCCGGGGCGTCCCTCGCTCGTAGCGATCGCCCGCGGTGTCGGAGGCGGCCGGTCACTCATGCTCAACGGCCACCTCGACACGGTCGGCCTCGCCGGCTACGACGGGGACCCCCTCGACCCAGAGATCCGCGACGGCAAGATGTTCGGCCGCGGTACCTTCGACATGAAGAGCGGCATTGCCGCCATGATGGTCGCCGCCGCACGCGCCACCGCCGAGGGTTCCCTGCGCGGCGACGTCATCGTCGCCTGCGTCGCCGACGAGGAGCACGCCAGCTCCGGCACCGAGGAGGTACTGGGGTCCTTCACTGCCGACGCGGCGATCGTCACCGAGCCGAGCCATCTCGAACTCACCTTGGCCCACAAGGGCTTTGCGTGGTTCGACGTGGAGATCGTGGGGCGCGCCGCCCACGGATCACGCCCCGAACTGGGCATCGACGCCATCGCCAAGTCCGGCCACTTCCTGGTCGCGCTGGAGGAGTTGGGGCGGCGCCTCGCACTGGGCCCGGCCCACCCGCTCCTGGGTACCGGCACCGTGCACGCCTCCGTGATCCGTGGCGGCGAGGAGCCCTCCACCTACCCGGCGCACTGCCGCATCACCCTCGAACGCCGCACCGTGCCCGGCGAGAGCGCCGACAGTGTCGAAGGGGAGCTGACCGCCGTACTCGACCAACTCGTCACCATGGTACCGGACTTCCAGTACCGGCTGACCCGTGGGCTGTACCGCGAGCCCTTCGAGGCCGAACCCCGGCATCCGGTCGTCCGCACCCTGGCCCGCCACGCCGAAAAGTCGCTCGGGCACCCGCCCGTGGCGCGCGCCGAACCGTTCTGGACCGACTGCGCCCTCCTCGCCCGCGCGGGCATCCCCTGCCTGCTCTTCGGCGTCGACGGCGCGGGTGCCCATGCGGCCACCGAGTACGTCGATCTGGCCTCGCTGGAGCGCCTGACCGGCATTCTCGCCGACACCATCGCGGAATTCTGTTCCTGAGCCCGCACGGGCCCCTCCCGGGGCGCGGAAGACCTCTGTCAGTCCGTGGGCAGTGCCTGTTCCGCCCAGATGGTCTTGCCCTCGTGGGTGTATCGGGTTCCCCACCGCAGTACGAGCTGGGCGACGATGAACAGCCCGCGGCCGCCTTCGTCGTCGTCCGCGCTGTGGCGCAGGTGGGGGGCGGTGTGGCCGGCGTCCGCGACCTCGCACACAAGGGTGCGGTCACGGATGAGCCGTAGGTGCAACGGGCCTTCGGCGTACCTGATGGCGTTCGTGACCAACTCGCTGACGATCAGCTCGGTGGAGAACACGAGCTCCTCGAGGCCCCAGTCCGTGAGCCGGCCGGCGACCAGTTCCCGCGCGCGGCCGGCGGCCGTCGGCTCAGCGGGCAGATTCCAGACGGCGACCCCGCGGCTGTCGAGCTCGCGGGTGCGGACCAGCAGGAGGGCCGTGTCATCGGTGGTCGTGCTGTCGGGGAGGAGCTCGGTGATGACACGGTCGCAGAGATCCTCCAGAGAACTCGCGTCTTCGCTGAGAACCTTCCGGAGGGTCTCCAGGCCCTTGTCGATGTCCCGGTTGCGCAACTCGACCAGTCCATCGGTGAAGAGGGCCAGCAGACTGCCCGCCGGCAGTTCGATCTCGAGGGACTCGAAGGGAAGCCCGCCAAGGCCCAGGGGCGGACCGGCCGGCAGGTCCGGGAAGCCGACTCGTCCATCGGGTTCCACGACCGCGGGCGGCAGATGGCCTGCGCGAGCCATGGTGCAGCGTCGCGACACGGGATCGTAGACCGCGTAGAGGCAGGTGGCCCCGGCCGCGACATCGTCATCGGCGACCGCTCCGAGAGGGTCCGTGCCGGCCTCCGCCGACTGCCCCACGAGGTCGTCCAGCCGCTTCAGCAGCTCGTCGGGGGGAATGTCCATGGGGGCGAGGGCACGTACGGTCGTACGCAGCCGCCCCATGGTGGCCGCCGCATGGAGCCCATGTCCCACCACGTCTCCGACCACCAGCCCGACGCGTGCTCCGGAGAGCGGGATGACGTCGAACCAGTCGCCGCCGACGCCGCTCAGAGCGTCCGTCGGCAGATAGCGATGGGCCACTTCGACCGCCGAGTTGGGCGGCAGGTACTGCGGCAGGAGCTGGCGCTGCAGCGCAAGGGCCGCGGCGCGTTCGCGCGTGTAGCGGCGGGCGTTGTCGATGGACACCGCGGCCCGGGCGGCCAGTTCGTCCGCCACCGCGACGGCAGCCTTGTCGAAGATCCCCGACCCCCCGCGGCGCACGAAGGTGACGAGGCCGAAGGAGCTGCCACCTGCGCGCAGCGGCACGACGAGTGTGTCGTCCTCGAGCACGAGCCCGCCCGAGGCGAGGCTGCGGTGCTGGGGCGAGTCGTCCGCGTATTCCACCGGATGAGGCTCGCGGCGCGGCGCTCCCGCGGAGTGCGCCGTGGCGCCCGCCGGGGCCGCCGTGTCCCCGGGGGAGGCCGAGCGGAAGGAGGCGCGGATCAGCTCGCTGCCCGCCGGACCCCCGATGTCCGGCACCTCGCCGCTCAGCACGGCCGGAGCGAGGTCCACCTCGACGAGGTCGGCGAACTCGGGAACCGCCACCGCGGCCAGCTCGTCCGTCGTGGCGATCACGTCCAGCGTCGTGCCGACGCGACGGCCGGCCTCCACCAGCAGATTGAGCTGACGCTGCGCCTCGTGGCGGTCGGAGATGTCGAACGCGTCCTCGCACACCCCGAGCACATGGCCGTTCTGGTCCTGCAGCCGGTAGTACGAACAGGACCACAGGTGTTCCCTCCCGGGGTCACTGGGCTGCTGTCCACGGAAGTGCAGGTCGATGATGGGCTCTCCGGTGTCCAGCACCCTGCGCATGACCGCGTCCAGGGTCTCCGGGTAGCCCGGTGTCACGAACCTCCCACCGGGGTACAGCTCGTCGGCCGGCCTGCCCCGGACCTCCGCGCTCGTCCGGCCGAGCTCCATCTCGGAGGCGGCGTTGCACCAGACGAGACGCAGCTGGGTGTCGTAGATGGCGAAAGCCAGCGGCGACTGGGTGGCCAGCCCGTCCAGCATGGCCAGCCGGGACTCCCAGTCGCCGAGTCGGCCGCAGTCGGCCGCCACCACGAGCCGCCGTGCGGACCCGGTACCGGACAGGTGGCAGTCCCTGGTGACGAGTTGCAGCAGGTGGCCGTCGCGGTGGACGGCCGTCTGCACGCCTCGCTGCCGCAAGGGCAGGACCGGAACGTCCGCGGGCCGCTCCGCCGATGGCTGCTCGCGGGCGGATGACGGTCCGGTCCCGGTTTCGGCTGCCGTCACCAGGAACGTGGTCAAGGGACGCCCGACGATCTCGGACGGCGGGTATCCGAGGAGCTCCTGCGCCGCGGGGCTCCAGCCGATCACGATGTCCTGGCTGTCGACCACGAATGTGGCAGCCGTTGTCACGTCCAGCGGGCCGCGGAAGTCGGCGTCCCTGGTCGCCTTTTCCGCGTAGCTCATGACGCCCTCACCGGCCTGCCTCATCAGGTCCAGAGTCCGCCTGATGCTGACGCTGCGCAAGCGATCGGATCGCCGGCGCGCCGGGGGCGGCAGGGGCTGCGGGGTCAGCCGGTTTCGACGGCCGTCTTGATCCGCTGGGCGAATGCGTCGGCGTCCTTGCGGGCCGCGCCAAGAGCGAGTCCTTCGAGAAGTTTGCCGACGCCGTGGCCCTCCAGAACGTTGTAGACCCTCAGCTGGGTGTGCCCGTCGGGGAGTGGTGTGAGGTCGTAGCCGCCCTCCGCACCTGTGATCAGGTTTTTCGACGTCTCTTTCCAGCGGATCCGCGTGGGCGGGGCGTAAGTGGTGATCTGGAACTCGCGCCGGGTCTTCATGCCGGCGTCCTTGACGATGCTCCGATAGACCGTGCCGACGGCTGTCGGCCCGCCCGTGGTCTTCTTGATCGCCAGCACGCGAGGGCTGAACTTCGGGTCGTTCTCGCCATCGGCGAGAAATTCAAACACTTGCTCGATGGGGCGGTCGATCTCGACCTCTGCTTCGAACTGCCCAGACATGGCGCTCCCTGTTCGGTCTCCTGGTTCTCACAGGTCCCTACGCAGGAGTATCCGCCGTACGGGAGTGAGCTGCCCGCCGAGCCGGTCGGCGTGGGGCGAGGGCGAGTCGGCGCTCCGCGCCCCCCACGATGACGTCGGGCAGCTGTGCGCGAGTCCGGGAGGTGGCTGCGTCCGGAGCCGTGATGCGGCGCGCGGCCTCGACGACCGCCACCCGGTGCTCGGCCAGCCGCTGCGTCGGCCGGTCGGGCTCGGAGAAACCGTGACGGGCGTTGTCGACGGGCTGGTCGATGTGCCGGCCTGCGCGCTCACCCTTGCCGTCGGTCTTGTCGCCATCGTCGTCGGCTTCGGAGCCTGGTGGACGTACTTCGACTTCGCCGGCCACCGCTTACCCCGGACCGTCCGCGCGGCCACAGCGCAATGGTGCTGGCACATGTGCCGCTCACGGCCGCGGTGACTGTCATCGGTGCTGCGAGGGTGGGCCTCGTCGAGCACGCGCACGATGGACGGACCCCTGCCGCGACGGTCTGGGCGCTGTGCGCCGGAGCGGTTGTCGTACTGGGTACGGCGCTGGTGATCGCCGCAACCACGCAGTCATGGCGCCCGTCCTTGCCATGACGCATGGCGTGGCCCACGAGGACGCGACGACCGCCGAGGGCACGTCCACGACCTGAGCCGGGAGTGAAGGAGCGAAGGAGTTCTATCCGGCTGTGTCCGGCCCGGTGAGCATGATCCACCGGGAGACGACGAAGGTCACCGGAATCGCCGCCATGGACGCGAGGAGGGGAGCGAACCGGCTTCCGGCGTGCAGGACGCCGACGATCACATACACACCCGCCGTGGTGATCAGGAAATTGGCTGCGTTCGTCAGGGGAAACATCAGGAATTTCCGCAGGGTCGGCCGCGTCCGGTACGTGAAGCGCGCATTCAGGAAGAAGGACCCGGTCATGCTGAGCAGGAATGCAAGGACATGGGCACCGAGATAAGGCAAGGCATTGAGAAAGAGCAAGTAAAGGCCGTAGTACGTGGCCGTGTTGATCAGGCCGACCACGGCGAAGGTGAGTATCTGCCTCGGCACGGGGCGCGGCGTAGCGATGCGCATCACGGAATGAGGTCCTTCGCTCGTTCCACGTTGGTCGCCTTCACCAGGAAGTGCGGCCGCCCCTTGACCTCGTAGTAGATCCGGCCCGTGTACTCACCGATGACCCCGAGCATGATCATCTGAACGCCCGCCAAGGCGGTGACGGCGGTGATGATCGTGACGTAGCCAGGCGTCTCCACACCGTTGACGAGCGCCGCGCCCACGATCCACGCGGTGTACAGCCCCGCACACAACAGAAGTCCCATACCGAGGTAGAGGGCGGCGCGCAGCGGTCGGTTGTTGAAGGACAGCAGTCCGTCGAGTCCGTAGTTGAGCAGACCGCGGAAGGTCCACGAGCTGCGGCCGTGTTCGCGCGCGGCGTTCTCGTACTCGAAGGTGGTGCTGGGGAACCCCACCCACGCGAACAGGCCCTTGGAGAAGCGGTTGTACTCCGTGAGGCCCAGGACGGCGTCCACCACGCGACGCGACAGCAGCCGGAAGTCGCCGACGCCGTCCATGAGTTCCACGTCGACGAGACGGTTGATGAGCCGGTAGTACAGGCGCGCCGTGACGGTGCGGGTGATCGGGTCGCCGTTCCTGGTGCGCCGGGCGATGACCTGGTCGTAGCCCTGTCCACGCAGGTCCACCATGCGTTTGATCAGTTCCGGCGGATGCTGGAGGTCCGAGTCCATGACGACCACGGAGTCTCCCGAGGCGTGCCGCAGACCGGCGAGCAGCGCCGCCTCCTTGCCGAAGTTGCGGCTGAAGGAGACGTACCGCACGCGCGCGTCGCGGTCGGCGAGCCGCTTCAGGGCGGCGAGGGTGCGGTCGCGGCTGCCGTCGTCGACGTACACGAACTCCATGTCGTGGCCGAGCGGCAGCAGTTCCTCCGCGACCTTCTGGACCTCGTCGTGGAAGCGCTCGATGACGTCTTCTTCGTTGTAGCAGGGTGCGACGATCGAGATGAGCATGGTTCTCCCCCTGGGTCGGTCTCGGAGCGCCGGTCACGCGCTCGTGAAGTCGCAAGGTCGTGTGGTCGTCGCAGGTGCCCCGGCACGCCGTCGGCGGACGGCGGCGAAGGCGCCCAGCAGGGTGAGGGTCAGCAGCGAGGCACCTCCGACCACCGCGCCCAGCCGCAGGCCGGGTGGGTGGAACGTACAGGTGAGGCTGGTCGAGGAGCCGTCGAGGGGCACGGCGATCAGCCCGTAGTACGCCCGGGCGGGTACGGCGGTCGCGTCGCCCGTGGCGCAGCGCCAGCCGGCGATCCGGGGAGCCGCTACGACGGCGGTTCCCTTGCTGCCTGCGGGCAGTTGGGCCCGGATGGTGCCGTCGGAGACGGTCACTTCGGTGGCGCCGGTGGTCCTGAGCCGTGCGACGGCGGTGCGCAGCCGGGCGGTGTCCAGGCAGCCGACCGCGCCGTCCGGGACGAGGCCCGTCCGGTCGGGGGACAGGTCGATCCGCAGGCGTCCGGAAGGGGGGACCGTGCCGAGCCGCTGCATGGCTGCGATCTTGGTGACGGGATGGTCCGACCGGAATCGCCCGGTCAGGCCGTGGGCCGAGTCGCCGGCGAGGCGCGCGGAGCCCGAGAAGTACGGCGCCCACAGGTACACCTCGTTGCCGGCCGGACAGCGGGCCGTGATCGTCGGCTGCCGTGCGGCGGTACCGGCGGGCAGGGCGCCGAGGCGCAGGCCGGGCCGTGCGTCGTCGCTGCGGTCCGGTGTCTTCCCGGCGCTGGTGCGCACGGTGAGGCGGGGCACGGTGTAGACCCGGCTGCCCAGCAGCAGCTCCTGGTTGCGGTACGGAGACGGGCCGAAGTCGGAGACATCCGTGCGGCCGTGGGCGCCGGGCGGCCGCACCGTGACCAGGGGCGGCACCTCCTGCCGGGACACGGTCGTCCGGCGGCCGTCCTGCGGGAACCAGTTCTGGTGCGGGTCCGGCGGGGAGTGCAGCCGCGCGCCGACGGAGAAGATCGCGTCCGTGACGGCGTTGTCCAGGCTCTGCAGGTTGCGGCCGCGCGACGTCCAGCCGTCACCGAGGGCGGTGAGCGTGCGGCTGAGGACGTCGGAGGTGAGGCTGCTGTAGTACTGGGCGCCCTGGCCGCCCACCTCCAGCGGGTCGTTGCCGACGGTCTGCTCCCGGCCCGGTTCGGTGCGGTACCGGGGCCAGTCGTCGGCGTCGGCGATCGCCTCCGTCTGCCGCTGCTGGCGTGCGCCCCAGGGGGCGTAGTCGTCCATGTGCGCCAGCCGCAGCCGCGTCGCCACGGCGGAGGTGGCGGCGGCCTCGCCCAGCTGCCCGCCGAGGAGCAGGACCACGGCGAGCGTGGCGAGGGCGGTGCGGCGCCTGCCGTCCGTGCGGCCCAGCAGGGCCAGTCCGGCCAGCGCGGCCAGGGCGGCGAGCAGCGCGAGCGGCAGCGTGAAGGCGCGGTGCGTCAGTTTGCTTGCGCTCGCGGCGGCCATGATGAGCGCGAGCAGTCCGGCCGCCGCTCCCAGCGCGAGCCGGTCGGGCGGGCCGTACGAGAGCGAGGTCCACGCGGCGATCACCAGCAGCCCGCACAGCACGAAGGTCTGGCGGTACGCGCTGCCCTGCGGGGTGGTGAAGGCGTGCCAGACCAGATGGGTCGGCCCCCACTGCATCGACACCGTCACCACCGCCACCAGCAGCGTCCACCCCGTGCGCACCCGCCGCGGAACCGCTCGGTGGAAGGGCACGGCGAGGGCGAGCAGCAGCGCAGTGGTGCCCACGTACACGGCCGGGCTGCTGAAGCTGTACGTCGTCGGCAGCAGGCGGGCCAGTAGGTCCTCGGCCGGCACCGGCACGAACTGCCTGACCCGGCCGCGATATGCGTGCTTGGTCCCGAAGTACACGACCGTCACCAGCGGCGCGGCGAGACCGACGCCGAGGGCGACGGTCAGGCCTGCCCGGCCGACTGCCGTGAGCCGTCGCCGGCGCGGGAGGTCACAGAGCCACAGCCGGAGCAGCAGCACCAGACCGGCGCCGAGGGTGGCCATGTACGCGGTGTAGAAGTTGGCGATCCAGGCGACCGCCACGACCAGCACCCCGAGGACCGGCCGCCGTCCGCTCAGCGCCCACTCGCCGACCAGGCACAGCAGAGGCAGGGCGATGAGTCCGTCGAGCCACATGAGGTTGTACGCGCCCATCGCCACGCTCCAGCCGCACAGCGCGTAGGAGGCGCCGAGCAGTCCCGCCGTCCACCAGCGGCCGGGGCGAAGGGCGAGCAGCAGCCAGGCCATGGCCGCACCGGCGGACGCCGTCTTCAGCACCGTGATCACGTAGACCGCGAGGTCGATCTCGTCTCTCGGGAACACCGCGACGAGCAGCGCGAACGGGCTGCTCAGGTACGTACCGACGTCGGGCAGGAAGCTGGCGCCGAATCCTGATTGCCAGTTGACCAGGAGACCGCCGTCGGCCCGTCCGTGCAGCAGGTCCCACAGGTGTGCGTGGAACGGCACGTACTGGTTGCCCAGGTCGTTGACGTTGCGGGTGCGGGGCCCGAAGGGGTAGCTGCGCGCGACGGCGTCGGCGGCACACAACGCGAGGACGGTGATGGCCGCCGCGAGCAGGGCCGCGGCCTGTCCGGGTCCTACCGCCGGGCGTGGCAGCCGGGGCCACGGACGGCGCTCGTGCGCATGGTCGGACGGCGGATCTGCGGGCGGCGCGGGTGTGGCCTCCGGCGCCGGACGGGTCGTCGGTTTCACACCTTGTTCCTGTGTGGCCGGCGGTGTGCGTTCCTGTGAGGAGTGCCGCAGGAAATGGTGATGGGCAGGATCGATTGGTGCATTCTTTGCTGGCCCCCAGGCGAAGTGGGACGCAGAGCGTCTCGTCCGGGGGCGTTACTCCCCGTGCATTGTTTGATTCGCAGTCTTAGACGGGCCTTGTTTCCGAATGGTTGTGTCTCGTCTGCAAATTGAGAGGCGTACCCCAATTGCAGTTCCGGGGTTACAGGAGAGTGCGGTGAACGCCGGGGAAACGGAAATTGTCAAGCATGTGATTCAACGGTGAATGATATGGCGGGCAGTTCGGCCGTGACGGCGCGGATGCTCGCGCAGCCAGTTCTGGGCGGGGTCGTTCTCCAGGCGCGGGTTCCAGGCCATGCGGTAGGTCACGGACTCGGTGGCGCGGGGCGCTCGCCCACACCGTAGACCGGGATCGGCGACGTGCTGTGCCACGAGCCGCAAGGGAAGCGTGGCCACCAGCCGTGTGCCGGGGACGGCCGAGGGCGCAATGGCGTGGTGGGGCACGCTCGGACTGACGCGGCGTGGCGCGGCCAGATCGGACAGGCGCCGGTCGAGCAGCCCTTGGCGCCCCTCGACGACGGTCACCTCGATGTGCGAGCAGCTCAGGTACTCGTCCAGGGACAGTCTCGTACGGGCGGCGAGTGGACGCCCGGCGGAGAGGAGGCAGACGTAGCGCTCTTCGGGAATCGCGGTGAACACCAGGTGGGTCAAGCCGCGTTCGAGAGCTCCGAAGGCGTCGTCGTGCCAGGCCCTGAACGTCAGCCGGGAATCGGGGGACTGCTGGAAGAGTCGGCGACAGCTACACCTCCAATGCAGGTGTGGACCCGTCCGTCACCGTCGACGCCCTGCGCGCTCGTGCTCGCGACTACGCGGGCGACACCGATCTCAAGGCCCCTGGCCTTAACCCCGTCCACGCCGACCTGACCGGCCTGCCGCCACTGCCTTCATCCGGGCACATCTGCGGCCGTGACACCCATCCAGGCGCCCATCACGTCAAGGGCGGGTGCCCGCTCCCCGTACCACCGCGACCGGACAGTGCGCGTGATGCAGCAGAGCCTGACTCACCGACCCCAGCAACAACCCGGCGAAGCCGCCGCGCCCCCGAGCCCCGACCACCACCAGTTGGGCGGACCGGCTCGCGTCGATCAGGGTTTCTCGCGTCTGAGCATGTACGACCTTGTGCTCCACCGTCACATCCGGATACTGCTCCTGACGGCCGGCCAGCGCCGCCGAGAGCAGGGTCTCTTCCTCCTGGTCGAGCGCTCCCGGCGGGTTCGCGTACGGCATCGACGCAACCTGCGGTGCGGGCAGCGGCGCATTCCACGTGGTCCAGGCGTGCAGTGCCACCAATGGCGCAGTCCGCAGGGCCGCCTCGGCGAAGGCGAAGTCCACCGCTTGCCCACCCGCAGCGGAGCCGTCGACACCCAGCACGATGGGACCATCGGTGTGGGCTTCCTGTCGTACCACCAGCACCGGGCACCGGCCGTGTGCGGCCAGATGCACCGCCGTCGAGCCCACCAGGAGCCCGACGAACCCGCCCATCCCCCGGGACCCGACGACCACGAGCTCGGCGGCACGTGACTGCGCCTCCAACACCGTCAACGGCTCCCCCATCACCACCGCGTGTGACACCTCCACCTCCGGTGCCGTTGCCCTGGCGCGCTCCACCGCCTCGGTCACCAGGCGCTCGACCATGTTCCGGATCCCGCCCTCCGCCGCACCAAGGGGAGACGGACCCAGGGGCACATGCATCGCAGGCCAGAGAAAGGCGTGCACCACCTTGAGCGCTGCTCGCCTCAGCGTGCCTCGCGCGCAGCCGCCTCCACCGCGGCAAGACTCGACGCCGACCCGTCCACGCCCACGACCACCAGACCGCCCACGGCGCCTCCTGCGTCCGAGCTCTCTTGCCGCCCACCTTTCAGAGTCACCCCGGCGACGCTCCGCTGCCACGGGATGGCGGCTTCCCAGGGTTGCAGCGACGGGGTAAATGCGAGGTCCCCAAGGCTGCAATTGAGCCGTGGGGACCGGTATGGGGGACACCCGGAGCGGATCCGGATGCTTCTATGTCCCGCGGTGTCGTGCCGTCGGGAATGCGCTCACGGTGTCAGCCCCGCAGGCGGTAACTGTTTGCGAAGCCGGAAGGATTGCAGACGTTCAATTGGTTGGAGACCTGGTCGTAGGTCCACCCCGGAGGGATGCTGCATGCCCAAAGGCCATTCACGGGGCTGCGAAGGTGGTAGCTGTTTGCGAAGCCGGAGGGGTTGCACACGTTCAATTGGTTTGCAACTCGATCGTAGGTGAGGTTGCTGTTGGGGAGGGAACAGGCCCAGATGTTGTCCTGGCCGATTCGCATGCGGTAACTGTTGGCGAATCCCGACGAGTTGCAGACGTTCAGTTGGTTGCTTGCCTGGTCGTAGGTGTAACCGGGCAGGACGTAGCACACCCAGATGTTGTCTTGAGGTGCGCGCAAATGGTAGTAGGAATGGAATCCGGATCCGCAAGTATTTAGCTGGCTGGTCACGCGGTCGTAGGTGTATCCCGACGGCACGGAGCATGCCCAGGTGTTGTCCAGTCCGGTCTGACCGGTCTCTGTGGCGGTTGCGGTTGCCGTAAAGCCGCCGGATAAACCCACCAGCAGTGCGAGTACCGCGAATGCACGGGTGCTTGCATGTGCCAGAGAACGGAATCTGAATCGCATGGAAGCCTCTCCTCCGGAAAGCGTGATCTGCTGGCGCGGGATGCTGCGGTTCGGGACACTACTAGCTCCCACCCGAAAAGCATGAGCTCATTTCGGCCTCGATAAGCAGCGGTGCCGGTGGCTTGATAGCGCAGGTTGACTTTCCATGGGCCTCACAGTCATCACGGTGATTCGCGGCTCGCTGGTTCGGTCTGATCAGCCCCGGCGGCGCCTTCACCGTCGACATCCTCGGGCCCTCGATCGTCGCGAGCGTCCGCTTCGGGCTCGGCCCCGGACCGGTCGTCTCCACCGTCACCATCGGCCTCGCGCCCCATGAGACCGGCACGACCTCGGGCTTGCTCAACAGCTCACGCCGGATCGGCGCCTCACTCGGACCCGCCGCACTCGGCGCCGCGGCTCACCATCGCACGGGTCGGACCGTCACACCTGAGACCCTCAACGATGGATGTGCGCTCGGCCTGACCTCGGAGCCGCGCTCCGGGTCGTCGCCGTCCTCATCGTCCTCATCGCCCTCAACGTCCTGCGGCGGACCAGCCCGCCGGCACAGCCCGAGCGGACCGGGGATCGCGATCTGCTCCCCGCTGAGCCGCGATGAGGGGCGGGCCGGATGCCGGTGACCGCGGCGGACGGTCGGCGCATCAGGGATCTCGACGACCAGCCTTCAAGGTTGCGGGGGTTGGGCCATCGGGGCGGACGGTGATGCCGTACGCCGCCTTTGTGGGGGCGGAGGAGAAGGCCGGGATGTGGACCGGCAGCAGGTGTTCGAGCAGGACGGTCGATTCGCGGAGCGCGAATTGCAGTCCGAGGCAGGCGCGGGGACCGACACCGAACGGATAGTAGGCGCCCGGGTGGGTGGGCCGGCCGTCCGGGGTGATGAAGCGCCGGGGGTCGAAGTGCTCCGGGTCTGGCCATAGTTCGGGATCGCGGTGGGTGAGGTAGGGGCAGACCAGGATGTCGGTGCCCGCTTCGACGGCATAGCCGGCGAGGGTGTCGTCCTCGGTGGCGTGGCGGGGCAGGATCCAGGCGGACGGGTAGAGCCGGAGCGTCTCGTGGACCAGAGCCTGGATGGCCTGGCGGCGTTGGGCCGATCCTTCGTGGCCGGCGGCGAGAGCTTGATCGCGGGCGGCGGGATGCTGGTCGAGGAGCAGATAGAGCCAGGTCAGGGTGGTGGCGGTGGTCTCGTGCCCGGCCACGAGCAGCGTGACCAACTCGTCGCGGATCAGCCGGTCGGTGTACTCGGGGCGCTCGGTGGCGGCGTCGGTCAGTACGCGCAGCAGGCCCGGGCCGTCGGGGCCGGCCGCCCCGCCGCGGGCGGCCTCGATGGCATGCCGGGCGACCGCATCGATCCGGGCGAGATCGGTGGCGACGGCGTCCCGGGCGTCGGTGACACCAGTGGGAAGCGTCGGAAGGGCGGCCGCCACGGCTGCCACGGCGGCCAGTTCGCGCTCGGTGTCGTCATCGAGGGGGTGCCCGGTGAGAGAGCGCCAGATGGCGTCCAGGGCGAAACGGCGCATCTCTTGCCCGACATCGAGGGTCCGTCCGGTACGGGCGTACTCGCTCCAGCGGCCGGCGGTGGTCCGGGCGGCCCCGGTGATGCGCTGTTCGTAGCGGCGCATCCCGGTGCCGGTGAACTGGGACTGCAGCAAACGGCGTTGGCGCTTCCACGCCGCGCCGGTGGCGGCGAGCACGCCGTCGCCGATCAGCACACGGGCGCGGTGGGAGCGCTTGACGTACTGCTCCGGGTGCCGGGCGAGAACGTGCTGGACCGCCTGAGGGCCGGTGACGAGGATGGTGGGGGCCGGCCCGAGCCGGAACGCGGCGACGCCGCCGAACCGTTCGCGCACCTGGGACAGCAGCTCGACCAGTTCCCCTCCGCCCGAACGCCACCGCTCCACGAGTGCAGGCTCGGCTTCGGGAACCGGCCGCCCCGTTCCGGGAACGTAGGAAAGAGGGCCGGGGCTTGCTTCGGTCTCCATGTTCCTTCTCCTGGTCAACGGCTGCGCTCGGCTGTGTCGGAGCGCCGTCACCACGGACTGTACGCGAGTGGGAACAGCTGGTGACAGCCCGCCCAGTGCCGCGAGGCCGTCCGTCGCGGCATTCCGCCTTTCCCGTATCTGTCTCAATCGCTTACGCACACCGTCAGAAAAATTGCCGCCGTGTGATTTTGCAAGCCTATTGGGTGGTGTTTTGTTTCGGCGAAGTTGCTGAAGTCGAGGCGGGGCAGGTCAGAAAGGCGACACCTCGGAAGATTATGGTCACACCCCCCTGACCAGTGTGTTCGCTCTCACGTCGTGTCATGTTTGACAGAGGCGTCTCCCTCTTTTCTGGTGTTCCTGTCGCTCTATTAAGGCTTTGACAACGCGGTCCACCGGTTCTTATCGTCGGCGGGTATTCGGAGCCCCAGTGTCGTGGCTCCGGGGATTGATTCCCCCGGCATCCATCGCCCCTTTCGCTTGTGCGCCCCACCTTCGTGGTGAACGAAATTCCGTACATGGTTCGGCATGCCGTCCCGGTGATCCCGGGTGCGGTGGCCGACGCAGAGGAGGAAAGCACCCACATGACCACAGCCGTGACGACGCGGACCATCGTGGACCTGCTGCGCGACGCCGCCCGGGACAACGCGGGGTCCGGGCTTCGCTACCCACGGAGCGCGGACGACCGCGACGCACCCCTGCAGAGCTATCCCGAACTTCTCGACGCGGCCCGCTCGGTCCTCTCCGGCCTGCGCGAACACGGTCTTGCGCCCGGGGACAAAGTCGTCCTGCTGCTGGAGAAACCACGGGAGTTCCTCACCGTGTTCTGGGCCTGCCAGCTCGGCGGGTTCATACCCTGCCCGATGGCCGCACTCGGCGGCGACCCGGAGCGCTGGGCCGCCCAGCTCACCCATGTCGACACCCTTCTCGACCATCCGCTGGTCGTCACCAGCGCCACGCTCGCCGCCGAACTCCCCGCCGCCCAGGGCCTGTCCGTAGTTCCCCTGGAGGAGCTGCCCGCGAAGCGGCCCGCCGACTCCTTCCACGAGGCCGACCCCAAGGACACCGCCGTCCTCGTGCTGACCTCCGGTTCGACCGGCAACTCCAAGGCGGTGATGCTCAGCCACGCCAATCTCCTCGCGTCCATGGCCGCCAAGAACGGCTACCACCGGCTGACCGCAGAGGACACCAGCCTCAACTGGGTCTCCTTCGACCATGTCGCCGCCCTCCTCGAATGTCATCTGCTGCCGCTGTCCGCGGGCAGCACCCAATTGCACGTCGAGGCGCCCCTGGTACTCCAGGAGCCGCTGAACTTCCTGCGCGTCATCTCCCGCTTCGGCGTCACCATGACCTTCACCCCCAACTTCCTGCTGGGGCTGATCAATCCGCAGGCGGACCGGCTCGACGAGGAGGAGGGCGACGGGATCGACCTGTCCCGGCTGCGGCACATCATCAGCGGCGGCGAGGCCGTCGTACGGACCACCGGCGAGAGCTTCCTCAGCCGCTTCGCCCCCTACGGGCTGCGCGCCGACGCCCTGTGGCCCGCCTTCGGCATGTCGGAGACCTGCGCGGGCAGTATCTACTCCACCGACTTTCCGGCCGCCGACCAGGGGCAGGAGTTCGCCAACCTGGGCCGGCCCGTCGAGGGGCTGAGCATCCGGGTCGCCGATGACGAGCACGGCGAACTGCCCGCGGGCCAAGTGGGCGAACTGCAGCTCAACGGGCCGATGATCACGGCTGGTTACCACAACAACGAACAGGCCACCCAGGACGCGTTCACTCCCGACGGCTGGTTCCGCAGCGGTGACCTCGGGCGGATCGACGACGGTCGGCTGACCCTGGTCGGCCGCAGCAAGGACAGCGTCATCGTCAATGGCGTCAACTACTTCAGTCACGACATCGAGACCCTCCTCGAAGGCCTCGACGACGTGGCCCGCTCCTATGTCGCCGCCTTCCCGACCCGCGCCCCCGGCAGCGACACCGAGCAGCTCGTCATCGCCTTTCACCCGGAGTGCGCAGAGGGCGACGAACTCGCCTTGTACCGGGTGCTCAGCGCGATACGCAGCACCGTCGTCATGCACTGGGGATTCAGGCCCGCGCTCGTCCTTCCGCTGCCGAAGGAGGCCTTCCCCAAGACCAGTCTGGGCAAGATCCAACGTGCGCTGATGCGCAAGCGGCTGGAGGCGGGAGCGTACGACGACGTGCGGGCACGGGTCGACGACCTCG
This sequence comes from Streptomyces herbicida, assembly GCF_032656585.1. NCBI lineage: Bacteria > Bacillati > Actinomycetota > Actinomycetes > Kitasatosporales > Streptomycetaceae > Streptomyces > Streptomyces herbicida. The sequence goes on from NZ_JAUYWJ010000006.1 coordinate 166,020, forward strand.
TGCTGCGCCGGCTCGGCGGCTACTCCGCCCCCGAGGGTGACACGGAGCTGGTCCTCGCCAGGATCTACGCCGAGATGTTCGACACCGACCCGGACCGGCTGAGCGCCACCGCCAACTTCTTCGACCTGGGCGGCACCTCGCTCGACATCCTGCGCCTGCGCTCCCTGGTCGCCCAGCGACTCGGCGCACACGACCTGCAGATCATCACGGTCCTGCGAGCCCCCAGCGTACGGGCGCTGGCCGCCCACCTCGACCGGGCCGAGGACGGCGGGAAGGAGTACGACCCGATCGTCCCGATGCAGACCACCGGCGACAAGACCCCGCTGTTCTGCGTGCACCCCGGCGTGGGAGAGGTCCTCGTCTTCGTCAACCTCGCCAAGTACTTCGTGGGTGACCGGCCCTTCTACGCCCTGCGCGCCCGCGGCTTCAACCCCGGCGAAAAGCCCTTCGAGAGCTTCGCCGAGATGGTCGACACCTACGTTGCGGCCATACGCTCCCGCCGGCCGCACGGCCCGTACGCCGTCGCGGGGTACTCGTACGGCGGTGCCGTCGCCTTCGAAATAGCCAAGGTGCTCGAGGAACAGGGCGAGCGTGTCGACTTCGTCGGCAGTTTCAACCTGCCGCCGCACATCAAGTACCGCATGAACGAACTGGACTTCATCGAGACGGCGGCCAACCTGGCGTTCTTCCTCGAGCTCATCGACAAGAAGCAGTCCCTCGAACTGCCTGCCCAGCTGCGCCCGTTGCCGAAGGACGAACAGCTCGCCCACTTCCTCGACCACGCGCCCGAGGGACGGCTGGCGGAACTCGACCTGACCTTCGAGAAGTTCAAGGCATGGGCGGAACTCGCCGACAGCCTCACCGACCTCGGCCGCCGCTACTCGCCCGCCGGCAAGGTCCGCTCGATGAGCGTCTTCTACGCCATCCCGCTGCGCGGCACCAAGGAGGACTGGCTCAACAACGAGCTGCGCCGTTGGGACGAGCACGTCACCGGCGAGAACCGCTACATCGACGTTCCCGGCGAGCACTACACACTGATGGGCCCGGCGCACGTGGCGACCTTCCAGTCGATCCTGCGCAAGGAGCTCGACCGCGCCCTCGGCGACGCCTGACCGCCACCACCCCTGGGAGGGAAACCCCTTGAACGGCAAGAAGATCCTGGTGACCGGTGCCACCGGGCAGGTAGCCGGACCCGTGGCCAGGGCGCTGGCCGACGGCAACGAGGTATGGGCGCTGGGCCGCTTCGGCGCCCCCGGGGCGGAAGAGGAGCTGAACCGCCACGGCATCCACACCTTCCGCTGGGACATGAACGACACGAGCTCCGGCTCCCTCAAGGGCCTGCCGGAGGACTTCACTCATGTCTTCCACTCCGCCGTACGGCGCGGCGAGGACGGCGACTTCAACTCCGCCGTCGAGGCCAACTCCGTGGCCGCGGGACGCCTGATGACGCACTGCCGCACGGCGGAGGCGTTCCTGTACGTCTCCACCGGCGCGCTGTACGCCCGCCAGACTCTCGACCACAAGTACACCGAGACGGATCCGCTGGACGGCAAGGCCGACTGGCTGCCCGCCTACCCCGTGGTCAAGATCGCGGCGGAGGGCACGGTCCGGGCCTTCGCCCGGACCCTCGACCTGCCGACCGTCATCGCCCGCCTCAACATCGCCTACGGGCCGGGCGGCTACGGCGGTGTGCCGATGCTCTACTTCAAGCGCATGCTCGCGGGCGAGCCGATCGCGGTGCCCGTGGAGGGCCAGAACTGGACCTCGCTGCTGTACACCGACGACCTCATCGAGCAGGTCCCGCACCTGTGGAACGCGGCGAGCGTCCCGGTGACCCTGACCAACTGGGGCGGCGACGAGTCCGTCGGCATGACCGACTGCGTCCGCTACCTGGAGGAGCTGACCGGGGTGACGGCGATCCTCGCACCGAGTGAAGTCACCCGCGAGACCTACCAGTTCGACCCGACCCTGCGCCGTTCGCTCACCGGACCGTGCAAGGTCCCCTGGCGCGAGGGCATCCGGCGCACCCTCGCGGCCATGTACCCCGAGTACCTCAAACCTGAAGGAGCAGACAGGGCATGACCGAGAGCACCGATCCGCTGGCACCGATCCATGCCGCCTACGCCGCCTTCGCGGCCCGCGACGTGGGCGCGCTCCTGGACGCGCTGGACCCGGACATCGAGTGGGTGCACCCCGAGGGCATGGCGGTCTACGGCCTCGGCGGCACCAAGCACGGGCACGCCGGCGTCAAGGAGTTCCTTGCGCACGTCCCCACCGTCCTCGGTGGCATGCGGCTGCATCCGACGGAGTTCGTCCGCGACGGCGACCGCGTGGTGGTCTTCGGCCACCGGGACATCGTCTCCCGGAGCGGTCGTACCGAGACCCAGCGGTTCGTGCACTCCTGGGTGCTGCGGGACGGCAGGGCGGTGCGGATGGAGGACATCTTCGACACCGTCGCCTTCCACCGAGTGATCGAGAGCTGACGGGCGACGACGGCGTACGCCTGGATCGGACCGGAGGGGACCTTCACCCAGCGCGCGCCGCGACGGCCGCGAAGCGGCGGCGGTGCCGCTGGAGAGCTCGGTGCGCGGCGTCGTCCCCGCCACCATGGGACAGCCGGCCTCGGCGAAGATGCACATCAACGCCGAGGTCGAGGTACCGGTGTCCTTCGTGCTCGTGGCAACCGAGGGCGTCCCGCTGGAGAAGGTGACCGTGGTGCACGGCCACCCGCGCGCGAGGCCAGTGCGAGGACTGGCTGCGCACCCGGCTGCCCGGGGCCCGTACCCGCACCGCCACCGCCGCGGCCCCTCGTGGGGTCGCCGACGCGGGCGTCCCCGGCCACGCGGCGGTCGCCGCGGCGGAGGCAGCCGGCCTGTACGGGCTGTGGATCCTCGCCACCGGCCTCGATGCCCGCCCCCTGCGCCTGGCCCTGGCGGCCGTCGGGTCCATGGGCCTGAAGTGCGCTTCCTGGGCAGCTACCCGCACAGGCCCGCCGCGGCCTGACACGCCTGCCCGGCGGCGGAGGCGCTGTGGCCGCCGGGCAGGCGTGCCGTGGTCGACGGGACGCCGGGGGATTGGCTGTCGGGTTCCCGGGGCGTGGGTTGGCGCAGGTCGTCCGCTGCCTCTCGGACGGCCGGGAGCAGGGCGGCCATCGGGGGGCTGGCCAGGGCGCCTTCGCGTACCACGAGAGTGACCCGGCGGATGGGCCGGATTCCTTCCAGGGCGACCCGGGTGACCGGGTGACCCGGGCGGTCCGGAACCAGGTCGGGGACCAGCGCGACGCCCCAGCCCAGGGAGACCAGCCCGAAGACGGCCTGCATGTCCCCGATGTCGGAGACGATGTCGGGGACGAAACCGGCGCCGGCACACAGGTGCAGGGCCAACCGTCCGAGCCTGGAGGTGCGGTCCAGCAGCCATGGCTGCTCCGCGAACTCGGCGAGAGCGCACGTCCCCTCGGCCCGGGCCAGGGGGTGATCCGGGGCGATGGCGAGGCGGATGCGGTCGCTGATGACCTCCTCCTCGTACAGCCCCGGCACGCTGGGCTCGGGCACCTGCGGATAACCGGAGGCCAGGACGGCGTCGAGCCGCCCCAGCCGGACCGTCTGCCGGCCTTCGTCGGGATCGACTCCGTGCAGGGTGATGCGCAGCCCCGGATGGCGCTCGCGCAGCCGGTTCAGCGCCGGCACCAGCAGCGCCGGGCCCTCGTGCAGCGGCACGCCGACCCGCAGCTCGCCGGTGACTTGGCCGTCCTCCCGGGCCAGTAACTGCGCCTCCGCCGTTTCGAGTGCGGCGAGGACCCGCTCGGTGTTGGCCACCAACAGACGTCCGGCCGCGGTGAGTTCGGCCCGCTTGCTGCCGCGGTCCAGGAGCGCGGTGCCGGTCTCCGCCTCCAGGGCGGACAGCTGCTGGGAGACCGCCGAACGCGTGTAGTTGAGCGACTGCGCTGCCGCGGCGATCGACCCCCGGGCTTCGACCTCGCGCAGCAGCACAAGTTTCCGTACGTCCAGCACTGTCATCCTCGCTAACGCTTCCGGTTACGAAGTATCACGTCAGATTACGGGACATGGGCCCGTCCGGTGATTTCAATAGAGATCGACTCCTGTCCAACACGCCGATCAGACAAGGGATTTACGCCATGCCCACACTCCTCCATCTAGACTCCAGCCCCCGCCAGGGCTCGGTTTCCCGCCGGATCTCGGGCGAGTTCGCGGAGACCTGGCGCAAGACCAACCCCGAGGGCGAGTACGTCTACCGCGACCTGGCCGCCGACCCCGTCCCGCACGTCGACAGCGCGCAGATCGAGGTCATGCACCGCCTGGAGACGGAGGGGGTCCGCGACCTCGCAGTGGCCCGTGAGGCAGCGAAGGCGCCGGAGGAGAAGGCCAGTTGGGCCGTTACGTGGCCGCTGGTCGAGGAGCTTCTCGCGGCCGACACCATCCTCCTCGGCGTGCCGATGTACAACTTCTCGGTGCCGTCGACGTTCAAGGCGTGGTTCGACCGCGTCCTGATCGCGCCGCTGATCCTCGACCCGGCTTCCGGCGAGGGGCCGCTGCGGGGCAAGAAGGTCGTGGTGGCCTCCGCGCGCGGCGGCGCCTACGGTCCGGGCACCCCCCGCCACGACTGTGACCACCAGGAGCCGTACCTGAAGGCGGCCCTCGGCATGGTGGGCCTCGCTTCCGACCTGACATTCCTGCACGCGGAGCTGACCAAGTCGGCGCACGTGCCCCGGCTCGCCCACTTGAAGGACGTGGCGGCCACCTCGTACCAGACGGCGCTCGACGGCGCCCGCGCGCACGGCGGGGTGTGACCGCCGGGGGAACCCACCGGACACATCCGAACCCGCAGAGGTCTTTCGCTGCCACCGCACCTTCCCGACGCACTCAGCGCAGCGGGAAGTTGCGGTCGAAGACGTTCTCCGGGTCGTACCGTGCCTTGAGCTTGCGCAGCCGGGCCAGGGTCGGCCCGGGGAACGCCTCGGCGAGAACGTCGGGGGAGCGGCGGCTGTCGAAGCTGAGGTACATGCCGCTCACCTCCGGGGCGAGCTGCGCCCAGTGGGTGTCCAGTGCGCCTTCCAGCTCGGGCACGGTCGCGGACAGCAGTTGGAAGTTCTGGCTGCGATGGGCGTAGGCGGTGGCGGCCGGATCGACGTCGTTGACCGCGCCGCCCACCGAGCGGAACTGCTCCATCAGCACCTCTCCCGACGCCAGCGCCGCCGCGACCGACCGTGCGGTGCGCGCGGAGACCTGGTCGAGCAGCCCGGAACGCGTGGCGCCCAGCCCCTGCCCGTGGTGGGCCGCGCCCCCGACCGGCACCAGCACCGGATACGGGGCGAGGACCGCCTCCTGCTGCAGCAGTGGGCCCAGGCCCAGCAGGGGCGCCAGCACCCGCTGGGCGGCGTCCGGCTGGTCACCGGCGTACACCGCCGCGACATGCGCGATGGCCGGGCGGCCGGGTCCGGCGGGCATGAGCGTAAGGAAGCTGGTCAGCTCCCGCGGCGCGGTTTCAAGGACGGCGCCCCACTGTTCCACCAGCGCAGCCGCGTCGCGCGCGTCGAAGACCAGGTTGGCGAAGACGACGTCACCGGTCTGCGACGCCTCCAGTTCCACGGCCGTGACGATGCCGAAGTTGCCGCCCGCGCCCCGGACGGCCCAGAACAGGTCGGGTTCGTGGTCCGCGTCGGCCCGGACGAACGTCCCGTCCGCCAGCACGAGTTCGACGGCCGTCACATGGTCGATCGTCAGCCCGTCCCGCCGCGCGAACCAGCCCATGCCGCCCGCCGTGACCAGCCCGCCCACGCCCACGTCACCGGTGTCGCCGGAGCTGACGGCGAGCCCGTGCGGGGCGAGGGCCTGGGCCACCCGCCCCCAGCGGGCGCCCGCGCCGACCCGGACCCGACGCCGCTCCCGGTCCAGCACCCCGACGCCGTCGAGACGCGACACGTCGACGACCACACCGCCGTCGTTGGTGGACCGGCCGCTGATGCCATGCCCACCGCTGCGCACGGACAGCACCGTGCCCCGGGCCCGCGCGTACGTCAGCGCGACGGCCACCTCCTCGGGGCTCTCCGGGAAGATGACCGCCGCCGGGGCACCCCGGTGCACATATCCATGGCGCACACGCTCGTAACGGGCGTCGGACGGCAGCACCAGACGGGCGGCGAGGGAGGGCGGCAACTCGACGTGGGCGACGCCCCGTTCTGTCATGACGAGGAGGTCCCTTCGAAGGACGCGGAGGACGGGGAGGAGGATTCGAAGGACGCGGATGACCCGGAACGCGTGGATGACCCGGAACGCGTGGATGACGCGGCGGCCTCGGGAAGCACGACGGGCTCCAGCAGGCACCGCAGGGTCTGCGTCAGATACGCCACGAGCCGCTCCGGTGGCATCTCGGCCACGGGCCCGCTGCGCAGCACGTACCGGCTGAAGGTGACGCCGATCAGTTGGGAGGCGATCAGGTCGATGCGCTCGTCCGCGTCGGGCCCGCTCAACACGGTGCGATAGGCCGCCGCGCTGCTGCGTCGCATCGCCTCGTACAGCCCGGTTGCGGCCTGCTCGTCGGAGGCGGCGCTGCGGATGAGCGCCAGGAACGGGTCGTTGCCGTCGGAGTGTTCCATCCGCGCGACAAAGGCCTGCGCTATCCGGTCCGGCAGCATCTCCGGCGGGCCGGGGACCAGCTCGGGCAGGTCCCGGGGGCCGGGCACGGACGCGAGGAACAACTGTTCCTTCGAGCCGAAGTGCCGCATCACCAGCCCGTGGGTGACACCGGCCCGCCCGGCGATCTCCCGGATGGTGGCACGGGCATAGCCCCGCTCGGCGAACGCGGCCCGCGCCGCGTCCAGGATCGCCTCGCGGTGCGCCTCGGGAGCGCGAACGCGCTTCCTGGTGAGGGCCGGGGCGTTGGTGGATTCGTCGCTCACAACTCGTAATGTACATCTGGTCATTAGCGTCGGTGGTGGCTACGCTGCTCAAAATGACCAATCGTTCACCACGGCTCCGGCAACCGTACTTGGAGCCGGTCAGAGACCTCGTAAGAGCCGCGGATCCCGCGGAGACCTACCTCGAGGGCCGCACCGTACTCGTCGTCGGCGCGAGCGGAGGCATCGGCGAAGGGATCACCCGCGCCCTGCTGGAGCTGGGCGCCACCGTGGTCGCGGCCGGCCGCAGTGAGGCCCGGCTGAACGCCCTCGCCGAGTATCTGGGGGGTGCGGGACCGGGGGTGCTTCACCCATACGTCGTCGACGTCTCCGATCCGGACAGCACCGCCGTACGCAACCGGCTCGCCGAGGATCACGGGAGGTTCGACGGCGCCGTCCTCACCATCGGCAACTGGGGCCCGCCCGGCCGCACGGGACTGCTGGAGGTGTCCGACGCGGTCTGGGACGCGATGATCGCCGACAACCTCACCAGCCACTTCCGGGCGCTGCGAGCCGTCACCCCGCTCCTCGTCCAGGACGGCGCGCTCGTCCACCTCACCGGCTTCAGCGCGGAGATCCCCTACCCGGGCGCCGCCCTCGTCGGCGCGACCAACGCGGCCAAGAAGTCACTGCTGTGTTCCCTGACCGCCGAACTCGACGGCAAGGGCCGGCGGATCTACGAACTCGTCATCGGCCCCATCCGCACCCGCCCTCGTGCGGCGGCGGGCGCCGACAGCGAGGCCTGGCTGAGTGGCGCGGACCTCGGCCGGCATGCCGGCGAACTGATCGCCGACCGCGGCCCGTGGGCCGCCGAGCCCCTCCAGTACCTCCTCGACCGGGCGTCGGGCGTGCTCACCATGCTGCCGCACTGATGCGCCCCGGCGTTGCCGATGTGCTGGAGGGCGAGTTTCCGCAGGTGTCCCGCAGAATCCGATGGCACGAGGCAGTTCCGGCGTCAAGAATCACCGGATGCATGAAGTGAAACGGCCCCGGTGACCGGTTCTCCGCCGGCGTCGGTCAAGGCTTCGCCATGTGGCGTGGGTGGCTGAGCGAGCGGGAGTTGCCCAACGTACTGCCGAAGTAAGCAGTAGGCCCGGCGAAGGGAAGCTCCGTGATCCAGCAGCGCATCGTCCTCCTCTCGGCCGCAGGTCTTGCCTCGGCGCTTCTCCTGGGGGCGTGCGGCAATTCGATGGACAAGGCCTCCTCCGGTACAAGCCCCTCCGGCGTCGCTCCGGTCGCCACGGCCGCCGCGTCGGAATCCGCGACCTCCGCACCGGCCGGCGGCGGTGGCCCCGGCAGCGGGCAGCCGGCCATCACCACCACGCTGACGGCCCGGGCTGTCGAGGGCATCGGGAGCGTGGTGACCGACGGCGAAGGGATGACTCTCTACCGCTACGACAAGGACGAGGCGCATCCGTCCAAGTGGACGTGCTCCGGCGCCTGTACGAAGACCTGGATGCCCGTCATGGTGCAGGACTCCGTAAGGACCACGGGTGTTGAGAAGAGCCTTCTCGGCACGGTCCACCGGGACGGCAGGACGCAGCTCACCCTCGCAGGCTGGCCGCTGTACCGGTACGTGGGCGACACGGTGGCCGGACAGGCGAACGGGCAGGCCAAGGACAAGATGTGGTACGCCGTCACTCCGTCCGGTGGCAAGTCCGTCCGCTGAGTCCGGTGTGGCTGCCCCGGTGTGTGTGCTCTACCTGCGATGCATTGTCTCCAGGGCCTTCGCCAGTACGTGGGGGTCGTGGTGGCCCTTGTAGACCGCCGGAGGCTGCTTGTCGAGCTTGAGGAGTTGGGCCACCGCGGTCCACGCCGTGCGTACGGAGTACTCGACGGTGAAGACGACGTCGTCGGGCACTTCGGCGAACTGCCCGATGAAGGCGAGGTTGACCGATCCGTCGGGCACGACCTTGGGCCGGTCCTCGCGGCGGCGTACCAGGAACTGGCTGGTGATGTACGGCATCACGCAGGGCACCACGGTGGACGTCTCCAGAACCCGCGCCGCCGTCTGCTCGTCGAACCGCAGATGGTGCAGTACCTCTTCGAGGATCTCCCGTCCGGAGCACATGGTCATCGGCTTGGGCGTCTGGTTGCCGGCCCGGTCGGGGAACAGGCCGTAGCCCCACCAGACTCCGACGTCCTGAGGTTGGTCGCGGTAGACGGGCTGACGGTTGGCGACGATGGTGAGCAGCCAGTTGGAGTCGGTGAAGGTCATCAGCCCGCCCTTGCCTGCCGGGCGCCCGCTGAACTCCTCCAGCGCTGCGAGGAAGGCGGGGTCCTTGGAGGTGACCGTGAAGGACTCCCAGCGGGACTCCTTGACGTGCTTGTCGAAGGCGGACGGGTTGCCGAAGTTCTCGCGTCCCCGGGCCAGTCGATGCCACAGGAGCCAGGCTTCCGAGCGGTGGGGAGCCGGGGGCGGGGGAGAGGTGTGCGAGCCGAGGCTGGAGGCGTCGGTCATGGAGCCATTGGTGACCAGGACCAGATCCTCGGGAGTCACGGAGACCTTCTCGTCCTGGCCATGACGGCTCAGCAACAGAGTGTCCACCGTTCCGCTGTGGATCCCCGGCGTGAATCCGAGGTCGGTGACATGGCAGCCGGTGTGCACGGTCACACCGCGTTCGCGCAGCCAGGCGGTCAGCGGCCGAACGATGGAGTCGTACTGGTTGAAGCGGGTCCGGTGGATGCCCGACATGGAGGCGAACTCGGGGAAGAGGTGGATGAAGCGCTTGAGGTAGCGCCGGAACTCGATCGCGCTGTGCCAGGGCTGGAAGGCGAACGTGGTGCACCACATGAACCAGAACCTGGTGGTGAAGAAGTGCTTGCCGAAGCAGTCAGTGATCCGCTTGTCGTCCAAGTGCTCCTCGGGGGTCGCCAGGCACCGGATCACCTCCAGCCGGTCCCGCTCGGAGAAGCCCATCGAGCCGGTGTCGACCACCTTGCCGTCCCCGTCGACGAGGCGGGCGATGTCGTCCCAGGCGAAGTCCTCGTGTCCCGCCAGGATTTCGTCGGTCACGGAGACGGCGGGATCGTCGAGGGTGGGGATGCCGGACAGCAGGTCGTAGGTGCAGCGGAACTCGGCCTCGAACATCCGGCCGCCGCGCATGGTGTAGCCGGCGTCGGCGGTGCCGTCCGCGTCCAGGCTGCCGCCGATGGTCCGTTGTCCTTCGAAGAGGTGGATGTCGGATCCCTGGAAACCGCCGTCGCGGATCAGGAACGTGGCCGCGGCAAGTGCCGCGATACCGCTGCCCACCAGATACGCCTTCGCCATCTCACAACTCCTGGTGCTCACTCAAGTTTCGGGAATCGCGCATCTCAGGGTTTCTTGTGGCGCAGGGTTCCGTCAGTGGGCCGCCCGGCACCTTCCCGGTCCGGACGGCCCAGCGGTGGGGCGAGGTCGAACTTCACATCCACCACGCCCTCGACGGCTCGGATCAAACGCGCGGCCACAGGGACGAGTGACGTGTCCCGCACGCTGCCACCGAGCTGGACGACTCCCTCGCGCACCGCGACGCGTACGGCCGATGTCGGCGCCGGGAAGAGATAGGACACCACTTCACGGCGCACCTGTTCGGCGATCTCCTCGTCGTCCCGGAGGAACACCTTCAGCAGATCGGCACGGCTGACGACGCCCTGCAGCATGCCCAGTTCGTCGACCACGGGGAGCCGCTTGACCTTGGCGTGGGCCATCGTCCGCGCGGCCTGGGCGAGCGTCTCGTCCGCGCGCACGGTGAGGGCCGGCGCGGTCATCAGCTCGCCCGCGGTCACGGCCCCTGCGTTCGCGAGATCGTCCAGGCGGCGCAGCTGGGTGAGCCGGTCGGGGTCGCTGTCGCGGAACTCCTCCTTGGGCAGCAGGTCGGCCTCGGAGACGACGCCGACGACGCGGCCCTCGCCTTCCAGGACGGGGAGGGCGCTGACCTTCCAGTCCTGCATCATCCGCACGATCTCCTTGAAGCCGGCCCCGCGGCCGATGGCGGCGACGGTATGGGTCATCACGTCGCTCACGATGTGCGGGCTGCTTGTCATGGTGCCTCCTTGGTCTGGGTCGCCTCGACGCGCGGGACCGGTCAGCGAAGGCTCCCGCTGCCGTAAGGGGCGTACAGGTCCAGCAATCGGGTGCGGGCCGAGCGCAGGCGGTGGGCGACGATGTCACCCACCCACTGGGCGACCGCGAGGCCGAGCGCCGGGTCGTCCTGGCACATCGACCGGACCGCGACGACGTCGAACTCGTAGGCACGCACCGGGCTGGTCGCCTCGGCACCCAGGTGCCTGCTGTGCGGGCCGAAGAGCCAGGACCAGCCGACGAGTTCGTCGTGGCCGAGGGTCTCGATGACGGCCGCACGGCGGCCGGGCACCCTCATGTCAAGGGCGACGGTACCGGTACGAATAATCCAGAACCGGTCGGCTCGGCCTCCTTCCTCGAAGAGCCGGGCGCCCTGCGGGAACGAAACTTCGCGGGCCGTGCGCATCAGCCGTTCCCGATGCTCGGCGGGGAGCGCGCGCATCATGCCGGGTGTAGGGGGAGCGTTCATCACGTGCCTCCAGTAAGGCGTAGCGGCCTCTTCTTCCAGCGTCGTCCATGGCGCCGGCCCCGCCCATGGGCCACTGGGCCCTGTGGCCGGGCCGCTCGGCACCGGGTCCGATCAGTGACCGCCTTGGCAGGCGGCCTGGCGGGTGTCGTCGAGGCGGAAGGTCAGCCTGTTGACGACGCCGATCACTCCGTCCACCCGGTACGTAGACCGGACCGTCAGTGGTATGTCGCTGCGGTGCTCGAGCCGGCCCTCCAGGGTGACCATGCCGTCCCGGACCGAGACGGCCATGTCGTGGGGCGGAAGGGACAGGGCGTTCAGGACGTCGTCGAGGACTTCCCGGCGGATCTCCTCGTCGGTGCGCAGGAAGACACGGAGCAGGTCGCGGCGGGTGGCGATGCCGATGAGCCGGTCCTCCTCGTCCACGACGGGGAGGCGCTCGACCCCGTGGCGTTCCATCACGCGCGCGGCGTCCGCGACCTTCTGTTCCGGATGCACGGTGATCGCGGGCGTCGACATCAGTTCTTCCGCCGTGGCTGCGCCGGTCACGGCGCGACGGGCGGAGCGGTCCAGCGCGTGCGGGTGTTTCCGCTGTGCCGGGCCGTCCGCGGGGTGGGTCGCCTGGCGGCGGATCAGGTCGCTCCCGGAGATCACCCCGATGACCTTGTCGTCGTGATCCACCACGGGCAGCCCGCTGATCCGGTGCTGGTCGAGCAGCCGTGCCACGACCTTGAACGGCGTCTCCCGGTGCGCTTGGACGACGTCCCGGGTCATCACCTCGCCGACTGTGCGGGCCATGCCGCCCACTTCCTTCCTGGTCTGCCGTTCTTCGTCGGGCCCGTCCTCGGAGCCGTGCGGACACCCCTCCAGGCTCCCTCCAGCACACCGGCCGGCGCAGGGGCCGAGTGTCCTTCGACAAGGGACTGACCCGCCCACCCGTCGATGGGCCTCAGTAGCCCCGCTCCGTCACCTGCTGTCGCTCGTTTCCGCTCCGGTGAGCGCGGCCCGTCCGGCTTCCAGACGTGCGACCGGGACGCGGAAGGGCGAGCAGGAGACATAGTCGAGGCCCGCGTCGTGGAAGAAGTGGACCGAGTCCGGATCCCCGCCGTGCTCGCCGCAGACGCCGATCTTCAGGCTGGGGCGTGCCGCACGGCCTTCGGCCACGGCGATCCGGATCAGCCGGCCCACGCCCGAGCGGTCCAGCGTCTCGAACGGTGAGGCGGAGAAGATGCCCTTGTCGAAGTAGGCGGAGAAGAACGCCGCCTCGACGTCGTCGCGGGAGAAGCCCCAGGTGGTCTGGGTGAGATCGTTGGTGCCGAAGGAGAAGAACTCGGCCTCTTCGGCGATGCGGCCCGCGGTGAGGGCGGCACGCGGCAGTTCGACCATCGTACCGACGGGGCAGTGCACGGGGATGCCGGACTCTTCGGAGACCTCGCCCAGCACCCGTTCCACCTCTTCCCGCTCGATGCGCAGCTCCTCCACTGCGCCGACGAGCGGCACCATGATCTCCGCCTCGGGGGAGCCCCCGGCCCGCACACGTTCCACGACCGCTTCGGCGATGGCACGCACCTGCATGGCGACCAGCCCGGGGACCACCAGGCCCAGACGCACCCCGCGCAGGCCCAGCATCGGGTTCTCCTCGTGCATGCGGTTCACGGCGTCCAGCAGCTCGGCGTCCCGCGGGTCCGGGACATCGCCACGGGCCTCGGCGGCGGCGACGCGTACGGCAAGATCGGTGCGGTCGGGGAGGAACTCGTGCAGCGGCGGGTCGATGAGCCTGATGGTGACCGGCAGCCCGTCCATCGCCTCCAGGATACCGGTGAAGTCCTCCCGCTGGAGCGGCAACAGGGCCTCCAGCGCCCGCTCGCGCTCGGCGTCCGTCCGGGCCAGGATCATCTCCTCGACCAGCTTGCGGCGTTCACCGAGGAACATGTGCTCGGTGCGGCACAGTCCGATGCCCTGCGCGCCGAACCGGCGGGCGCGGGCGGCGTCTTCGGGGGTGTCGGCGTTCGCCCGTACTTCCATCCGCCGTACGCCGTCGGCCCTGTTCATGGCGCGGGCCACGGCCTCGACCACCCCGTCCGACCGCTCGCCCGTCTCGAAGTACCGCATCACGGTGGAGTCGACCAGCGGAGCGGCGCCCAGGTGGACGGTGCCCTGGGAACCGTCGACGGAGATCACGGTGCCCTCCTCGACGACGGTGTCGCCCACCGTGAACCGGCGGGCCCGGGTGTCCACTTCGACCCCCTCGGCACCGCAGACGCAGACCTTGCCCATGCCGCGGGCGACGACGGCTGCGTGGCTGGTCTTGCCGCCGTGGCTGGTCAGTACGGCCTGTGCGGCGATCATGCCCGGCAGGTCGTCGGGTGTGGTCTCCTGGCGTACGAGGACGACCTTCTCGCCCGCTGCGGCCCGCCGGACGGCTTCGGCGGAGTCGAAGACCGCGGCGCCGACGGCCGCGCCGGGCGAGGCCGGGAGGCCGTGCGCGAGGGCCTCGCCGACCGCCGACGTGTCGAACCGGGGGAACATGAGACGGCCGAGGCCGCCGCCATCGACGCGGGCCAGGGCCTCGTCGGGGATGATCAGACCCTCGTCGACGAGCTCGGCTGCGATGGCGAACGCGGCCTCCGCGGTGCGCTTGCCGACCCGGGTCTGCAGCATCCAGAGCCGGCCGCGCTCGATGGTGAACTCGATGTCGCACAGGTCGCGGTAGTGCTGCTCCAAGGTCCGCATGTGGTCGCGCAGTTGGGCGTACGACCGTGGATCCAGCCGCTCCAGCTCGGTCAGGGCAACGGTGTTGCGGATCCCGGCGACGACGTCCTCGCCCTGCGCGTTGGGCAGATAGTCGCCGTACAGTCCGGGCCGTCCGGTTGCCGGGTCGCGGGTGAAGGCGACGCCGCTGCCGGAGTCGGGACCGAGGTTGCCGAAGACCATGACCTGCACGTTTACCGCGGTGCCCAGGTCGTCGGGGATGTGCTCCCGGCGGCGGTAGAGACGGGCACGCTCGCCGTTCCACGACTCGAAGACGGCAAGTACCGCGCGCCGCAGTTGTTCGGCGGGGGACTGAGGGAAACGCTCACCGGTCTCGCGCCGGATCAGTTCCTGGTACGCCTCGACGAGCACGGCCAGGTCGGCCGCGTCCAGCCCCAGGTCGTCCGCCGCGCCGCGGGCCTGCTTGAAGTCGGCCAAGACCTTCTCGAACAGCGCGCCTTCGACCCCCATGACGGTGCTGCCGAACATCTGCACAAGGCGGCGGTAGGAGTCCCAGGCGAAACGCTCTGTCCCGGAGGACTTGGCCAGGCCGTGAACGGATTCGTCGTTGAGGCCGATGTCCAGGATCGTCTCCATCATGCCGGGCATGGAGAACCGCGCGCCGGAGCGGACGGACAGCAGCAGCGGGTCGTCGGGCTGCCCGAGTGCCCGCCCCGCACCGGCCTCCAGGAGCGACAGGTGCCCGGAGATCGCGCGGAACATCCCGTCGGGCTCCGTGCCGGCGGCGAGGAAGGCGCGACAGGCTTCGGTGGTGACGGTGAACCCGGCCGGTATGGGCAGGCCCATCCGGGTCATCTCGGCCAGGTTGGCTCCCTTGCCGCCGAGCAGGTCGGCCATGTTGCGGCCGCCCTCGGTGAACGCGTACACGTAGCGGTCCATGACGGTGTGTGCTTCCTTCCGACTACTGGTGCCTGGGAGGTGTGGGCTACTGGTGCCTGCGGAGGCGCGGGCCGGGCCGCAGACGCTCGACGCGCGACAGGTGGTGAGGGCGGGTCACATCTCGAAGACGTCGCGTGCCTTGACCCGCCCGTCGAGGACCTCGGCCATCGACACGGTCACGGTCTCCAGGGGCCGGGTCTCGTAGATGACCTTGGTGCGTCCGGCTGTGTGGAGCCGGAACACCTCGTCCGGGTTGTGGCGGGTGCCGACGATGGAGCCGATGACGGAGGTGCCGTTCAGAACGGTGTCGAAGACCGGCACCGGGATGGTGCCACCGGCGGGCAGGGCGACCATGACCAGCTTGCCGCCGCGACGCAGACCGCCGTACACAGCGGCGAAGGCCTGCTCGTCGACCGCCGGCGCACTGGCCGCGTGGGCACCGCTGTGCCGCTTGAGCACCTCGGCCGGGTCCTCCTTGCGGGCGTCGATGAGTGACCGAGCCCGCCGACGCCGGAGACCGCCACCAGCCGGGGCGGGCGGACCCCGGCGACCTACCGGCTCGACGGGCCAGTCGCCATGGGAGGCGTGGAGGTGGGTGTGGCAGCGTCCGGAAGCCTCGAGACGGATGCGGACCTGGCCCGGGCCGGGCTGCGGGCCGGGGCGCTCCAAGATCACCAGCGGCTCGCCGAAGGACCTGAGGACAACTGCCTTCATTGGCTGCTCCTTGATCACGGTTCGGTGCGATGCGTTCCCAGCGTCGAACGTGCCACGGCTCGTCAGGAAGTACTGGACGTCCCGGGCGCGGGGCCGCTCGGCCCTGGTCGTACGGCCCCGCATCCCGCAAGATTTGACCGGACGGGAACAATTGAGGGCCGCCGGGCTCGTCCCGGTACCGCAGAGCAGACGACGCAGGACGAGGAGCAATCAATGGCGGACAGCGAGCGGCCCGGTCCCGACAACCCGATCCGGGTCTTCCTGCTGGACGACCACGAGGTGGTACGGCGCGGGGTGCACGACCTGCTGAACGACCATCCGGACATCACCGTGGTCGGCGAGGCCGGGACGGTGGAGCAGGCGCTGGCGCGCGTCCCCGCGTTGCGTCCGCAGGTGGCGGTGCTCGATGTGCGTCTGCCGGACGGCGACGGGGTGACCGTGTGCCGCGAACTGCGTTCACAGATGCCGGACCTGGCCTGTCTGATGCTGACGTCGTTCGACGACGAGGAGGCCCTGCTCGACTCGATCATGGCGGGCGCGTCCGGATACGTCCTGAAGCAGATCCAGGGCTCGGACCTGGTGTCCGCCGTGCGAACGGTCGCCGCCGGCCAGTCCCTGCTGGACGCCAGCGCCACCTCCCGGCTGATGGCCCGACTGCGCGGCGCTCAGGAGCGGGAACAGGAGCCGGACGCCTTCCCGGGCCTGACCGAGCGCGAGCGGGAGATCCTGGCCCTGATCGGCGAGGGCCTGACCAACCGTCAGATCGGCCAGCGGCTGTACCTCGCCGAGAAGACGGTGAAAAACCACATCTCGCGCCTGTTGGCCAAACTCGGTGTGGAGCGGCGCATCCAGGCCGCGGTCATCGCCACACGGGCCCAGGACCGGCTCAGGCAAGCAGGGCGCTGAGGGCCGGGGGCGGCGTTCAGCGCGCCTCGCGCGTCCCCTGGAGTTCGCGTCCGGTGACGATCTCGGACTCGATCCGTACGAAGACCCCGTCGCGCACCGGCATCCAGGAGCGAGGACCGGTGCGTGACAGGCGCTCGTGCTCGGCCGGGTCGGTCACGATGTCGGCCCTGCCGGTGACCACCACGCTCCAGCCCGACTCGGTCTCCGCCCGGAAGTCGTCCACCTCGAATGCGACCACGACACCGTCGATCGCGCGGACGAGGTCGGAGCCCGACGACGTGAACAGCACCACGGAGGAGTCCGCGTCCAGGGAGAAGTTGACCGGCAGGACCGCGGGCAGCGCCTTGCGGGTGTACACCACGCGGCCGATCGGCACCTTGCTCAGCAGGCGCAGGCATTCCTGCCGGTCGAGTGCGCGAAAGCCGTCGTCTTGGAACATCCGCCCATCGTCCTGGTGGCCGCCGCACGGGGGTAGGGCCGATCGGCCCTGTTTTCCGCCCGCGTCGGGGGCCACCAGGGCGGGGGCCGGGCTTCTTACCGTACGGGCAGGGGCACCGTCCATTCCGCGACGGTGCCGAGGGGTTCGTTCGGCGTGAGGGTGAAGCCGCCGCCGAGGTCGGCGGCGCGTCGGCTGAGGTTGTCCAGGCCACTGCGGCGGGTGACGGTGGGGTCGAGACCCCGGCCGTTGTCGGCGACGCGCAGGCTCAGCCGTCGGCCGTCCGTCTCGGCGGTGACCTCGACGGCGGTGGCGTGTGCATGCCGGGCTGCGTTCGACAGGGTTTCGCGCAGCACCGCCAGAAGCTGCTCGGCGTGGCCGGCGGGCACGTCGGTGTCGAGGAGCCCGGTCATGCGCAGGGCCGGGGTGAAGCCGAGTACGGCGGCGGCCTGGTCGGTCTCGGCCAGCAGCTGCGCGCGCAGCCCACCACGCCCGTCGGCGCGGTCCCGCTCGCGCAGCGCGTAGATGGTGCCCCGTACCGTCTTGATGGTGTCGTCGAGATCGTCGACCACCCGTTGCACGCGTTCGGCCACCTTGGGCCGGTCGGAGAGCAGTCCGAGCACCGAGTTCAGGGTCAGCCCGGAGGCGAAGAGCCGCTGGATGGCCAGGTCGTGCAGGTCGCGGGCGATGCGGTCGCGATCGGACAGGACCAGCAGGTGCTCGGCCTCGCGCCGATGGTCGGCGATCTCCAGGGCAAGCGCGGCCTGATCGGCAAAACCGCCGATCATGGTCATCGTGGCGTCGGAGAACTCGGCGCCGCCCGGCAGGTTGGCGACCTGCAGCACCCCTCGCACATGCTCGCCCCCGCCGAGCGGGAGCAGAAACCCGGGCCCGAGGTCGATCTGCGCCGCGGATCCTCCCCCCGCCTGCGACTCCTGGGACAGTGCGCCGCTGGTGATCCGTTCGTTGGACTGATAGACCTTCGCGGCCAGTGTGGTGGTCGGCAGTACCAGCCCGCGCACCCGCTCGGAGCCCTCTCCGTCGGCGGCCTCGATCACCAGCTCGCCGCCGTCGAGCGGCACCGCCAGCGTCACCAGATCCGCGTCCGCCAGCGCCCTGACGGTCGACGCCACCTTGTGCAGCACCCGGACCGGATCGGTGCCGGACAGGAGACTGCGGGTCAGTTCGCTGCTCGCGGTCAGCCACTGCTCCCTGCGGCGGGTGTCCTCGTACAGCCGGGCGTTGTCGATCGCCACGCCGGCCGCGGCCGCGAGCGTGCGCAGCACCGCCTCGTCGTCGTCGTCGAACTCCGCGCCGCCGCGCTTGTCGGTCAGATACAGGTTTCCGAACACCTGGTCGCGGACCCGTACCGGTGCCCCGAGGAACGTGGTCATCGGCGGGTGGCCCTCCGGGAAGCCCACCGAATCGGGGTGCCGGCCCAGGTCGGCGAGCCGCAGTGGCTCGGGCTCCCGGATCAGCAGCCCCAGGATGCCCCGGCCGTGGGGATAGTGGCCGATCGCACCGATGGTGTCCTCGTCCATGCCGACCGTGATGAACTGCTTGATCCGACCTTCGTCACCCAGCACCCCGAGTGCCCCGTACTGCGCGTCCACCACGCTCACCGCGGACTCGGTGATTCTCCGAAGCACGACGTCGAGGTCCAGATCGGAGCCGATGGCGAGCACCGCGTCCAGCAGCGTGTGCACACGGTCACGGGTCGCACGCACCTGCTCGACCTGCGCCTGCAGACCCTCCAGCAGCTCATCCAGCCGCAACTGAGGCGCCGCCGGACGGCTCCTGCGCTCCTCGGCCGGACTCTCCGCCATTCCCGCTCCTTCCGGAAGGTGCCACTTGCACCCCCGCATCATGCCCGAGCAGCCCTGTTCGTATGCGAACACATGTGTTAGTGAGGGGCGCTCCGGAAACCCAGATCCTAGTCGGCCCCTGAAGCCGCGGCCGATGCCGTCCGGAAGATCCGTCAGCCTGACACTCCCTGGAGCGGGCAGGCTCCGACTCCGCTTTGCCGGATGTCCGAGCGGCGGCTCAACGGGCCTTGCAGGCAGGGACGTTCAGCCCAACGGCCACCGACCTTCGGCATCCGGTGCCGCCCGGCTCGCGGGACGAGAGTGAGGGGCCTCAGGCAACGCCCCGACCGTCCCCGAAGGGATCGCCATCATGGCCGTGCACGAACCTTCTCACCGGAGCTCTGGCCTCCACCTGCCGTCCTTCCGCAGGCACCGCACCGCCTCCGCGTCCGAGCCCGCCGTGCCGGCGGACACCGACACCCACACCGCACGGGCCCATGCCCTCGCCTCTCTGCGTCTGCTCACCGGATTCGTCTTCCTGTGGGCGTTCCTCGACAAGACCTTCGGCTTCGGCTACGCCACGCCCTCCGGCAAGGGCTGGATCGACGGCGGTTCGCCGACGAAGGGCTTCCTCGGTTCCGTCGAGGCCGGGCCGATGGAGTCCACCTTCCACTCCTGGGCCGGTGACACCTGGGCGGACTGGCTGTTCATGCTCGGCCTGCTCGGTATCGGTCTGGCCCTGACCGCGGGTGTCGCGCTACGCATCGCCGCCGTCGCGGGCACCGCGATGATGGCGCTGATGTGGATTGCCGAGTGGCCGCCCGCCAAGCATCTGCCGGACGGCTCACCGAGCATGTCCACCAACCCGTTCGTCGACTACCACGTCATCTACGCCATCGTCCTGATCGCCTTGGCCGCCGTAGCCGCGGGCGACACCCTCGGCGCGGGCCGACTCTGGGCCAGGCTGCCGATCGTCCGCGACCACGGCTGGCTGCGCTGAGCACCGGCGGCGCGGTGGGCTCACCCGGTGCCCGCCGCGCCGAAGCGGTTGTTCCGTGTCAGCGGGATGGAAGGCCGCGCAGTGTCATGCTTCGCGCGGCGCGTCCGGGACGACGATGACGGGACAGTGCGCATAGTGCAGTACGCCCTGACTCACCGAGCCCAGCACCATGCCGGCGAAGCCTCCGTGACCGCGGCTCCCCACCACAAGGCCCAGCGCATGGGTGGACTGCTCGGTCAGCACCTGCACGGGATGACCGATGACGAGCTCGTGGTGCAGCTCCACTTCCGGATACTGCTCTCCGCGCCCTGCCACGATCTCGGAGAGCACCCGCCGGTGCTCCTGCTGCTCCGTTTGTTCGTCGAAGATGCGGAGCGGGCCTGGCTGCCACACATACAGCGCCCGCAGCGTGGCGCCGTGCAGAGCCGCCTCCTCGAAGGCGAGGTCGACAGCGGCGGTGGAGCGCGCGCTGCCGTCGACGCCCACCACGAAGTACGCGGGCTGCTGGGTGATGTGCTCCGGCTCGGGTACGACGACCACGGGGCAGTGGGCGTGGGCCATGACCGGCAGGGCGACCGAGGCCCCGCCGAACACCTCCTTCGCGCGGCTCAGATGCCGCGACCCGAGCACGACCGCCGTGGCTTCGCGGCTCTGCTCCTGCAGGATCCAGGCGGGGTCGCCCTCGGCGAGCAGCCAGTCCACCTCGAGCCGCGGTTGCCGGGCCTCCACGAAGGTCACTGCGGCCTTGAGTGCCCGTTCGCCCGCCTCGTGCAGCGAGGCGTTCCATCCCTCCCAGGACGGCGGGGGCTCCCGTCTCCGGTAGCCCCTGGTCGGCACGCCCTCGGCGTGCACCAGGCGCAGGGGTACATGGCGCCGAGCGGCCTCGTCGGCCGCCCAGGCCAGCACCATCCGCTTGGCGGGCTCGGGGTCGACACCCACCACGATCGGTCGGCGATCACTCGGTCCGGACATCGTCGTCTCCAGCGTGGGGTTCTTCCGCTGCTTTCATGAAAGTCCCGATGGCGCGGAGCCTCCAGTCGGGGTTGGCCCGATCGTTGGACTCCCGGCCAGACGCAGCACCTCCGCCGGCTTCCAGCCGGGTGCGCCGGTCACGTCGAGCACGTGCGGGCGTCCCCGGGTGAGCGTTCCGGTTTTGTCCAGGAGGAGGGTCCGCACCCGGCCGAGGTTCTCCAGCGCGCCACCGTCGCGGACCACCAGGCCGAGCCGGGATGCCCGGGACAGGCCGGAGACGACCGCCACGGGTGCCGCGAGCAGCAGAGGGCAGGGCGTGGCGACGACCAGCACCGCCACCGCCCGTACCGCAGAGCCGCTGATCAGCCAGGTGAGCCCGGCCACCGCAATGGTGAGCGGCAGGAACCATGCCGCGTATCGGTCGGCCAGCCGGACTACCGGCGCCGACTCGGCGCCCGCCTGCTGGGCGAGTCGTACGATCTCGGCGTAGGTGCTGTCCTGCTCGGTTGCCGATGCCCGCAGCTCGAACGCGCCTCCGGCGTTGACGACGCCACTGCGGACGGACCGGCCGCGCGCGTACTCGACCGGTGCCGACTCGCCGGTGAGGACCGACTCATCGAGTACGGCCGGCCCCTCGATCACGTGTCCGTCGACGGGGACCACTTCACCGGGGCCGACGACGAGCAGGTCGCCGACGGCGATCTCGGTGAGCGGCACCGTGCGTACCTCGGTGCCGGTGCGCCGCCGGGCGGTACGGGGCGCGTGCTCCAGGAGCGCACGCAGCTCATGGGAGGCCCGGCGCCGGGCCGCCGCTTCGAGGGTGCGCCCGGTGGCGAGCATCAGCGCGATCAGCGCTCCGGCGAGGTACTCGTGCACGGCCAGGGTGCCGCCCAGCGCCAGGATCGCAATGAGGTCCACTCCGGCGTGCCCGTGGCGCAAAGCGGCAAGCACCCAGCCGACGGCGGGCCCGATGGCCGCGAGCGTGCCCAGCGCCCAGCACAGTTCGGCCAGGTCGGGGGCACCGACGAGCCACAGAGCGCCTCCGGCCGCGAGCGCCGCGCTGGTGACGATCAGGAGAACCGGTTCGAGCTTCAGCGACATGGCATCGCCCTCCCGTCACATCCAGCGTCGTCCGGGGGCGGCTGGCACGGGGAGGGCCGGAAGGTACGGACTCATGCCCCGTCCGGCCCTGTGCGCCCGCGGGAGAAGCAGCCGTGCACCGACGTACGCCGGGCCCTCGGCCGCCAAGGCGACCGAGATGGACCAGGGCCGGTCGGTCCCCGGCGGCGGGACTGTCGGCCCGGGCAGGGGCGAGCGGTGCGAGCGACCATAGGAGGGACCTGCATTGAGGAAAGAAGGCTGATGGCCATGGCCCGAGCTTCATGGACGACGACAGGGGTGTTCGCCGGGCGGGGAGGTGTTCGTACCGACGAGGCCGGAATCGTGACCGGGGACCTGACCCTGCACACCACCTGGGACGGCAGGCAGGCCCACGTGGCGATCCAGTACAGCGGCACCACCACGTGGTTCACCCTTGCCGGAAGTCCGGTGCCCTGCTCTTCCTCGCAGGACAGTCGGCAACTGCATCAGGCGGCGGTGGAAGCGGTGAGGGCCGGCGGCGGCGCCACCGTCCCCGGGAACGACGTGTTCAGGGGGAGGGTCTGAAATCGATGCCGAAGCCAGAGTCAGCGCGACAAGGGGATGTACTGGGCATCCCGAGCCACTCCTTCCGCCGACGGGACGGTCTCCATCGCCTGCTCTGAGTGCCTCGAAGGCCTCAGGTGAGCGCCAGCACGACCGCCATCGCCACCAGGCCGACGGCGATGAGCAGGACGACTGTCCAGATCAGCGTGAGGGGTGTGATCGCCCATCCTCTGCGTAGCGCCTCGCGCTCCGGCGCGCCGAGGCCGGACACCCCGGACTCGGCGGGAGGTGTCGCACCAGGAGCCATGCGGGTGTCCTCCGGGACGGCCAGGCCTTCGACCGGGAGTGCTGACTGCGCCGATGCGCCGTCGCTGCCGGCGGCCGGCCGGCTCGGTATTTCCGATGCTCCTTCGGGCGACTGAAGACCACGACGATTGGTGTTCGGACTTTCTCCGTCATGTGCTCGATTGGCGTTCATGACCTCACCCTTCCTGCCTGAGGACTGCGGACCGGCGCCCGTTACGCGGCCTTCGCCTTGGCGAGGACGTCGTCGGCAAGCGGCTTGTCCAGTGCGGCGTGGACCAGTCCGTCGGTGAACCGGGGCAACGCGCGCTTGCTCACCAAACCCGCGAGGCGCTCGGGCGAGGCGGGCAGACCGAGCCGCTTGGCGCCGTCCAGCGCCTTGCGGTCGATGTAGGGCGCGCACTCCGGCCAGACGCTCTGAACGGCGCGCAGGAAGATGTCGGCGCCCGTGGGCCCGATCCCGTGAATCTCCCGGAGAGCCGCCTTCGGGTCGGCTTCCTCACGTAGCCGTCGAAGATCGCCGCCGTATCGCTCCAGGAGGAATTCCGCGCCCTTGCCCAGGATGGTGGCCGTCCTCTCGTCATACCGGCGATACCCGCCCTCGCCGAGCGCGTCCACGCGTTCCTGCCACGATGCCTTCACCATCGAACGCGCACTGCGCATTCCCGCCTCGAAGAGCGCTCGCGCGGCGGCCACCGCGATGTCCGCCTTGATCCTGGCGCTGAGCAGCACGGCAAGGACCAGCGTCTGATACAGCGGACCTGGCGTGTTCCGAAGCCTGACGCCCGCCTGCGCGAGATACGTCGACTCCTGTCGGTCGAGTAGCGCCCGCACAACCGCCCTCTCCATGCGCTCGCGGGAGTTCTTCCTGCCGGTGGTGCTCATAACGCCTCACAAGAGCAGCGACGTGCCGTATGCCATGCGGTCGAGACGCCGTGCTGCTTCTCGTCGTGCTGCTGGTCCAGTGACGGACCAACGAGTTTCACGGGTACGGACGACGGAAACCCGGGGGCGAGAAGTTCGGTGAGAAGCATCCCCATGTCTGACGAGCAGGGCGAGCCCATGGATGGGGAAGCCGGTGACGGGCGTGCCGGGCGGCTGACCGGAACGGGCGAAGGGCCCCGAGGGGCTGGGACGTCGGACGACACCATCGCGCAGGAGACCGGGGTCGCCGGGGTGCCGCATCGTCGGAAGATGCCGCAGTGCACGTCGTGTACCCCAAGGTCTCCGACCGAGCACCGGGCGAGGAGGAGGACTGTCCCCTTTCCTCTCGGCTCCACCTGGAGTCGAAGGCGAGTTGCCCGACGGCACGAAACCGAACCCCGGCCCCTCCCCGGTCGGCCGCGTCCCGTGTCGGCTCCCCTCCCCTGGGTACGCGGTGGGCCGGCTCCGAAGGCGTGGAGGGAGTGCCCTCCGATGCCAGGAAAGGACGTTGAACAATCATGCGTATCGCGTTTCTGACGGCACCCGAAGGTGTCGAGCAGGTTGAGCTCACCGATCCATGGCAAGCAGCCGTGGACGCGGGACACGAGCCGGTGCTGGTCTCGACCGAATCCGGTGAGGTCCAGGCCTTCAATCATCTCGACAAGGGGGACTCGTTCACGGTGGACGAGGTCGTCGGCGAGGTGTCCGCGGATTCCTTCGGCGGCCTGGTCCTGCCGGGTGGGGTCGCCAATCCCGACTTCCTGCGGACGAACGGCAAGGCCGTGGCCTTCGTGAAGGAATTCTTCGAGCAGGGGCGGCCGGTCGCTGCGATCTGCCACGCACCGTGGACGCTCGTCGAGGCGGACGTCGTGCGCGGACGTGAGCTGACTTCGTGGCCGAGTCTGCAGACCGACGTGCGCAACGCGGGCGGCACCTGGGTCGACGAGCAGGTGAAGATCTGCGACCACGGGTCCAACAAGCTGGTCACCAGCCGCAAGCCGGACGATCTGAAGGCGTTCTGCCATGCGTACCTGGAAGTGTTCAGCGAGGAGGCGGACCGATGACAGCGCCGTCCGATGGCAAGGACGAACAACTCGAGGCCTTCCGGGCCGAGGACCCCGCCTCCGGACCGCTCACCACGGACCAGGGCGTGGGCGTCGATCACACCGACGACTCACTGGCCGCGGGCGAGCGCGGTCCGACGCTGATGGAGGATTTCCATTTCCGGGAGAAGCTGACGCGCTTCGACCACGAGCGCATTCCGGAGCGGGTGGTGCACGCGCGGGGCGCGGGCGCGTACGGCTACTTCGAACCATATGAATCCTGCGCGGAGTTCACCCGCGCCGCCTTCCTCCAGGACCCGTCGGTCCGTACGCCGGTGTTCGTGCGGTTTTCCACAGTGCAGGGGCCCCGCGGCTCCGCTGACACGGTGCGGGACGTACGCGGCTTCGCCACCAAGTTCTACACGTCGGAGGGGAATTACGACCTCGTCGGGAACAACTTCCCGGTCTTCTTCATCCAGGACGGCATCAAATTCCCGGACTTCGTGCACGCGGTCAAGCCGGAGCCGCACAACGACATCCCGACGGGCGCCTCCGCGCACGACACCCTGTGGGACTTCGTGTCGTTGCAGCCGGAGACCCTGCACGCGATCATGTGGCTGATGTCGGACCGGGCGATTCCCCGCAGCTATCGCATGATGCAGGGATTCGGGGTGCACACTTTCCGGTTCGTGACCGCCGACGGACGTGGCACGTTCGTGAAGTTCCATTGGAAGCCACGGCTCGGAGTGAACTCGCTGGTGTGGGACGAGGCGCAGGAGTGCCAGGGCCGCGACCCGGACTTCAACCGGCGTGACCTGTGGGACGCGATCGAGGCGGGCGAATACCCGGAGTGGGAGCTGGGCGTCCAACTCGTGCCGGAGGAGGAAGAGTTCGCCTACGCCTTCGACCTGCTCGACGCCACGAAGATCATTCCGGAGGAACAGGTGCCGGTTCGCCCGATCGGCCGGATGGTCCTCGACCGCAACCCGGAGAACTTCTTCGCGGAGACCGAGCAGGTCGCCTTCCACACGGCAAACGTGGTGCCCGGCATCGACTTCACCAACGACCCGCTGCTCCAGGCCCGCAACTTCTCCTATCTGGACACCCAGTTGATCCGGCTCGGTGGCCCCAACTTCAGCCAGCTACCGGTGAACCGGCCGCTCGCACCCGTACGGAACAATCAACGTGACGGGTATCACCAGAGCACGGTCCATCGTGGCACGAACTACTTCCCCAACTCCCTCGGCGGTGGCTGCCCAGCCCACGCGGGCGTTGACGGGACGGCGTTCACGCATTACGCGGAGCGTGTCGACGGCGCCAAGATCCGCCGCCGCAGCCCGAGTTTCCAGGACCATTACAGCCAGCCCGCGCTGTTCTTCAACAGCATGGCCGACTGGGAGAAGCAGCACATCCTGCAGGCGTTCCGCTTCGAGCTCGGCAAGGTCACATCGCGGGCGATCCGGGGCCGTACGGTTGAGCAACTAGCCCGGGTGGACCGCGACCTGGCGACTCAGGTGGCTCGCGGCATCGGAGTGGCCGAGCCGTCCGCCGAGGCGGGGGCTGCGACGAAGCTGTCCTCGCCCGCCCTCAGCATGGAGTCGATGCGCGGCGACGGGTCGATCCGCACCCGGCGGATTGCTGTGCTCGTGACCGACGGGGTGGATGGCCGGCAGGCGACATCGGTGCGGGAGGAACTGACCGCCCACGGGGCGATGGCAGAGGTACTGGCGGCGACGGACGGCAGCGTGCGGACGACTGACGGTGACGCATTCCGCGTCGATCGCGCACTGCCCACCGTTGCCTCGGTGCTGTACGACGCGGTTCTGCTGCCCGGCGGCCTCACCGGTCTCCCGCCACTCATCGACGACCCGGACGCGATGCGCTTCGTACGGGACGCGTATCGGCACTGCAAGCCCGTGGCGGCGCTGGGCTCCGCGGTGGGCGTACTGACGGCTCTGAAACCGCAGGAGGTACGCCTGTCGACCGAGGCCCACCAGTTGGTGGCGGACCAGGGCGTGGTCACAGACGCCTCACCGGGCTCGGCGAGCCCGGAATTCATACGTGCGTTCATAGACGCGATCGCGGCGCACCGGTACTGGAACCGCCCGCCGGTGCTCTGTTGACGTATCGGCGTCCATGATGACGACCGTCGGGCGTCGCTACGCATGGGACGCGGCCGGTCGCGGCGCGGGGATTGCCGCGTGGACGCGCGCAATGAGCGCTGGGAGGAACAGTGAACTCGCCGTTGCCCCGACCGCGGCGGACAGGGCGATGGTCCAGGCGATGGGGCCCAGGGGCGTGCAGCCGAAGAACTGGCTGAGGACCGGGGTCTGGACGACGGCCGCCAACGCGGCCAGAGAGCCGACGGAGGCCATGACGATCGCTGGGCTACGGCCCCCGACCAGGAGGGTCTGACCGAGCTGCGCACCGACGAGCGCAACCAGGGCGACGGTGCGGGCACGGGCGGGGCGGCCGGTGAAACGGGCGGCGAGCCAGCCGGCTGTGGCACCCAGTGCGGTCGCCACGGCGCGGCTCACCATTTCGTCGGTCAATGCAGTGCCGAGCGAGACTTCGGGTCCCTCGTGGAGCATGCGTTCTGTGGCCTCGGGCTGCGGCGGGCGCAGGGCGACGGCCATGGCCGGGGCGAGGTCGGTGAAGAGGTTGACGAGGAGGAGCTGGCGGGCCGTCAAGGGGGAGGTCCCGGTGGCGGCCGCACCGAGCAGGGTGAAGGCGATCTCGCCGAGATTGCCGCCGACCAGGATGGCCAGCGCCTTCCGGACGGAGGCCCACATCGCGCGGCCCTCCACGAGTGCGTCGAGCACCGACTCCAGCCGGTCGTCCGTGACGACGAGGTCCGCCGCCGCGCGCGCGGCCGGCGTGGCACGCGCACCGAACGCGATCCCGATGTCCGCGAGCCGGATGGCGGGCGCGTCGTTGGCGCCGTCGCCGGTCATCGCGACAGTGCGGCCAAGGCGCTGGAACGCCTGAACCACGCGTACCTTGTGCACGGGGGTGCCGCGGGCGACGACACCGACGTCGGGCAGCAGCTTGTCGAGGGCGCGGTCGTCCATGTCGTCGAGTTCGGCTCCGGTCACCACCCGTCTGCCGTTCACGACGCCCAGCTCGCGTGCCATCGACTCGGCGGTGCTCGGATGGTCCCCGGTGATCATCACGATGTGCACCCCCGCTTCCGCGAGCCGGCGCACCGCGTCGCCGGCGGCGCCGCGCACCCGGTCGGCGAACGCGAGGAAGCCGAGGAAATCGAGGCCGTCCACCGTCCTGTCGGTGAGCTTGCCGCCAGGCGCGTCCCGGAGTTCGGCGACCGCGAGGATCCGGTGGCCCTTGGCCGCGAGCCGCTCGCCCGCCCTGAGGATGGCCTTCTTGCCCTTGTGGTCCAGGCGTTGGCCACCACGGGTGGCACAGCGCTCCACGACCTCCTCGGGAGCCCCCTTCACCGACAGGATCCGACGCTCGCCGCAGCGGCCTCGCGTGGCATGGAAACCACGACTGGGTTCGAACGGCAGGCTGGAGGTGCGCCGCCAGCCTGCTGCGGCCGTCGTCCGGCTCACGCTCGCCTCCTGAGCGCCCTCGGCGACCGCGCCGTCGGTGGCGTGTTCCAGTTCTCCACCGTTGTGCGGGCGTGGTGTCGCCCGCAGCGCCGCGGCGAGGACGGCACGCTGCTCTTCCCCGAGCGTTTCGAGAGGACGGCTGTGGCCGTCGGCGGCGACCGCGACGAGGGAGATCCGTCCCTGGGTGAGGGTTCCCGTCTTGTCGAAGCACAGGACGTCGGTGCGGCCGGCCGCCTCGATGGTGCGGGGGTGTCTGAGCAGGGCTCCGCGTACGGAAAGCCTTCTGGCGGAGGCGAGTTGGGCGGCCGAGACCAGGAACGGCAGTCCTTCGGGGACGCTTGCCACGGCCAGTCCCACGCCCGCCCCCACCGTGTCCCGGATGTGGCGCCCACGCAGCATGCCGGCCGCTACCACGGCGGCCGCAGAACCAAGGGCCACCGGCAGTGTGGTGTGGGTGATCCGGGCCAGTCGGCGCTCGACTCCGGCGGAGGGCGGCGCCCCTCGCCCGCCGACCGCGGCGTGGCCCGCCTCGGTGGCCGTGCCGGTGGCGACGACGACGGCACGGCCGCGACCGGCCGCCACCGTGGTGCCTTCGTAGACCATGGACGTACGATCCCCGAGGTCCGAGGCCAGCACGGGCTCCACGCCCTTGGCCACCGGCAGCGACTCGCCGGTCAGCGCGGATTCGTCGACTTCCAGATGGTGCGCCTCCAGCAGGCGGCCGTCCGCGGGCACCACGTCACCCGGGTTCAGGTTCACCACATCGCCCACGGCCAGCTCCTCGGCGGCGGCGACGGTTTCCTCCCCGTCCCGCACCACACGGGCCGTGACGGCCGACTCCCGCCGCAGCTCGGCGACCGCACGGTCGGTCCGGTACCGCTGGAACCCGCCGAGGAACCCGGACACAGCGGTGACCGCCACGATGACGACGGCGTCGAGGACAGCGCCCACCGACGCCGACATGGCCGCCCCGGCGCCGAGGACGGGCGTGAGGGGGTTCGCCATCTCGGACAGGTACGCCCGGCCGAGCGACGCCGTCGGCACCTGCTCGCCGCTGGTCGTGGCCCGTGCCCGCGCCTCCTCGTCTGCCAGCCCGCCTTCGCCGGCGCCGGTTCGGGCGAGCACGGTGGAGGGATCCATGGCATGCCAGGGGTGCCGCGACGAGGGCTGCGGCGGGGGGCGCCGCAGCAGTCGTACCGCCGCCCAGACACCGGCGACGGTGCCAAGTCCGGCCGCCGCATTGAACACCGTCGTACCCCGAGCGGTCGGCCGCCGCGCCCGCCCCGCCAGCACCGCCGTCTCGCCGACCACGGCTGCGGCCTCGGCGAGCCGCACGCCCCGGCGCGCGGTCTCCCGAGCGGTGCGGCAGGCTTCCACGATCACCACGGCCGCCCCGGGATCGCCGTCCAGGTACAGGTCCGCGCCCCAGGGCGGCCTTTCCTGCGGGTCGGCCACGCCCATGCCGACATCGGCGGCCAGGAGCGCGCGCCGGTCGTGCGACAGCACCAGCACGCCCTCGCCGTCGCGCTGCAGGGCCCGCACGGAATCGAGCAGCCGATCGCCTGCCTCGCTGACGGCGTCGGCCTCGCGCACGGACGCCTGTGCGGTGTGTGCACCAGCGGTGACGACCTTGAGCCCGGCCGCATGCGCGGCGGGGACGATGGTGCTCGCGGCGTCGTGCATCTCGGGCAGCACGCTGACCACGGCGAGCAGGCTTTCTCCGCGCGCCAGGCCCAGCACGATCGGCGCACCGTTCCGTTGCAGGCGCTCTCGTGCCTGCTTCCCCGTTCGCCCCTGCAACGTCAGACGCTCGACCGGCCCCAGACTCCACTCGCCGTCCCGCTGCACGCGTTCAGGGGCGGAGCCGTCGAAGAGCCGGTGCGCCGTGGCGGCGAGCTCGCCCGCGGACGCGTCCTCGTCGAGGGCCACCAGATCGGCCGGCCGATGGGACCCCGTGGCCAGCGCGTCCGTATCGAGCAGCAGGATCCCGATCCGGTCCAGCCTGCGCAGCGCCTCGGGATCGGCCACCACCATGCCCCGGCGGGCCAGGCCCCGGCCGAAAACGCAGGCGAAACCTTCGCGCGCAAGGACGGGTGCCTTCGGGATCGCCGCCAGCGCCGCGCCGACGGCCCGCCCGGGATCCCGGGTGAACAGCAGCGATCCGGCGAAGGACGCCGCACCCACGGCGGGTGCCCGGTCGGCGTAGCGTTCGACCGGACCGGGCTTCAGCGGAGTCTCCCGGGCAAGCGGCACGGGCGGTGTGCCATGGGCCCCCGCTTCGGCGCTGCCCGCGAGGCGCGGCTCGGCCGCGGCCCAGGCCTTGGCCTCCGCGTCGGCCTCGATCGTGCGCAGGACGTGCCGGACGGTGTCCACGACCACCCCGGCGAGACCGCCGGAGCCGGCCTGCCCCAATGCCGTGACCGAAGCCAGGAGCATTCCGGCGTTCTCGGTGCCGACCGCGTCCTCCACGAGATGCCTGAGGCGGGGGTGGGAGTCGACGATCGGAGCGAGCGCGGCGATGCCCGGGGGGATGGGGGTCCGCCCCATCAGACCGGCTATCGCTGCCAAGGGCGCGGCCGCCACGTGCAGGGCCGTGGCCGAGGTGGACCTGTGGACCGCTCCACCCGACGTGGGGTGCTCGGGCAGGGGGTGCGAGACACCGTGGGCCTCCTCCACCGCCTCGACCGCCTCGATCAGGGCGTCCGTGATCGCTTCGATCTCGGACGAGCCGTCGGTGCCGACCACGGCGTGACCGAGCACGGTGTTCACCACGGCCCAGTCCACCGAGGGCACGGCGGCGAGGCGCCGCTCGACCTCCTTGGCCAGCTTCGTCGCGGCGGCCTCGGGCAGGTCGCCGGGGCGCAGACCTCGTACGGCCACGTGCGCGCGGTTTCCGAAGAACCGTACGCGTACCCGGGCCTCCGTCCGCAGCACACCGGCCGCGGACGACACCACAGTCCTCAGTAGTCCGCGTCCCGGAAGTGCCACGGCGCATCACCAGCTCCCTGCGGCCCGGCACCCTCCCCGCGTGCACGGGTGGCTCAGTACGCTCCCTTTTCCATCGCAACGCCTTGAACGCGCACCCGCCACTGGAGGCGCGCGACAATTGAAGAGACACATCACACCGACTCCGAGGAAGGAGGAGGGGATGGCCAAGACAGCAGCGGAGACCACGCAACAGCAACCTCAGGCGCATGACGGTGCCGGTCTGCATCTGCACATGCGCACACTGCATCCCCCCGTGCCGGTTCCGTACTTCACCAGAGAGGAGATGGCGAGCACGGCCCACGCGGCTACGGCACGACTGCCCAGTGCGCCGCCCGTCAGGGATCTCGTGTACTACGGAGGTCTCGGAGCACTGACCGTGGCAGGGGCTCTGGAATGGCCGGTGGCCCTGGCCGTCGGCGGAGCCACCTGGCTGCTGCGCAGTGCGCGGAAGGAGAAGCAGAGCATGGGCGTCCAGCCCTAGCTCGTACCCCGATGGCGCGCGGTGGCGGGAGCGCTGCCGGGCGCCGGGCGGTTACGCGGCCGGTACGAAGGCCGTGCGCAGCGAGCGCGAGCAGGCGGCCCACAGCTCCCACACGAGACGCATGATGATCGCCTCGGCGAGTGCCATGGCGACCTTCGCTGCCACGGCTACAAGGAATTCGCCCATGTTGGCTGACTTTCTGTGCTCGGTTACGGGTGTCCGAAACCAGACAATGCAGCCTTTTCCTCGGCCGTGGGTGCCTCATGGGTGCACTTGTGGCGTCACTTAGGTGAACAAACGGGGTGGGCTCCCGTCGGAGGGGCCGAGCTCGGTGACCAGATCAGGACTCAGTGCTCTCACGCGTGGCCGACAGTAGCCGTGCGGAAGTCCTGCGCTGCGGCCGATGGAACGCGCCGACCGCTGCACGGCGCCGTACGGACCCGACCGTTTCGCTCTGGCGCCGGGCCCGCTCGAGCAGGGCTCTCAGCTGCGCATCGTCCAGTTCCTTTGTCGGCGCGAGCTCCAGAAGGGTCTGCCACAGCAGGATCTTGCCTTCGATCCCCAGCCGGAGCGTCTCGAGTTCGATGACCGTGCTCAGCCCGGACCGCCGCATCACACGCCCGTTGAACTTGAGCAGGCGCGCCTTCTCGGCCAGCCATCCGGCGTACACCTTGTGCCGCCGCGCCGGGATGCCGAGTGCCTCCAGGAAGGCGAGTAGTGTCTGCCGGTCCTCCGCGATCTCGTCCGCCACGTGCTGCAGTTGGTCGCCGTACGGCGAGAAGCGATGGTGCTCCGCAAGGTGACGCGACATGAGCTGTCCGGTGGTGGCACCGGCCAGATGGTCGTTCAGGTAGATCCCTAGGGTTTCCCGGTTCATGGCGGGCTCTCTTCGTTCAGGACTGTGCGAGTCTTTCAGGACTGTGCGAGACGGACCTCGACGGAGCCGTCCGAGGTGCCCCGGCAGGTGAACTGCGGCTGCGGCGCTGTTGCCGGGCCCTGGACGTTGGCACCGTCCTCCAGACGGAACCGGCTTCCGTGCCATGGGCATTCGATACAGCCCTCGATGACCTTGCCCTCGTGAAGCGGTCCGTCCATGTGGTTGCACCGGTCGGCCAACGCGTTCAATCGGCCGTCCTCGTCACGTACGACGACCAGCGGCACCTCGTCGACCGTGCGCCGTACGGGCTCGCCGACCGGGAAGTCGTCCACCGTCCCGATCCGGTGCCAGCCCGGTTCGACCAGCACGGAGACGGCTTCGGCGTGGTTGACACCGGCGGCCTGCCGGTAGGCGAGATGGCCGCCGAGCACACCGCCGACCGTGGCGACCGACAGGCCCCCGAAGCCGAGCGCTCGGCCCAGCATGGGGCGTCCGTTCGCCCGTGCCAGCAGTGAACCTGCGTACACGGCCACGGCCGTGATGTTCGCCGCCGCGTGGACCAGACCGACACGGGCCTGACGCGGGCGCTGCTCCGCCCAGTCCACCCAGCCGGCCAGCGCCGCCGGTCCCGCCGAGGCCAGGCCGACGGCCACCAGACGGCGGGCGGCACGGCTCTCGCCGGGGAACAGGTCCAGGAACGCGGCCGAGCTCCATGCGCCGATCGGCATTTGCACCAGGACGGGGTGGAGTGGATGCCCCAGCCACAGGCCGCGCAACACGTCCCGGCCCTTGCCCAGGGGCAGCGCGCGCACGGCCTTGCGTATGCGTGCCGCGGGGTCGTCCAGCCACTCCTGGCCTTCCAGCGCGTCCATCACCATCGGCAGTTCGCCGTTCGGTGACCTTGTTGCTTCGTTTGTCCGTGTCATGAGTCCCATTGGGGCCGACTTTCCCATGCAATCACGTGCAAACACTGCGTGCGCTGCGCCAAGGTCGTGGCATGACGCGGAACGCGCACGACTCGGCTCGCGCCCAGGGCCCAGGCACTCCTGACTTGCGTCTGGCCACGGAGCGGAAGTCGGCGGTCACGCTGTGGGAAGGGGGCCTCACTGCGGGTCCCGCCGGAGGGCCGGATGCTGAAGACCACCCGCTTTGGCCAGGGTGTCGACGGCATAGTGAACCTGGAGGCTCCTGACGGACCTTCAGTCGTCGCCCCTGACGATGTTCCACTCGGTGCTGGTGTGTGGGGAGGGCGGGGAACTGGTGTCCTCGACGGGGGATACGCAAGTGCGCAAGCCCTTGCCGCGCATGTGACGAGCTTTCGCCCAGCCCGTCTCGGGCAGTTGTCGGATGTCCTTATCGGCAGTGCACGCGGTCACGGCACGTCAACTTCCTTCTGTGTCAGAAACACTCAGCCGCTCGGGCCGAGGAGCCCCGCCCTCGACGGTGCGGGCTCACGATGTGGTGCCGATCGGGTTCCCCCGGCCATGGGCGCAAAACGCCGCGCCGCCCCCGGCACTCAGCTGCCGCGCTGGTTATGAGCGGATTACTGCGCGGTCGCCTGAGCGCCTGATCAACCGCGGCCCCAGTTCTGCCTCGCCACAGCAGAGTCATGCCTTGTGGCCGTGTGCCGCGGTGACGACCGTACTGGTGTGCTCCCCAGCTGTCTGGCACTCCGGGCAGAGCTCGTGACGGCCGTTCGCAGTTACTACCGTTCCCCAGCCCCAGCACTCCTTGCAGTCCTTCGCCAGCACCAGATCAGCACGCGGGGCGGGATCGAATGCGTGGCTGGCCGCGTGATCCATGTGGGGCTCCTTGGGATGACTCGCCGACCTCGTATCTCCGGGTTCCCTGATCGGGCGGCAAATCACCCCGACGGCGATGAACAGGCACATCTTCCAGAGTCACACGCGTCGCTCGGGCGTGTTGGACGGCCGGTCCGGGGCAGTCGGAGACGATGGGCGTCCACGGATACGGACTGTGGGAGGCGGGCGGGAGAGGCAGGGGTCGTATGGGGCCACGGGGCGCATCGGAGACGACGGGCGACGGCAGGCCGGGGCAAGCGGCCTCCGGCCTTCCCGGGGCGTTCCCGGGGCCGGATGACGACGTTCGGCGGCTGATTCCGCGGACGGACGCCCTGCTGCGTGATCCACGACTGGTGGAGGCGGCCCGTCGGCTCGGGGCGTCCGTCGTCAAGGCGGCGGTCCGGGAGGCGCAGGAACGAGCACGGACCGGCAGCGTCGCGCCGGCAAGCGTGGCCGACGAGGCGGCCGCTCTGCTCCCGGACACGGCCGGCGGACTGCGCGCGGTGATCAACGCGACCGGGGTGCTGCTGCACACCAATCTCGGCCGCGCGCCGCTGTCGGCCGCGGCGCGGCGGGCGGTGGCCGAGGCTGCCGGGCCCACCGACGTGGAGCTGGACCTGCGTACCGGCGTACGGGCTCGCCGCGGGCGTACGGCACTGCGTGCGCTGCACGAGCGGGTGCCGTCCGCGGGAGCCGTACACGTCGTCAACAACGGAGCCGCCGCGCTGGTCCTGGCCGCCACGGCGCTCGCCGCGGGCCGGGAGATCGTCGTGAGCCGCGGCGAGATGGTGGAGATCGGGGACGGCTTCCGGCTGCCGGACCTGATGGTTTCCACCGGGGCCCGGCTGCGTGAGGTCGGCACCACCAATCGCACGACCGCGGACGACTACGCCGCCGCGATCGGTCAGGACACGGGCTTCGTGCTGAAGGTGCACCCCTCCAACTTCCGCATCACCGGTTTCACCCGCGCCGCCGACATCGGCGAACTCGCCGGACTCGGCGTCCCGGTGGTCGTCGACATCGGCTCCGGGCTGCTCGCACCGCATCCGCTGCTGCCCGAGGAACCGGACGCCGAGACGCAGCTGCGGGCCGGTGCCTCCCTCGTCACCGCGAGCGGCGACAAGCTGCTCGGCGGACCGCAGTGCGGACTCCTGCTCGGCGAGGAGGACCTCGTGCACACCCTGTCCCGGCACCCACTGGCAAGAGCCGTGCGCGTGGACAAGCTGACACTGGCCGCCCTGGAGGCCACCCTCACCGGGCCGCCTAACCCGACCGACGACGCGCTGACCGCCGACCCCGCCACGCTCCGTGCCCGCGCCGAACGGCTCGCCTCCGCACTGCGCCCGTATGGCATCGACGTACGGGCCGTCGAGAGCGACGCGACGGTCGGCGGGGGCGGCGCGCCCGGAGTCACCCTGCCCAGCGCCGCGCTGTCCCTGCCGGAGCGGTTCGCCGCCGCGCTGCGCACCGGACGCGTCCCGGTCGTCGGGCGGCTGGAGGCAGGTCGCTGTCTGCTCGATCTGCGGGCGGTGCCCGCGGAGGACGACGAACGGCTGGCCGGGGCGGTGCGGGCGGCCGCGGGAACCTAGGAGGCAGGCGTCATGCGGGTGCTGGCCACCGCCGGACACGTCGACCACGGCAAATCCGCCCTGGTCAGGGCGCTCACCGGCATGGAACCCGACCGCTTCGAGGAGGAGCGACGCCGCGGACTGACCCTCGACCTCGGCTTCGTATGGACCCGGCTCGGCCCGGCCGACGAGTACCTCGCCTTCGTCGACGTGCCGGGCCACGAGAGGTTCGTACCGACCATGCTCGCCGGCGTCGGACCCGTCCCCGCGGTGCTCTTCGTGGTCGCGGCCGACCAGGGTTGGCAGCAGCAGTCCGAGGAACACCTGGCGATTCTCGACGCGCTCGGCGTGCGGCACGCCGTCCTCGCCGTGACCCGCAGCGACCTGGCAGATCCAGGGCCCGTCCTGACCGATGCGGTCGCGCGCATGGCCGTCACCTCGCTCGGCGCCGTACCGGCCGTCGCGGTCAGTTCGGTGACCGGCGCGGGGCTCGACGAACTGCGCACCGAGCTGTCCCGGCTGGCAGCCGCGCTGCCGGACCCGCCCGCCGACGCGGACCTACGGCTGTGGCTGGACCGGGCCTTCACGGTGCGCGGCCACGGCACGGTGGTGACCGGCACACTCGGATCCGGCACCCTGCGCGTCGGGGACCGGCTGGTGACGGGCGACGGAACGGCCGCGCTGCGGGTGCGCGGGCTGCAGTCCCTGCACGAGGACCGGTCCGAGGTCAGCGGGGTGGCGCGCGTAGCGGTCAACGTGCACGGGGCCGCCGCTGGTGACCTGCGGCGCGGGGACGTGCTGCTGGCGCCGGAGCGCTGGCTGTTCACGGACCTCGTCGACGTCCGGGTCGTCGGGCAGCCCGTCGCCGATCTGCCCCGGACCGTCACCCTGCACATCGGCACCGCCGCCGTCCCGGTGAGCGTCCGCCCGCTGGGCGAGGACACCGCACGGCTGACCCCGAGCCGCGAGCTGCCGCTGCGCCTCGGAGACCGCGCGGTCCTGCGTGAACCGGGAGGCCGGCGCGTGCCCTGTGGTGTGACGGTGCTGGACGTCCGTCCGCCGCGGCTGCGCCGGCGCGGCGCGGCGCGGGCCAGAGCGGCCGAGCTGGCGACCATGACGGGCCGGCCGGACGCTACGGCGGAACTGCGGCGCCGCGGACTGGTCACGCGCTCGGAGCTGCTCGCGATGGGCGTACCACCCACGACCGCGCCCGTGGCGGGGGACTGGCTCGCCGACCCCGGCCACTGGGCGGAGCTGGGCGAGCGCCTGGTCACCGAGGTGGACCGGCACGCGATGGAGCACGCCCTGGACCCCGGGCTCTCCCTGGAGGCCGCCCGTCATCTGCTGGGCCTGCCCGACCGCTCGCTGGTGGACGCCCTCGCGGCGGGGACCTCCCGGCTCACCTGCCGGCAAGGGCGGCTGTACGGCTCCGAAGGCCTCCGGCCGCCCCTTCCGCAGGATGTACAGGCGGGCGTCGACGCGGTACGCCGGGATCTGGCGAGGGCACCGTTCCGCGCGCCGGAGGCCGGCCGCCTCGCCGAACTCGGCCTCACCCGTAAGGCGGTGGCCGCCGCTGTGGCGGCGGGTGCGCTGCTTCGGGTGGCCGACGGGATCGTGCTGCTGCCGGGCGCGGACGCGCGCGCTGCCGCCGTCCTCGCGCGGCTGCCGCAGCCGTTCACCGCGAGCGAGGCGCGGCAGGCGCTGGACACCACGCGCAGGGTGGCCGTGCCGCTGCTGGAGCACCTGGACGCCGAGGGGTACACGGAGCGCGTGGACGACCGGCGGCGGCGCTGCCGGGAAGGTGCGGTCGGCGGAGGCGGACGGGAATCGAACCCGCCTGCCCGAGATTCTCGGGCACCTCGGTTTTGAAGACCGGGAGGGCCACCAGGCACCCACACGCCTCCATCGACCGCCAGGCTAGTTCCCCGGGAGACCGATATGACACCGACCCGCCAAGCTTCCGTACGGCTCACGCAGTTCGCCCACGGGGGCGGCTGCGCCTGCAAGATCCCGCCCGGGGAACTGGAGGAGGTGGTCAGCGGCCTGGGCGCACCGCTCGCCGGGGGCGACACCCCCCTGCTGGTCGGCCTCGCCACCGGCGACGACGCGGCCGTTGTCACCCTGCCTGCGCACGCGGGCACGGCCGTCGTATGCACGGCCGACTTCTTCACGCCCGTCGTCGACGACCCGTACGACTGGGGACGCATCGCGGCCGCCAACGCCCTGTCCGACGTCTACGCGATGGGCGGCCGACCCGTCCTCGCCGTCAACCTGCTGGCCTGGCCCCGCGACCGGCTGCCGTTCGATCTGGCCCGCGAGGTGCTGCGCGGCGGACTGGACGTGGCCACGGAGGCGCGCTGTCATGTCGGCGGCGGGCACAGCGTCGACGACCCCGAACCCAAGTACGGCATGGCCGTCACCGGACTGGCCGACCCGGCGAGACTGCTGCGCAACGACGCCGGCCGGCCCGGCCTGCCCCTGTCGCTGACCAAACCCCTCGGGCTCGGTGTGCTCAACAACCGGCACAAGGCCACCGGCGAGCGGTTCGAGCAGGCGATCGCCACGATGACGGCTCTGAACCGGGACGCGTCCGCAGCCGCCCTCGCGGCCGGCGCCACCTGCGCCACCGACGTCACCGGCTTCGGCCTCCTCGGCCATCTCCACAAGCTGGCCCGCGCCTCCGGCGTGACGGCCGTGGTCGACACCGCCGCCGTGCCCTATCTCGACGGTGCCAGGGAGGCGGTCCGGGACGGGTACGTCAGCGGCGGCACCCGGCGCAACCTGGAGTG
The DNA here is from genome assembly GCF_032656585.1 of Streptomyces herbicida. Classification (NCBI taxonomy): domain Bacteria; kingdom Bacillati; phylum Actinomycetota; class Actinomycetes; order Kitasatosporales; family Streptomycetaceae; genus Streptomyces; species Streptomyces herbicida. Next base: position 204,934 of record NZ_JAUYWJ010000006.1, read on the forward strand.
GGTGGCGCCCCACACCGACTTCGGGGACACGGACACCGACACCCGGCTGCTGCTCGCCGACGCACAGACCTCCGGCGGCCTGCTGGTCGCCGGAGAGGTGCCCGGAGCACCGGTGGTGGGGGAACTGGTGCGGCCCGGGCCGCACTCGATCGTGCTCAGATGATCGGCGCCCGTTCCGGCTCAGGGCTCCGTGCCGGTGTGCTCGTCGATGCCCGCCCTCGCCCGGTAGGCGCGCACCAGCGTCACCGCCGCGGGCCCCCGGGGACGCCGTCCGGGCCGGATGTCCACGGCGAACGCCTTGGCCTCCTGGATGTGCGAGTTGGGACCGAGGGACAAGTGCAGCAGCTCGTTGGCCGCGTCGCCCGTGGTGTAGCCGTTCGGGCCCCAGTGGTAGGGCAGCCCCACCTGGTGCAGCCGGCGCCCCTGCACGGTCAGCGGTGCCATGCGGTCCGTGACCAGCACCCGCGCCTCGATCACGCCCCGCGCGGTGACGACCGTCGCCCAGCCGGTGTGCTCCAGCCCGCGTTCCGCGGCCAGCTCGGGCGAGACCTCGCAGAAGAACTCCGGTTGCAGCTCGGCCAGATACGGCAGCCAGCGGGACATGCCACCCGCCGTATGGTGCTCGGTGAGCCGGTACGTGGTGGCTACGTACGGGAACACTTCCGTTCCCGGCTCTCCGCCACTGGGCTGGTAGCGGTTGTCCGGATGCGGCCCCAGCAACTGCCGTACGGGGTTGCGCTGCTGCCGGTACAGCAGGTTCGGGAACGGCGAGTCCTGCGGCTCGTAGTGCGTCGGCAGCGGGCCGTCGGTGAGCCCGGCGGGCACGTACAGCCATGCCTTGCCGTCGGCCTGCATGATGAACGGATCGGTGCCCGAGAGGGCCTCGGCGGCGGTCGCGTCCGGCGGGGGCCGGTGGTGCGGGGACTTGTCGGCGGCGAAGTCGGGGATGTCGTGGCCGACCCACTCCGCCTTCTCCGCGTCCCACCACACCAGCGCCTTGCGCTCGCTCCACGGTTTGCCGTCAGGGTCGGCGGAGGCGCGGTTGTACAGGATGCGTCGATTGGCCGGCCAGGCCCAGGCCCACTCGTTCGCGACCCAGCTCTGCTCCGCGCCGGGTTTGCGACGGGCCGCCTGGTTGACGCCGTCGGCGTAGACCCCGCAGTAGATCCAGCAGCCGCACGCGGTGGAGCCGTCCGCCTCGAGCTGCTCGTAGGAGCTCAGCGGGTTGCCGTCGGCGTCATGGCCGTTGATCTCGGCGAGGACGGCCTCGGCATCCGGTTCGGCGTGCTCGCCCTTTACGGGATAGTCCCAGGTCAGGTCGAGCACCGGCCGGTCCATCGGATCGCTGGAGCCGGCGAGCCTGCGCCGGATCAGCCGCCCGAGGTGGAAGGCGAACCACAGGTCGCTGCGGGCCTCTGCGGGCGGTTCGACGGCCTGGTGATGCCACTGGAGCAGGCGCTGGGTGTTGGTGAAGCTGCCGTCCTTCTCGGTGTGCGCGGCGGCGGGCAGGAAGAACACCTCGGTGCGGATGTCCTCGGTGCGCAGCTCGCCGGTCTCGATCTCCGGGCCGTCCTTCCACCAGGTGGCCGACTCGATGAGGGAGAAGTCCCGTACGACCAGCCAGTCCAGGTTGGCCATGCCCAGACGCTGGAGCTTGGCGTTGCTGCTGCCGACCGCAGGGTTCTCGCCCAGCAGGAAGTAGCCCCTGCAGGTGCCGTCCAGCTGGGCCATGACCGTCTCGTAGGTGGAGTGGGAGCCGGTCAGGCGCGGCAGGTAGTCGAAGCAGAAGTCGTTTTCGGGGGTGGCGGCTTCGCCCCAATACGCCTTGAGCAGGCTGACCAGGTATGCGCGCATGTTGCCCCAGTAGCCCTTCCGGGCCGCCTCGGCCTGCACGAACTCGTCCAGATGCTGGCCCTGGTGGGCGTGCGGTGCGGGGATGTAGCCGGGCAGCAGATTGAACAGGGTCGGGATGTCCGTCGACCCCTGGATGGAGGCGTGGCCGCGCAGCGCGAGGATGCCGCCGCCCGGTCGGCCGATGTTGCCGAGGAGCCCCTGGAGCACGGAAGCGGCGCGGATGTTCTGCACGCCGACGGTGTGCTGGGTCCAGCCGACCGAGTAGGCGAAGGCCGTCGTCCGTTCCCGGCCGGAGTTGTCGGTGATCAGCCGGCACACCTGGTGGAAGAGGTCCTGCGGCACTCCGCAGATCTGCTCGACCTTCTCCGGCGTGTAGCGGGCGTAGTGCCGCTTGAGGACCTGGAAGACGCAACGCGGGTGGGTGAGCGTCTCGTCCCGCTCGGGCTCTCCCTCGCCGATCGCGGCGCCACCGGAGCCGTGGGCCTCGCCCCGTGCGGCTTCCTGCACCGCGCTGTCGCCTCCCACGCGCTCGTCGTACTCCTGGTCGCGCTCTCCGGACGCCGCCTGCACCTCCAGGCCCTCGTACTGCCAGCTGCTGTTGTCGTAGCTGCGGCTGTCGGGATCGAAGCCGGAGAAGACGCCGTCCAGGTCCTCGGCGTCGCGGAAGTCCTCGCGGAGGACGACGGGCGCGTTGGTGTAGGCCACCACGTAATCCCGGAAGAACTTCTCGTTCTGCAGGAGGTAGTTGATGATGCCGCCGAGGAATGCGATGTCCGTGCCCGCGCGCAGCGGCACGTGCACGTCGGCCAGGGCACTGGTGCGTGTGAAGCGTGGGTCGACGTGGATCACCTTCGCGCCGCGGGCCTTGGCCTCCATCACCCACTGGAAGCCGACCGGGTGGCACTCGGCCATGTTCGAGCCCTGGATGAGGATGCAGTCGGCGTTCTGCAGGTCCTGCTGGAAGTTGGTCGCGCCGCCGCGTCCGAACGAGGTTCCCAGACCGGGAACGGTGGCGGAGTGTCAAACGCGCGCCTGGTTCTCGATCTGGATCGCCCCGAGCGCGGTGAACAGCTTCTTGAGGAGGTAGTTCTCCTCGTTGTCGAGCGTCGCTCCACCCAGGCTCGCTATGCCGAGCGTGCGCCGGGTGCGGGTCTCGTCGACCTCCCACTGCCATCCGGATCGCCGCGCCGCGATCACCCGGTCGACGATCATGCCCATGGCCGTGTCGAGGTCCAGGCGCTCCCATGCGGTGCCGTGCGGACGGCGGTAGAGCACGTGGTGCTCGCGGGCGTCGCCCGTGGTCAGCTGAAGGCTTGCCGCGCCCTTGGGACACAGGCGGCCGCGCGAGATCGGGGAGTCGGGGTCGCCCTCGATCTGGGTGACCCGGTCGTCCTCGACGTAGACGTTCTGACCGCAGCCCACCGCACAGTACGGGCAGACCGACTTCACCACACGGTCAGCGCTCGCGATGCGGGGTGTGAGCCGTGCGCTGTGCCCGCTCTTGGAGGCGGCCCCGCGGCCCAGGGGATCCGTACCCTTGAGCTGACGGTAGACCGGCCAGGAGTCGATCCAGGTGCGCACGCCCATGACTCGCTCCTTCCCTTCGCACGCGCTGTGTTCCGGCTGCACGAAGTACCCGCCGCGGGCAGGTCGAAACGGACGAGCGGGCACCGGGAGGTGTGATCGGGAACCGCTGGGGGACTCCGAGGGCGTGGGGTCCGCTCGCATCCCCGACATGTCCACAATGTCTGCAATGTTCGAGTGATTGTGGTGTCGAACCATATGGTCGTCAAGGACGGCGTCGTTCCTGTTGCACAAGGCGGTGATCTGCTTGTCCCCTGACCGGCTTCCGGGTGTCCTTGTGTTCGACGTCAACGAAACCCTCACCGACATGAGCCCGCTCGCGACCCGCCTGGAGCAGGTCGGCCTGCCCGGCCATCAGCTGTCCGCCTGGTTCGCCGGTGTGCTGCGCGACGGTACGGCCCTCACGCTGGCCGGCGGTCATGCCACGTTCGCCGACGTCGGCCGGGACGTCCTGCGCACGCTGCTCGCACGGCAGGCCCCCGAGTCCGACCCGGACGAAGCCGTGGCCCACGTGCTGGGCGGACTGCCCGAGCTGCCCGTGCACCCGGACGTCCCGGACGGTGTACGAGCCCTGCGCTCGGCCGGCCGCCGCCTGCTGACCCTGACCAACGGCTCGTCCGGCATCACCCGTGCGGTACTCGAGAAGGCCGGCCTGGCGGACTCCTTCGAGGCGCACCTGGACGTCGAGGCGGTAGGAGCCTGGAAGCCCGCGCCGGCCGCCTACGCCCACGCCCTGCGGACAGCGGGCGTGCCGCCTGGTGAGGTCATGCTGGTCTCGGTCCACCCCTGGGACATCGACGGCGCAGGCCGGGCCGGTCTGGCCACCGCGTGGCTGCGGCGCGAGCCCGGCCCGTATCCCTCCGTCATGCGCCCGGCCGACATCGTGACGGAGGAGCTGGCCGGCCTGGCGGGGTAAGGCGCGGCGGCGGGGCGCGCGGGCCCACCCCTGCGGGGTGACCCATGGGAGGGCCGGATCACTCCACTCGGGCCCGCAGCCGTTCCCGCTGTGGCACGACGGTGTACTTCGGGTCCTCGACGGAGGCGACCCCGGCATGGAACACCCCGAACCGCAGCGCCGCCGAGCCGCTCAGCAGGGCGGCCCCGGCCGTCGCGGCGAGGGCGCGGCTGTGCCGTCGGCCCGCGATCACCGCCAGGGCAGCGCCGCCGGTCGTGAGTGCCTCCGCGATGCGCACCAGCGCCTGCGGCGTGCCCTCCTCGTACGGTACGGCCGCCAGGCCCATCCGCCGCTTCATCAGCCGGAACGCACCCAGTTCAAGAGCCGCTCCGAGGACGGCCAGGCGCTGGGCCGGCTCCGTTTGTGCCACCGGCGCGGCCGCCAGCGCCAGGCCGGCTGCCGCGGCGGCGCCGGAGCCTGTGAAGACGAACGGCATCTGCCGGTACCCCTCGTGCCAGGAAGGCACCGCCGTGTCCGAGATCAGGACGGCGGTGTACGCCGCCACCGCGGGGCCGAGGACGGCGGCGGCCGCTGTGGCCGACGCGCCGACGAGCCGCTGGCGGCCCGTGACGTCGCATGCCGCGGCGGTCATCGTCAGCGGGGCGTAGGCGGAAAGCAGCCACGACCCCATGCTCATCGGCGAGGTCGGTTTGAATACGCGCAGCATGTTGAGGAAACGGGCGGGCCGTCCCAGATCGTGGACGAGCGCGGCCAGCGACAGCGAGATGGCGCCCGTCGCCCCCAGTTTCGCGGTTCGGGCCAGCGCCGGGCGCCCGGTGACGTCCCCCCCGGCGGCCAGCAGTGACGAGGCGCCCGCGAGCCCGCCGAGCCAGAGGTAGCCGGCGATGTCGAGGGGTTTCCAGGTCGGCTTGTTCAGGACCGGTTTGCCGTAGTACGAGGAGAACACGGCGTCCGGCACCATGGGCCGCTCACCGCGTCCGCGGCGGCGCCGACGGCGCCCGGCGTGCGCTCCGGTGAGGGCGTCCCTGCCGGGCTGGGCACCTTGCACGCCGTCGCGTGTCACGTCCGATCCGCTCATCGCGACCTCCTGCCGCCACCCTTGACGAAGCCGGCGACGGCCAGCGCCGCGAGCGAGGCGGCGGCCATCGCCGCGTGCCGCCACATGTCCGGCAGATCCCGCGTGGTGACGACCGGGTCCGGCGGCAGCCCGTAGACCTCCGGCTCGTCCAGCAGCAGGAAGAACGCCCCGTCGCCGCCGACCCCGTCGTCGGGGCTCTCGCCGTACAGACGGGCATCGGTGACACCGCCCTCGCGCAGCTGTGCCACGCGGTCGGCCGCCCGCTCGCGCAGCTCCTCCAGTGGGCCGAACTGGATGGAGTCGGTCGGGCACGCCTTCGCACAGGCCGGTTCCACGCCGACGCCCAGCCGGTCGTAGCACAGCGTGCACTTCCAGGCCCGGCCGTCGTCCTTGCGCTGGTCGATGACGCCGTACGGACAGGCGGGCACGCAGTAGCCGCAGCCGTTGCAGATGTCCTCCTGGACGACGACCGTGCCGAACTCGGTACGGAACAGCGAGCCGGTGGGGCACACGTCGAGACAGGCCGCGTGTGTGCAGTGCTTGCACACGTCCGAGGACATCAGCCAGCGCAGCTCGGTGCGCCCGTCGGGGGCCACCGGTGAGATCTCCCCGGCCGGTGTGCCTGCCGAGGCGGCGTCGGGGCCCGGTGCGGTGGACCCGGGGCCGGGGGAGGACGGGGTGGTGTCGAGCCTACGGGCGGCGTCGAAGACGTCGACGCCCTCGTGGGAGACCCCGGGCTGCTGCCCGCCCAGCGGCTTTCGCTGTTCGATGAAGGCCACGTGCCGCCAGGTGTCGGCGCCGAGTCCTTGAGTGTTGTCGTAGGACATGCCGGTCAGCTCCAGGCCGTCCTCCGGCACTGCGTTCCACTCCTTGCAGGCCACCTCGCACGCCTTGCAGCCGATGCACACGGAGGTGTCGGTGAAGAAGCCCACGCGGGGCGGGGAGCCGAGGTGTCCGGCCGCGCCCGCCACGTCCGGCTGCGGGCCGGACAACAGGGTGCCGCCCTCCGCCGGGCGGGTCTCGCCGGTGCCGTCGTCCATCAGGGCTCGACCTCCTCGCCTTCTGCCGCCCGCTGCGCCCGGACTCACGCCTCCTGTGCTCTGTGCCGAACCTGGCCCGGGTGCCCCGGCCCAGCGCCTCGAAACCGACCCCACCACGAGCGGGAGGGGCTACTCCGCAGCAGAGCCGCTCACTGAAGGCCATCGAGCCCGGCCCGAGGGCTCGATGCCAGGCTCCGGCGCTTGGCTGTGTCCGGACTGCGGCCGCCGAACAGCAGCGGGTTCAGGACGAAAGGGTGTCTCCGGCGGCACGAAGCGCAGCGACGGCTGCGGCTACCTGCTGTTGCACGGCCTCGGACAGTTCCCAGCCCTGGGTCGTGTCGACCAGTTCCTGCGCGAGCCGGTGGAGTTTCGTGTTCGTGTTCTGGGAGACCATGACCAGCACGTACCAGGCGTCTTCGGAGCTGAGGCTGAAAGAGGCCATCAGAACACCCGTGGCCTGGTCGATGACAGGGCGCGTCTGCATGGCACGGCGAAGCTGAACAACTTCGGTGCGCAGGTCCTCCTCGCGACTCAGGGCGTCCTCCTGGGCGTCTGGGGGTCGGCAGGGCGCAGCCCCGCGACAGCAGGTACGGAGCATGATGCTGGAACGGCAGTGGCGGTGCCGTGGAGGCTTCGGCTCCGACATGGCGGCCTCCTTCGACGGTGTCCACTGCCCCCGCTTCCAGACTCGGCTCACCAGCCCTCACCCGTCAAGAAATACGGGAAATTTATTTCGTCCTTTTGGATGCGTGAACAGTACGTCTACTCTTGGGCACATGGGAGAAGTGCCTGAGCCGCATACCGGGTGGACGTTTCTGACCAACCACGCCCGGGGTGCTCGCCACGATCGCGGGCGACCTCACGCCCCGGGGAAGCCGACGGGTATCTCACCCACACCAGTGAGGGCCGAGCGAACGCGTACCGCATCCAGCCGGGAACGATCCTGCGGCACCCGGCCGAGGCGGGTTTGACCGTGGCGGAACTGCTTTCCCTCCTGGCTCGGCACGAGACTGATCACGCGGGTGAGGACAAACGTTCCGAATGACGGTCGCGTCGGCGATGCGGAGCGCGGTCGAGTGATGGATGCGCGGCAGTGGATTCAGGAAGGTCCAGTCGGCGAAGCGCCGTGGGCGACGATGACCCACGCCCCGCTGTGCTCGTACGGAACCAGCGCGGCTCGTTCCGTACTGCGCCCGCTGCGCGGGTCGGACGGCTTGTCGCTGCTTCCGCCGTCCCGACGCCCGACTGCCGCTCCTGGTGCCCGCGTTCGGCGACGACTGTGAGTGAGGTGATCGCCGCGTAAGGGAGACTGACCCCATGGATTTCGTCTTTTCGGGCACGGCCATCGAATGGCGTGGGCCGTCGCCGTACTACTTCGTAGCCCTGCCGGACGAGGAGTCCGCCGACATACGCGAGGTGGCTGCGATGGCCAGCTACGGCTGGGGGGTGATCCCGGTCCAGGCTCGGATCGGCGAAGTCGCTTTCCACACCTCGCTCTTCCCCAAGGACGGCGGCTACCTGCTGCCGCTCAAGGTCGCTGTGCGCAAGCCGCACGGCCTTGCGGCAGGGGACGACGTGACGGTGGCGATGACCGTACGACTCCAAGGGGCGGCTCCTCACGGGTGAACTGCGTGGTTTCGACACCGAGTTGTCCACCGTTACCGCCGACGGACCAGATGCCGCATCGCGATCGCCGGCTCACTGACGCGTGCAAGCCCGGGTTCAGGCGCTCGCCGACCGGTCCAGCGCGGCGATGAACCCGCCGAGGTCACGGCGGCGTGAGTCGGCCGGCCACACCGCCCAGGTGCGCCGCACCAGCGGATGCCCGGCCAGCGGTGACCAGGTCACGTGGTCGGGCAGGGGCTGCTGCCAGCCGGGCGGAGCCGGCACAATGGTCCGCCCGGACGCGATCGCCGCCAGTTTCTCGTCCGCGATCAGCTCCCGCCCCTGCGGAGCCTCCGGACCCAGGTCCAGGCCGTGACCGCGTAGGATCGCGGTCAACTCGTCGTACCAGACGGGACTGCCGGAGCGAGGAAAGCCGACCCATGACAGGGAAGCGAGCGCCTCCAGCGCGATGCCATCGGGGCCGGCGAGTTCGGCTGCCTGCTCCGTGACCAGCAGTACACCCAGCTGCTCCCGTACGACGAGCAGCGCGTCGGACTCCGGACCCGACGGACGCTCGCGCACGAAGGCGACGTCTCGCCGGACCGCAGCGCCGCCAACTGGGCGGCCGGCCGGGTACGCGGGTGATGTCTGGTGCCGGATCCCGGAGTGCTGGTTCGTGGGCCGCCCGATCCGTGACGAGTACCTCATGGTCGACGGCGGCGCCCTGGCCGGGACGGCGCACATTGCTACTCGGTCACCGAGTGACCTGTGAACGTGTCCATGAGTGCGTAAGTCCTCCCGCCCGGTGGGCTGCGGAGGACTTACAACGGGCTCTGGTCCGAACCCTGGCCTTCGGGTAGCCGTGTGAGCGGCCGGTATTCCTTCGTGTCGATCAGGAGGTCAGGTGGCCTGCCGGCCGGCGGTGTGGAGGTCTTCCAGGGCGTCGAGGACGACGGTGCGGCGGTGCCAGGACAGCCAGCGGCCGAGGGTGACGCCGGTGGTCTGGAGGGCATCGAGCTGGGTGCGGGTGAGGCCCTTGAGAGGGCGGGGGTGATGGGAGGAGATCACTCCCAGCAGGATGTTGCGCTCGCCCATGACGGGGAGGCTGTGGCAGGCGCGGCTGCCGGCGTCGAGGATCGCGCGACGGGATTCCTCGTCGAAGACGCCGGCGGTGGCGACATCGTGCACGGTGACCTGTTGCTGTTCCTTGGCCGCCTGGGCGCATGCGGTGCCGACGCCGTCGACGAAGGTGAAGTAGTCGGTGAACTGACGGTTCAGCCCGGTGTGTCTGGCCAGCCGCAGCAGGTTGTTCTCGGCCAGCTGGAGGTTGCCCATGGTGGTTTGCGTGATGTCCAGCACCCGGTCCAGGGCGGAGCCGAGGACGGCGGCCTGGGCGTGGGTCCGGCCGTTGTGGTTGGTGCTCCGGAGCCCGGTGAGCGGGGGAGGGCTGGTGCGGGCGCGGCCGGGGAACCAGACGGAGGCCTGGTGGGCGGGGCCGGGGATGCGGATGACGGCGTCGGCCAGGGTGTGGAGCTTGATGTTGTGCCGCTGGGAGGTCTTGCGCAGCAGTTCGAATCCTTCGTGCAGGCTCCGGAGCCGGTAGCGCTCCTTGAGGATGCCCTGCGCGTGGGAAACGGCCGTATGGGCGAGCATTCTGTTGCGCAGGTCGGTGCTCTGGCGCGGCAGCGACTGCGGGTCGTGCAGATCATCCGTCGGTTCGGCGACGGGCAGTGCACGGCTGTCAGCTTCCTCGTTCATGACGGATGCCTCTTTCCGACCGGATGGCATGACCTGGCCCACGACTGCACCTACGCGCGCGGGCGCGGCGGCGACGTGTGATGCCTGCTTCCCCAAGCACTGCTTCCCGAACCTAGCCCGTGCGCCGTTTCTGATCACCCAGTGAGCCAAGGTGCCGGCGTGACCTGAGGGTGGGACCTTCTCCTTCACCCGGCAGCCGGCCCGTGATACCTCACTCGATCCGCCCGAAGTGGCATGATTCGGCAGGCGTTGTGGCCTCATCGTGAGCGACCTCCGGGGTCAGGCTGGGCCTGCCACCATGCATGACCCCTGCACGAGGCCCAGCAGAGCCTGGCCGCGGCTGTCTCCCGCCTTGACCTGGTCTCCTCGGTCGTGCGCACCGGCTGGGCGGTGGGGCGGTGCTGTACGGGCTGTGTGCACCCTCTCCCGGCGAGGAATTGCTCCAGTTCGCCTTCGACTTTGCCGCAATACCCCATGCACCCGCACGGCGAGGGCGGCAAGGAAGCGGAGGCGGGCAAGGCGGCACTGAGCGAGGCGGCACGGCCCTACCGCGAGCGCTTCCCCAGGTGGAGGTGCAGGAGGAGGCCACCGCCGGACGGGCGGCCGGCCGACTGGTCGAGGCCGGCCGGAGCCGGCATCGCGATTGTGGGCCGGCGCAGGGGCCGGCAACGGCTGGGCCATCCGGGTGCCGTCGCCCATGCGGTGCTCCATCACGCAGACTCCCCGTCGCCGTCGTACCGCACGCCCGACCGGCCGGGCCCGGGTGGCGAGGCCGACTGCCATGGGCATGCGGCGACCGGCGATCTGGCGTGTACTGGAAGCGCAGGAGCACCGAAGGGATCGGACCGCTGCCCATGACCGACCAGGACATGCTGTCGGTGAACACCATGCCCGGCCTGTGCATGGACACCGTCCAGCCGGCGGAGCCGGGACGCCTCGGTGCGCCCATGGGGATGACCGAAATCGCATACGCACCATCACGAGGTGCCCGGACGTCCGGTCAACGTCGTCACTCCTCCGCCCCCTTCATCCATCACGACCGTGCCCTGCGCAACGGGGAGGCAGACCATGAGCACTAACACCCCCATGCAACTCGGCATGGTCGGGCTCGGACGCATGGGCGCCAACCTGGTGCGCCGACTCATGCGCGACGGCCACACCTGTGTGGTGTACGACCTCAACGCCGATGCGGTCAGCGAGTTGGAGCAGGAGGGCGCCACCGCCGCGTCCTCCCTGAAGGACCTCGTCGGCAAGCTGGACCGGCCGCGGAACATCTGGCTGATGCTCCCCGCGGGCGTGGTCCAGGGCACGGTCGACGAACTGGCCGGCCTGCTCGCGCCCGAGGACATCGTGATCGACGGCGGCAACTCCTACTACCGCGACGACATCACCCGCTCCCAGCAGCTCGCGCCACGCGGTATCCACTACGTGGACTGCGGCACCTCCGGCGGCGTCTGGGGTCTGGAGCGCGGATACTGCCTGATGGTCGGCGGAGACCAGGAGGCGGTCCAGCGCCTGGACCCCCTGCTGCGTACGATCGCCCCGGGCGCGGACCGCGCGGAACCCACTCCCGGCCGGACGACGACGACCGGCACCGCCCCGGACGGCTATCTGCACTGCGGGCCCAGCGGCGCCGGCCACTTCGTCAAGATGGTCCACAACGGCGTGGAGTACGGGATGATGGCCGCCATCGCCGAAGGCCTGAGCGTCATCAAGCACGCCGACGCGGGACTGCGCAAGCGGACGGTCGACGCGGAGACCGCCCCGCTGCGCGATCCTGACGCCTACGCCTACGAGATCGATGTCGCCGAGGTCGCCGAGGTGTGGCGGCGCGGTTCGGTGGTCGGTTCCTGGCTGGTCGACCTGGTCGCCGACGCGCTGGCCAGGTCGCCGGAGCTCGACGGTTTCGCCGGCCGGGTCTCCGATTCCGGGGAGGGCCGCTGGACCGTGCTGGCGGCGGTCGACGAGAGCGTGCCCGCGCCGGTGATCACCACGGCTCTCTACCAGCGGTACGCCTCGCGTGGACTGGGCGAGTTCACCGACAAACTGCTGTCCGCGATGCGCGGTGAGTTCGGCGGGCACGTCGAGAAGGCGGGCTGAACCGTGGCGCAGCCGACCCCGACCCGAACCGCGCCTTCGGACCCGCGCCCGGACGACCATGTGATCGTGCTCTTCGGAGCGACCGGCGACCTTGCCCGCCGTAAACTCCTGCCCGGACTGTTCCATCTGGCCCACGCCGGACTGATGCCCGAGCACTACCGGGTGGTGGGATCCGCGCCCGGCGCACATGCCCTGAGCGACGAGGAGTTCCGTACCCATGCCCGCGAGGCGGTCGCCGAGTTCGGCCGTTCGAAACCGCAGGGCGAGGTGTGGGAGGCGTTCGAAGAGGCCCTCAGCTTCGGTGCCGCCGACCCGGAGGATCCGCAGCCGCTGCTGGCCGCCGTCCAGAAGGCCGAGCAGGCGCTCGGAGGCCGGCCGCGCCGGCTCTTCCACCTGGCCGTGCCGCCGGTCGCCTTCTCCTCCGTCGTCCAGCTGCTCGGCGACACGGGACTCGCCCAGAACGCGCGGGTGATCGTGGAGAAGCCGTTCGGCACCGACCTGCCGTCGGCCCGGGCCCTGAACGCCACCATCCACGCCGTCTTCGACGAGTCGAGGATCTTCCGCATCGACCACTTCCTGGGCAAGGAGTCGGTGGACAACATCCTGGCCCTGAGGTTCGCCAACGGCCTGTTCGAGCCCATCTGGAACCGGGACCACATCAGCCATGTGCAGATCGACGTACCGGAGCAGATCAGTATCGAGGGCCGGGCCCGCTTCTTCGAAGGGACCGGCACTTTCCGGGACATGATCGCCACTCATCTCTTCCAGATCATGGGCTTCGTGGCGATGGAACCCCCGACCACACTCGACGCGCACGCGCTGCGGGACGAGAAGGAGAAGGTGTTCCAGTCGCTGCGGCCACTGGACCCCGCCCACGTCGTCCGCGGCCAGTACGCGGGCTACCGCGACGAACCGGGAGTGGACCCGCACTCGGACACCGAGACCTTCGTGGCCCTGCGCGTCGAACTGGACAACTGGCGCTGGGCCGGCGTGCCCTTCTTCCTGCGGTCCGGCAAATCCCTCGCCCAGGGCCGACACATGGTCACCCTCGGCTTCCGCGAGCCGGCTCTGCGCATGTTCCCGGTGGACGTCGCCCAAAGCACCGGCCTGCGCAGCAACGCGCTGGTGATCGACTTCGACGATCCCGGAAGCATCAAGGCCAGGTTCCTCACCAAGGAACCCGGACCGGCGATGCGGCTGGAGGACGCCGAGATGGTGTTCCGGTACGCCGGCTCGTACAACGAGGAGCATGCGCTGGAGGGCTACGAGCGGCTGATCCTGGACGCCATGCTGGGAGACCAGTCCCTGTTCACCCGCTCGGACGGCATCGAACGCCTGTGGGAGGCCGCCACCCCCCTGCTGAAGAACCCGCCGCCCGTGGAGCTCTACGCACCAGGCTCCTGGGGGCCCGACCGGATCCAGCAGCTCATCGCTCCCTACCGGTGGAGTCTCCCGGACCACCACTGACCGACGCATCATCCGAGCGCGTTGCTCCGGATGACGCCCGCGCCTCGACCGAGCGGGTTCCTTCCGGCGCGCCGGGCGACGACTGCCCGACGCGACCCGCCGGGCACTTCTAGCCTCGACGCCATGCTGGGTCTTCCTGATCACGTACGTGCCTGTCTGTTCGACCTCGACGGGGTGCTCACCCAGACCGCGAAGGTGCATGCGGCCGCCTGGAAGGAGATGTTCGACGGCTATCTCCGCGAGCGGGCGGCACGTGAGGGGACGGCGTTCGTGCCCTTCGACGCGGTCGGCGACTACGACGAGTACGTGGACGGACGCCCCCGCGAGGACGGGGTGCGCACCTTCCTCGCCGCACGCGGAGTGCACCTGCCCGAGGGATCGCCGGACGACCCGCCGGAGGCGGAGACCGTGAACGGGCTGGGTACCCGCAAGAACAACCTGGTGCTGCGCCGGATTCGCGAGGACGGGGTGGAGCCCTACGAAGGCTCGGTCAGGTTCGTCCAGGCAGTACGGAAAGCCGGTTTGCGGAGCGCGGTGGTGTCGTCCAGCGCCAACTGCCGGGACGTCCTTGTGGCGGCCGGCATCGAGGAGCTCTTCGACGAGCGGATCGACGGGATCGTGGCGCGCGAGCGCGAGCTGCACGGGAAACCGGCTCCGGACACGTACCTGGAGGCGGCCCGCGTCCTGGGGGTGGAGCCGGGCGCGGCCGCCGTGTTCGAGGACGCCCTGGCCGGTGTGGAGGCGGGGCGGGCCGGGCGGTTCGGCATGGTCGTGGGGGTCGACCGGATGGGCCAGGCGGAGCAGCTCAGGGCGCACGGCGCGGACATCGTGGTACGAGACCTGGCCGAACTACTGGAGTCGCGGTGATCACCCATCCCAGCTACACGGTCGAGCCCTGGCGCCTGCGCGAGACCGAGCTGAACCTGGATGTGCTCGCCCAGAGCGAATCGGTGTTCGCCCTGTCCAACGGGCACGTCGGGTGGCGCGGGAACCTCGACGAGGGGGAGCCCCACGGCCTGCCCGGCGCCTACCTCAACGGCGTGTACGAGCGGCATCCGCTGCCGTACGCCGAAGCGGGCTACGGCTATCCCGAGTCCGGTGAGACGGTGATCAACGTCACCGACGGCAAGGTCGTCCGGCTGCTGGTCGACGACCACCCGTGCGACCTGCGCTACGGGCAACTCCTGGCGCACGAAAGGGTCCTGGACTTCCGCTCCGGTGTGCTCAGCCGGACCGCTCGGTGGACCACGCCCGGCGGCCGGACCGTCCGCATCACCTCGCGGCGCCTGGTGTCCTTCACCCAACGGGCGGTCGCCGCGGTGATGTACGAGGTCGAGCCGGTCGACGGACCGGCCACGGTGGCCGTGCAGTCGGAACTCGTCGCCAATGAACCACTGCCCCACACCGAGGGTGACCCCCGGGTCGCCGCGGCAACCGAGTCCCCCCTGGCGGCGGAGGAACACTTCGCCCAGGACACCCGGCTGCGGCTCGTGCACCGCACCGAGCGCAGCGCACTGCGGGTGGGCGCGGCGGCCGACCACCTCATCGAAGGTCCCGACGGCACCCGCTGGACGGCCCAGAGCGAGCCGGACGTCAGCCGCCTGACGGTGACCGCGGACCTGGCGGCCGGACAGCGGCTGCGACTGGTCAAGTTCGTCGCCTACGGGTGGTCCGGGCAGCGCTCGCTGCCCGCGGTGCACGATCAGGTCGACGGGGCGGTGGCGGCCGCCGTCAGCGCCGGCTGGGAGGGGTTGGTCGCCCAACAGCGGGCCTACCTGGACGAGTTCTGGGCCGGCGCGGACGTCGAGGTGGAGGGCGATGCGCAGATCCAGCAAGCGGTACGGTTCGCTCTGTTCCACGTACTCCAGGCTGCCGCCCGCGGGGAGGAGCGGGCGATCCCCGCGAAGGGACTGACCGGCACCGGGTACGACGGCCACTCCTTCTGGGACACCGAGTCCTATGTGCTGCCCGTGCTCACGTTCACCGCGCCGCAGACTGTCGCCCCGGTACTGAGGTGGCGGCACCGGACCCTGCCGGCTGCTCAGGAACGGGCAAGCCAACTGGGGCTGGCGGGTGCGACGTTCCCCTGGCGGACCATCAACGGCGCCGAGTGTTCCGCCTACTGGCCGGCGGGAACGGCGGCCTTCCATGTGAACGCCGACATCGCCATGGCCGCGGTCCGGTACGTCATGGCGAGCGGCGACGAGGAGTTCGAGCGCGCTGAGGGGCTGGAACTCCTGGTGGAGACCGCCCGGCTGTGGCGCTCCCTCGGCCACCACGACGCGGAAGGCGTCTTCCACATCGACGGGGTCACCGGACCCGACGAATACAGCGCCATCGCCCGCGACAACCTCTACACCAACCTGATGGCCCGCCAGAACCTGCTGGCGGCTGCGGACACGGCCACGCGCCACCCGGACCGGGCCGAGGAACTCGACGTCGACGACGAGGAGACGGCGGCCTGGCGGGACGCCGCGAGCCGCATGGCGCTGCCGTACGACGAGGGCCTGGG
This sequence comes from Streptomyces herbicida, assembly GCF_032656585.1. Taxonomy (NCBI): domain Bacteria; kingdom Bacillati; phylum Actinomycetota; class Actinomycetes; order Kitasatosporales; family Streptomycetaceae; genus Streptomyces; species Streptomyces herbicida. Next base: position 220,848 of record NZ_JAUYWJ010000006.1, read on the forward strand.
CGTGCACGAGCAGTCGGCCGGCTTCACCCACTTCCAGCACTGGGACTTCGACGCGACCCCGCCCGAGAACTACCCGCTGCTGCTGCATTACCCCTACTTCGACCTGTACCGCAAGCAGGTGGTCAAACAGGCCGACGTGGTACTGGCGATGATGGAGTGCCCGAACGTCTTCACCGACCAGGAGAAGGCGCGCAACTTCGCCTACTACGAGGCTCTCACCGTCCGCGACTCCTCCCTCTCGGCGTGCTGCCAGGCGGCGCTGGCGGCCGAGACCGGGCATCTGCGGCTGGCCTACGCGTACCTCAGCGAGGCGGCGCTGATGGACCTGGAGGACCTGGAGCACAACACCCGCGACGGGCTCCACATCGCTTCGCTCGCCGGCACATGGATCGCGCTGGTCGTCGGCTTCGGGGGCATGCGCCGGCATCCCGGCGAGGGAGGGCGGCCGGACCGACTGGGCTTCGCGCCACGCCTGCCCGAAGCACTGTCCCGGGTGGCGTTCACGGTGACGGTACGCGGGCGTCGGCTGAAGGTGGACATCGGCCCGGCCAACGCACGCTACGTCCTGGAAGAGGGCGACCCGCTGGAGGTACTGCACCACGGTGAGCCGATGACCGTGACGACGGACAAGCCGCTGGACCGCCCGGTGCCGCCCGTGCCCGCGCGCCCCGAGCCGCAGCAGCCCCGGGGCCGGCGTCCGGTCGGGCTGCCCGGCGGGGAGGAATCCGGGGGAGTGCCCCAGGAGCAGTGAGAAGGAAGCCAGGTGGGCGCGCCCACGGCGTGCGAGCGCCAGCTCGGTCAGCGTGAGGTTCACGAAGTCGGCGCCCGGGTCGGCCACGGCGTCGGGTTCCTGGAGGACACGCTCCGACGCGGAGGCCGACTGGCGGTGTCCGAGGATCTGGTTCATCGTCACCGTGACCAGCCAGGGCCGGAAGGCGTACTCGTCGCGAAGCCCGGGCAGCCCACGCATGACACGCAGTGCGGAAGACGGCTTTGATCTACTGTTTCATCCTGTTCGAACTTGAGTCGTCATGCGGTGTCGATCGTGCGGCGGGAAAACAAACTTGCCCACCTGATACGGCCGTTGCAGGGGAAGTCGGGCGTGGCTGTGTGGCATTTCGGACAGCTGCATGAAGCATCCGGCCGGAACCGTTGACGAACGCACCCTCCGTCCCTACGGTCCTTCAACGAATCCGCACACGCTCGAACAAATCAGAACCAGCGTGCCGCGGGCCCGGTGCAGACGAGCCCAAGGCCTCTGTTGACCCGGAACACATGTGCGTTCTAGGAGATCGCATGACCTGGAAATTACGGTACCGAACAAGACTTCTCCTGCCGCTCGCCCTGCTCATGGGTACGCTGTTCGGCTTCGGCGCAGCCCATCAGGCGCAGGCCGCGACCGAGACCACGATCGCTGTGGACGGCACCAAACCGGGCCGGGAGTTCGACGGCGTCGGCGCGATATCCGGCGGCGGCGGGAACTCCCGGCTGTTGGCCGACTACCCCGAGCCGCAGCGCGGCCAGATCCTGGACTACCTGTTCAAACCGGGGTACGGGGCGTCGCTGCAGTTGCTCAAGCTTGAGATCGGGGGTGACACCAACTCCACCGACGGCGCGGAAGCCAGCCACGAACACACAGAGGGCACAGTCGACTGCGGCCAGGGGTATGAGTGGTGGATCGCGGAGCAGGCTCGTCAACGCAACCCTGCCATCAAGTTCGCCGCGTTGTCCTGGGGCGCGCCGAGCTGGACCGCGTCGGCGAACCGTACCTTCTGGAGCGACAAGGCGATCAAGTACCTGATGGACTGGATGGGTTGCGCCAGGAGCAAGGGTCTGCCCATCGACTACCTCGGCGGCTGGAACGAGCGAGGTTATGACGCGGCCTGGTACAAAAAGCTGCGGAGCGCGCTGAACGACAACGGTTACGGATCGACCAGGATCGTGGCCGCCGACGACAACTGGAACGTGGCCAACGCCATGGCCTCGGACCCGGCCTTCAACTCCGCCGTCGACATCGTCGGCGCCCACTATCCCTGCGGCTACCTCGGCGAGTACAAGTCGTGCAACGACGGATCGACCGGCCTGAGTACCGCCCAGCGGCTCGGCAAGCAGCTGTGGGCCAGTGAGAACGGTTCGGAGGACACCGACTTCGGTGCCGCCGCCGTCGCACGCGCCGTCAACCGGGACTACATCGACGGCAGGATGACCGCGTTCTTCAACTGGCCGGTCGTCGCCGCGCTGTATCCGAACCTGTACTTCTCCAACGACGGCATGGCCATAGCCAACCAGCCGTGGTCCGGCGCGTATCACATCGGCTTGACGACCTGGGTCACCGCGCACACCACGCAGTTCACGCAGCCGGGCTGGCGCTACGTCGACTCCGCCACCGGGTATCTCGGCGGGGACCGCGGCAACGGCAGCTATGTCTCGCTGAAGTCCGCCAACAGCTCCGACTACACCACCGTCATCGAGACCATGGACGCGACCGCGGCGCAGACGGCGACGTTCACCATCACGGGCGGGCTGTCCACGTCCGCGGCCCACGTCTGGGCCACCAACGTGAAATCGGGAAATTCCAGCGACTGGTTCGTCCGCAAGCCGGACACGACCTCCGGCGGCCGGTTCACCCTCACTCTCGATCCCGGATACGTCTACACCGTCACGACGGTTTCCGGAGGGGGTAAGGGCAACACGGTCTCGCCCACCCCGCAGGCGTTGTCGCTGCCGTACTCCGACGACTTCGACTCCAGTGCCACCACCACGTCACCGAAGTACTTCACCGACATGAACGGCGCCTTCCAGACCACGGCGTGCGGCGGCGGGCGCGGCGGCTCCTGCCTGCGTCAGGTGGCCCTGGGCGAACCGGTCCGCTGGACGGGCGAGTCCCACAACAGCCCTTACACGGTCGTGGGAGAAAGCACGTGGAGCAACTACACGGTCTCGGCTGACGCGCTGTTCGAGCAGTCCGGCACCGTCGAACTCCTGGGCCGGTTCAACCAGCAGGGCAGGAACAACAACGGCTTCAACGCGTACCATCTGCAAGTCACCGACAGTGGCGACTGGTCGATTCTCAAGAGTGACACCAAGCAGAACTGGACCACCCTGACCAGCGGCAGCACGGCCCGGCTGGGTACCAACAGCTGGCACAGGATCGCCTTGACTGTGCAGGGCTCACAGCTCAGCGCACAGATCGACGGCAGGTCAGTCGGAGGCGTGTCCGACTCGTACTACACCTACGGACAGCCGGGCCTGGGAGTGGGCGGCTACCAGAACGCCCAGTTCGACAACTTCTCGGTGACAGCAGGAGGCACACCGACGGCGCGCACCGGCCCGATCTACGCGTTCGTGGACGGCGCGCCGGGCAAGTGCCTCGACGACAACGCCGGCGGCACACAGAACGGCACACACATCCAGTTGTGGGACTGCAATGGCAGCCCCGCTCAGGTCTGGCACTGGGTCGGCGAAACACTGCGCCTGAGCGGCCACGAGGACAAGTGCCTTGACGTCGCCGGCCAGGGCACGGCCAACGGCACCCTCGTCCAGCTCTGGGACTGCAACGGCGGCCCCAACCAGCAATGGGTGCCGCAACCGAACGGGAGCGTGAAGGGTGCGCAGTCCGGGCGGTGCCTGGACGACCCGGGGTCCAGTTCGGCGAACGGCACCCAGCTGATCATCTGGGACTGCAACGGCGGCAACAACCAGAAGTGGCTGCAGCCCTAGGCCCGATGCCGTTGCGCGTCCACCTGTCGCTTTCGTGGCCCACCCCACCCGGCAGCCAACGCTGGTCGCGCGAACAGCCCGCCATCACCGGCGGCTGCCGACGTCCGCGCACATCAAAGGAGCGGCTGCCGCGCACCTCAGGTTCGCGGCAGCCGGTCCGTCATGGCGTGATCAGTTGGGGATCGCCCAGACCTGGTTGGCCTGCAGGTGGCCGCAGCTCCAGGTGACGAGTCTCGTGAGGTCGGCGGTGCCGCCGCCCTCCACGTCGAGGCAGAGCGACGAGGCCGCGTTGACGAGGGTGCCGTCCGGCTTGGCCGTCCAGACCTGAGCGGGCGCGCCGGTGCACGTGGAAAGGACGGCGGGGCTGCCGGCGGTGGTGCCGCCGGCCGTCAGGCACTTGCCGAGCGAGCGCAGCGTACGGTCGGCAGCGGCCGTCCAGCGTTGGTTGGGGTTTCCGGTGCAGGTGTAGAGGATCACCTGAGTGCCGTCGACGGTTCCGCTGCGGGTCACGTCCGCGCACTTGGCGCCGTTGCCGGTGAGCTGCCCGGTGGGCACCGCAGCGCCGCAGTCGCGGCCCGGGGTGAGTCGCCAGATGGCGGTTCCGTGCGCGGGAACGGTCGCGGTCAGCGCGCTGCCGACGGTCGAGCGCGTCCCGGTCCACAGATCCCGGGCGGTCACCGTGCAGCCCGGCAGTCCGATGTCGGCGAGCGGCGTGGTGATCGTGCGGGCGGAGGAGCCGCGGTTGAGGACGGCCACGGCGCGGTCGCCGCCCGCCAGCGGCCGGGCCAGCACATCGGTGCTGCCGTCGGTGGAGACCACGCCCGCCTGCCGGCCGAGCGGGTCCTGGTCGAGGGCGATCAGGTCCGTGTTACCGAGCGCCGACCGCGCGGCAGGAGTGAGGCGGTTGACGTCCGAGGAGAGGATCATCGGGGCGGCCATCATCGACCACAGGGCGACCTGGCTGCGCGACTCGTCGTCGGTGAGCCCGCCGGCGCCCGCGATCAGGAAGTCCGGGTCGTTCCACTTCCCGGGTGCGGCATAGCGGCCGATCCATCGGTTGTAGCCGTAGTTCCCGAGCACGCTGGACCACCGACTGGCGTTCGGCCGCGCGGGATCGTATGTGGCGATGTCGGCGCCCTCCCGCCACAGCTGGCCGTCGGCGCCCACCCACGACAACACGTCGAACCAGGTGCTGTTGCCCCACTCGCCTGTTTGGAAATAGGCGGGCGCCGACTCGGAGAACACGATGTCCCGGCCGGAGGCCCGCAGCGCGGCCGCCTGGTCGTCGTACGCTTGCTTGTACGCCTGTTCCTGTGTCCGGCCCGGGGCCACGTACACGTTGCAGCCGTCCAGTTTGAGGTAGTCCACGCCCCAGTCGGCGAACGAGGCCGCGTCCTTGGCGAAGTGGTCGGGTCCGCCGCCCTGTGGCCGGCCGCTGCCGGGGTAACCGCCGCAGGTCGACGATCCGGCGTCCTCGTAGATGCCGAACTTGAGCCCGCGCGCGTGCAGATACGATCCGAGCCAGGCCATGCCGTGCGGGAACTTCACCGGGTCGGCCACCAAGGTGCCGTTCGTGTCACGGGACTTGGTCATCCAGCAGTCGTCCACGGTCACCGTGTCGTAGCCCTTGGCCGCGAGGCCGGTGGCGACCAAGGCGTCGGCGTTGGCGGTGACGGTCTGCTCGGTGACATCGCATTGGTAGTGGGCCCAGTCGTTCCAGCCCATGGGCGGAGTGAGCGCGAGCGGTCGGCCGTCGCCGGAGGTGGCGGCGGGGGAGGCGTGCGCTGCCGTGACGGCGGTCGGCGGCAGACACAACAGCGCCGCCGCCAAGGCGGTCAGGATGGCGCGGTGCCGGCGCAGGTGTCGGACGTATGGGGGGTGGAGCACGGGAACTCCTCTCGATCGAGAAAGAGACGTGCTGGGACATGTGATGGATGTGCGTGTGAGCGGGAGTCGGTCCGGGGCGTCCGCGCCACGTGGCGGTGATCAGGCGCGGACCGCCGGCACCGGGGTGCCGTCCTTCGTGCCGAGGACGCCGATGAACCGGGCGACGGCTGCCGCCATGGCCCGCCGGCCGTCGGCGAGCCAGTCGGATGGGCCGGCAACCTCGTCGGCCAGGAAACGGGTTCGTACCGCCTCCGTCATCGCGAGGTCGAGTGCGGAGCCGGCTGCGATCTTGGCGATGCCACGGTGGGCTGCGGTCCTCAGCTCCTCCTCGGACAGCCCCGCCGAGTCGCGCAGCACGAGTGGTGTCGCGAGGACGGCACGCAACTCGGCGAGCAGTTGATGATCGAGGTGTCGGGGCACGGCTGAACGGCCGTGCCCGCCCACCTCGTACGACCCTCTCCCGTGCGTCGCGGGCAGGGCCACTGCCAGCGAGTCCACCCCGGTGGCAGCGGCGAACAGCCGGGCCGCCTCCGGTTCCGTGGGCGAGTCGCAGCCCAATTCCGCTTCTACGTAAAGCCCTTGCTCATGCGCCCAGGCCACCACGTCGCGGGTGATGGCGACCTGCTCGGGGTACGGCAGCCGGGCCGCGTCATACGTGATCGAACCGAACCCGCAGTGCACTGCCTGGGCGAGCAGTGCGGTTCGACGTACCCGGTCGAGATGGAGCGCCACCGGCACGGCGGCGGCGCGTGCCGTATCCGCGGCGGCCAGGGCCAGCGGCGGCAGCCGCCCTCCGTGGTGATCCACGACGGCCTCGCTGATCTGCACGATCACCGGCGCGCCTACGGCCTCGGCACCTTCGACAACAGCCTGGACGTGTTCGAGGGTGACGACATCGAATGCCGCGATGGCGCTCCGCTCCGCGGCCGCCGCGGCGAGAAGTGGGCCGATGGCTGCGAGAGGCATGGGTCCTCCGAGGTCAGGATGCCAAGGGGCCGGCAGAGGAGAGCTGTTGAACGCTGCGCAGTCAGATGGAGTGGATGATTGTTTGTGCATCATATCCGCGTGTTTAGAGCAACTTCAAGCAATCGGCAGCCTCGGGGCTCACACTTGAGCCACCGATCACCGATTGGCCTGCGACCTGCTCACAGCGCACCTGAGAAACTGCACGCCCAGTGCCGTACCGGGAGGAGACGCCATGCAGGTAGCCGTGGTCACCTTTGACGGATTCAACGAGCTCGACAGCTTCATCGCCTCCGCGCTGATCAATCGATGCCGAAGGGACGCCTTCATCACGACCCCGGCCCCGGTGGTCACTTCCATGAACGGCGTCGAGGTAACCGGGCAGCGCCCGATGGAGTTCGTGACGGAAGCCGACGTCGTGCTGGTCGGAAGCGGGGTGAAGACGCGAGACGTGGTCGCCGACGACCGGCTGATCTCCAGGCTCCCGCTCGACCCTTCCCGACAGCTGATCGGTGCGCAGTGCTCCGGCGCGCTGGTGCTCGCCCGGCTCGGGTTGCTGGAGGGCATGCCCGCGTGCACGGACATGAAGAGCCGGCCCTTTGTCGAAGCCTGCGACGTCACCGTTCTGGACGCGCCGTTCCACGCAGAGGGGAACATCGCTACGGCGGGCGGTTGCCTGGCGTCTCAGTACCTCGCCACGTGGGTGATCACCCGAACGCTCGGGGAGGATGCCGCGCGTGAGGTCCTCGACTATGTGGCTCCGGTGGGTGAGAACCAGGAGACCGTCGGGCGCGCCCTGCGTGCCGTCCACGCGGGCGAGGTTGCACTGGGCTGATGCCCCGCGCATCGGCCGGACTCGGTACTGAGCGCGCTCGCCGCCGGACAGCCGGAGGCGTGCCGCGTTAGCTCCGTCACAGTGGGGCGATCATGCTCGCTCTAGGCTGACGTCAACGTGGATGTGGTCGTGAAGGGCGGGGGCATGGACGTACCGAATGTCATAGGCGACTGGCAGGAGTACCAGTCGGAGGAGTGGGCCGGCCTGCGGGTGCGTGTGCACGGCCTCAAGAAGGCCGAACCGCCCCGTGGCCGCGACGATGCCGCCAAGGGGCTGAAGTACGTCAGCTTCCGGGTGACGTTCGAGAACCGGGGTGGCGAGCACTTCGAGATCGATCTGCACTCGCATCCGCACCACTTCGATGTTCGCGTCGGTCGCGATGGCCGCGGCGCCTTTGTCGATCGGTACAGCGCCGATCCCATCCATGGCTTCAACCTCTATCCACAGCGACGGGTGACCGCGACTCTCTACATCGCGGCGACCGCTGCAGAGCTCAAGCGGCTGGACATCCAGGTCAGTGCAGGCATCGACGGGGAGTCGTCGTTCGGCTATGTCTGGGTAGGCGGGCTTGGAGTGCACGAGGGCTCTACGGGACTGGGGCCCCGTGCGTCGAATGCGAAACCGAGCGTCGCCAGCGAGGTTGAACAATTCCTCAAACAAGTGGCTGCCGATGACGCCTGACGGCGTCATCAGGCCCCCACACATGTCACAGTGCGTCGACGGCGCTCACCTTCCACCCGTCGGACGTTCGCGTCAGTGTCATCCGTACCCGATTCAGGTCCATGCGGGAGCCCGAGACCTGGGTGCTGGTGGTCAGCTGGTTGACGAAGAGGAGGACCACCGCTCGGTCCGCCGATGCCGAGATCACTGAGGCTGCGGGAGGGCCGGCGGTCGGCGTCGCCACCGTTGCTTTCACGACCCCGTGGTACTTCCTGGCCGTCGGGCCGACCACCGTCGTCGTGGTCTTGCGGTACTCGTCACGGAAGTGCCCGGTGAGCCGGGCACGCGCCGCGGCGAAATCGCGGGACAGATGCCGGTAGTCGTACGACAGCACGACAGGCGCCGCCTGTTGCGCGGCCGCGAGTACCTTCCCTCGTGCCTGTTCGGCCTTCACCCCTTCCCGGTAGCGCCACCCGAGCACGGCAGTCGCGATCAGGCCCGCCAAGAGCAGGACGCACAGGACCGCGGTGAGCAGTCGCCGCAGAGCGTGGCGTGTCGGTGAGTCGGGGCCGGGCTTGTCTTCCTCCCGCAGGGCATCTTCCTTCCCGAAGGACTCCGGCGAGGGCTCAGGCGGGTCGTCCCAGCCGTGCTTCGGGGGCTCGATGAGCACGGTGCGTCCGGCGTCGTGCGCTTCGGGCCGCCCCGGGACGGTCTCGTCGATGGTCGTCGGTCCCGGTTCGCGGTTGCCGCGCTCCGCGCGCTTGGCCGCCGCGCGTGCGGCCGCGGTCATGGTGCGCCGGGTGCCGGAACCGGAGCCGCGGCCTCGGGTGGTCGTCTTCGCCACGGACTTACTCCTCATGTCTCGCAGGTCGGGGAGGGCGGGGGGACGGAGGGCGGGGTCAGCCGACGAACTCGACGTCGGAGGTCAGCCAGCGGCCGTTCCGGTACACCAGGTCGAGCTGCAGCCGGTACGTGCGCGCCTGTCCCTTGGGCGCGGCGGTGTTGGTCACCTTGCTGTCGGCGACCACCAGGACACGGGCCGAGTGTTCGTCGGACCGTACGATGCCCGCTTCGAGGACCTGGCCCTCGGACACGGATTTGTTCTCGGCGACGAGCCTGGTCAGCTCCTCGGTCTGTGCGGCGAACTGCTTCTTGAAGTCGCCGGTGGCGCCCTCGAGGACGTTCGCGCTGTCCCGGTCGTAGTGCCGATAGTCGAGCGAGGTGAAATTCAGCGCCGACTGGCGAGCCGCGGCCAGGATGTCCTGCCGCCGCTGCCCCGCCTCGCTCTGGTCGTAGAGCCCGAGGCTCAGCCAGATCGTCAACGCGGTCGTGAGGACGGTCGCCAGGACGAGCCCCACCGACCCGGCCCTGCCCGACAGGGCCCTGCTCATGCCATCGGTCCGACGAGCAGCCATTGCCACGACTCCTTTCCGAAGACCGCCTGTTGGCCGCCCGTCGAGCCGATCTCGACAGGCCTTCCGTCCGGGCCGGTGGCGGTGCCGGTCTCCGGGTCGTACGGCGCGACGTACGCCGCCTGGTTTGCGCCGCCGGCAGCCGCCGTCGGGCCGGGGGCGTTCTGTGCGCCCCGTACCGACGTGCCGCTCCCGCGCGGGGCTGTGCAGTGCGCGTCGGTGTTCGCCTCGCGGGTGCTGGTGTCCGCGGGGTCACGGCGCGCCGTCCCGTATCCCTGGGTGCACGGCGGCGGGTCGTCGGCGTTGACCACCATGCCGAAATGGGTGGTGCCGTCGCCCGGGACGACGGTGTAACTGCCCGAGACCAGGGCCGGGAAGGTGACGAGCGCCTGCTCCACGCCCGGCAGGTGCGCCAGTGTGACCTGGCCGCCGCTGATCAGGTTGGCCAGCAGGACCGACAGCCGGGGCCCGGTGGACTTCAGCAGCGAATTCACCTGTTGAGCGGCCGGCGTCGCGTTGCCGATCAGCTTGCGCAGGTCCCCGTCGCTCGACTTCAGCTGCGCGGTGAGCACCGCCAGGTCGTGCGCGAACGACTTGATGGAGGAGCCCTGGTCGGCCTGCGTCTTCAGAACCTTCCGCGAGTCCTCGATGAGCGAGATCGTCTGGGGCAGCGAGTCGGACGCCGACGCGACGAGCGCGTTGCCCGAGTCCACCAGCCGGCTCAAATTCGGTCCGGTGCCGGAGAAGGCCCTGCCCAACTCGTCGACGGTGACCCGCAGATCGTCCTTGCCCACCGAGTTCACCAGTCGGTCCAGACTGAGGACCAGGTCCGTCGTGGGCAACGGTACGCGGGTGCTGCCGCGCGGGATGGCGCTGCCGTCGAGCAGGTACGGGCCGTTGGACGTGCGCGGCTGCAGATCGACGTACTGCTCGCCCACCGCCGAACGGTTCGCCACCACGGCGAGGGTGTCCGCCGGGATGCTCGGCGCGCCGTCCTCGATGTCGAGGGAGACCGAGATGCCGCCGGATCCGGTCAGCCGCAGCGCGCCGACCCGGCCCACCGGCACCCCGCGGTAGGTGACTTCGGCACCCGGGAAGATTCCCCCGGAGTCGGCGAAGTCCGCCCGCACCGTGTAGCCGCTGCCCAGGACGTCGTCCATCAGGCCGGTGTACTCGGCGCCGACGTAGGACACTCCGACGGCGGTGACGGTGGCGAAGGCGAGCAGTTGGGCCTTGACCGTACGTGTGATCACGGCTGAACCCCCTTCAGCATCAGCTCCGCGAGCGCGAGATCTATCCCGTCGGGCAGCGCGCCTCGGGTGGTGTAGCTGCTGGTGCACACCGGCGGGCACAGCGGCCCGCCCCTGCCTGACGGGGCCGAGGACACCGAGGGGGACGGCAGACCGGGCGGGCTCGGCAGCGCGGTGGGCGTCGGGACGGACGGCACGTCCGGGAGCTTCGGCAGGTCGGGAGTCCCGGGCTGCTGGGAACCGCCGTTTCCCTCGCCCGGCTTGCCGGACCCGCCCGTCTGGTTCTCGTAGAGGTCCGACAGATCGAGATCGGCGGTGATGTCGAGGTTGACGTAGTCGCCCTTGATGGCGTCCACCGCGTTGCGCGGGAAGGGATAAGTGGTCAGTAGTTCCAGAGAGTTGGGTAGATCGTCGCCCGACTTGTTCAGCTGCTGCAGGATCGGCCGCAGCTTCTTGAGGTTCGCCACCGTGTCGTCGTGTGACGCCTCGACCACTTTGGTGCCCGTCGTGCCCAGCTTCGACAGGGCGGTGAGCATCCTCGTCAGATCGCGCCGTTGGTCGGCGAGGACCTTCAGGGCGGGCGGCATTGTGTCGACGGCCCGGGCGATCGTCTTCTTCTCCTTCCCGAGCCGCTTGGCGAGTCGGTCCACGGCCTTGAGGGCGCGGACGATGTCCTTACGCTGGTCGTCCAGACCGCCGATGAAGGTGTTCAGCTCTCCGAGCAGCGACCTGACCCGGTTCTCGCGGCCCTCCAGGGCCTTGTTGAGCTCCACGGTGATCGTCTTGAGCTGGGCCACTCCGCCGCCGTTGAGGAGCGCGGAGAGTGCGGACAGCACCTCCTCGATCTCCGGGTTGCGGCCGCTGCGGGAGAGCGGGATGCGGTCGCCGTCGCCGAGCCGGCCCACGGCGGCCGTGCCCGACGGGGCGGAGAGCGCGACGTACTTCTCGCCGAGCATGCTGGTCTGCCGCAGTTCGGCGACCGTGTTGGCGGGCAGCCTCACCGAGTCGGCGACCCTCAGCCGTACCCGCGCGTGCCAGCCGTCCAGCTCCACCTTCTCCACGGCGCCCACGGTCACGTTGTCGACCTTCACCGCCGACTGCGGCACCAGGTCGAGGACGTCGCGGAACTCGACGGTGACGTGGTAGGCGTGGCCGTCGTCGGCGGCTCCACCGGGCAGCGGGACGTCGTACCAGCCGTTGAACTCGCAGCCGGACAGCAGCAGCGAGCCGAGGGCCGCCCAGGCGACCGCCCCGCCCTTGCGCAGTGCGTTCATGCGCTCGCCCCCAGGATTCCGCCGAGCGTCCGGTCGACCGTGCCTGTCACCGCGGATCCCCGAGGCACCTTCGGCAGGGAGTCGAAGAGCTTCTTCAGCTCCTTGCAGTCGGGGTTCTTGCCGCCTTCGTCGCCGGCCGTCCTCAGTACGGAGCACAGCAGTGAGGCCGGGTCCTGAGGCCGGTCGGGGTTGTTGCGGGTGTCGAGGGTGCCTGCGGACGGGTTGTAGGCGTTGTTCAGGTTCGACAGACCTGTGGGGGCGACCTTCAACAGCTCGTCCAGTGCGGCCCGTTGGGTGACGAGTACCTTGGTCACCTTGCTCAGGCCCGTCACGTTCGAGGTCAGCGACTTCTTGTTCTTCTTCACGAAGTCGGACACGTCACCGAGCGCCGTCCCCAGATTCAGCAGCGCGTCCGCGAGATCCTTGCGTTCGCCCGCGAGCTGCCCGGCGACCTTGGCGAGGCTCGTGTTGAACGACCGCACGCTCTGGTCGTCGGCGGCCAGTGCCGCCGTGAAGACCTGCAGGTTCCGTACCGTGCCGAAGAGGTCCGTGCGCCCGTCGGACAGGGTGGTGACGGCCTGCGAGAGGTCCTCGACCGCGCGATGGAGGTTCTCGCCTTGGCCGCCGAGGTTGTCCGCGCTCACCCCGAGCAGCCGCGACAGTGAGCCGTCCTTGTTGGCGCCCTTGGGGCCGAGCGCGTCGGCGGTGGTGTGCAGACTGTCGAAGATCCGGTCCAGCTCGACCGGTACGGCCGTCCGCGTCTCGGGGATGACGTCACCGCTCCGCATGGTCGGACCATGGCGGTAGACCGGCAGCAGCTGCACGTAACGGTCGCTGACCACGGAGGAGTTGATGATCGCGGCCTGGGCGTCGGCCGGGACCCTGCGGCCCGCGCCATACTCCAGCTCCACCCGGACCCGCTGGCCCTCCGGCGTGATCTTCTGGACCTCGCCGATCCGGACGCCGAGGACGCGGACGTCCGAGCCGGGATAGATGCCGACGGTGCGCGGGAAGTACACGGTGACATGCACGGACTCGGAGCGTGGCCACAGCACGTAGGTGAGCGCGGCGACGAGGGCGAGTGCGATGACCACGGCCACACGCCTCTTCAGGGTGTTCACTGCGAGCCTCCCGTGCGCGGCACCACCGGAGCGGCGACCAGGTTCTGGATGTAGGAGTCGAACCAGCGGCCGTTGCCCAGGGTGTTGGTGAAGAGCCGGACGTACGGGGCGAGCAGCTCGACGCTCCGGTCGAGGCTCGACTGATTGCGTTCGAGCATTTCGACCACACGGTTGAGGCCCTTGAGCGCCGGCCCGATCTCCTTGTTGTTGTCCTCGACCAGGCCGGACAGTTCGATGCCGAGCGCGGCGGAGCTCTTCAGCAGCTTGTGGATCGCCTGGCGCCGTTTGCTGATCTCCTTGAACAGCTGGTCGCCGTCCTTGACCAGTGCGGTGAAGTCCTCGGTGTGCTCGGCCAGTACGCCTGTGACACCGTTCGCGTGATCGAGGAGTTCGCCGAGTGCCTTGTCTCGTGAGGCCACCGTCCGGGAGATCTTGGACAGGCCCTTGATGGACGCCCGTACCTCGGCGGGGGAGTCCTGGAAGGTGGTGGAGATGGTGTCCAGGGCTTTTGCCAGCCGGTCGGTGTCGACCTGCTCCGTGGTGGTCGTGAGATCGCTGAACGCCTGCACGACGTCGTACGCCGGGACCGTCCTCCGCAGCGGAATCTCGCTGCCGGGTTTCAGCTGACCGGGTCCCTTGGGGTGCAGTGCCAGGTATTTGGCGCCGAGGATCGTCTTGATCCGGATGGAGGCGCCGGTCTCGGTGCCGAACTCGGGACGGCCTTTGATCTTGAAGGTGATCTTGACGTGGTCTCCCTCCAGATCGACGTCCTCGACCTTGCCGACCTTGACTCCGGCGATACGCACCTCGTCGCCGGGCTTGAGGCCGCCCGCCTCCGAGAAGGCGGCGCTGTATGTGTCGCCGTCGCCGATCAGCGGCAGGCTGTCGACGTTGAAGGCGGCCACGGTCAGCAGCGCGAGCGTGGTGAGGCCGACGGCCCCGATCACCACCGGGTTGCTCGCCCGGCCACCGCTGGGTCGTGCCGCCATACGGAACGGGGCCAGGCGCGGGCGGCGTACCCGGATACGGGGAAGCCGCGGCGGCTCGATGCGGACCTTGATCAGTGGTTCCGGGCTGCGGGGGCGCGACGCGCGGCGCGGCAGGAGCCGTACTTTCGGGAGCTTGGGCGGGTCGATGCGGACCTTGACCAGCGGCTCCGGGCGGCGCGTGCGGACGTGCTTCATCATGCGCCGCACCTCGCCCTCGCCACATGCAGCTCGGGAGTGAGCACCTGCTTCGTCTTCGGCAGCACGATCCGGCCGTCGAAGTCGCACAGGTAGAAGTTGAACCACGAGCCGTAGGACGCCGTCCCCGTCAGCTCGTTGAGCTTGTTCGGCAGCCGCTTCAGCACGCCCTCCACGGTCTTGTCGTTCTTGTTCAGCGTTCCGGTGAGATCGGTCAGCTCGGTGATGTCGTCCTTCAGCGGCGGACGCGCGTCCTTCAGCAGTCCCGAGGTGGCGTCCGTCAGGTCGCCGATGCTCACCAGTGACTGACCGATGGGTTTGCGATCGGCGGACAGCCCGGAGATCAGCCGGCGCAGCTGCTTCAGCAGCCCGGAGAAGCGGGCGCCTCGCTTGTCCAGCGTCTCCAGCACGGTGTTGAGGTTGTCGATCACCGAGCCGATCAGTTTGTCCCGGCCGGCGAGCGTCGTGGTGAGCGAGGCCGTGTGCACCAGCAGGCTGTTGACGGTGCCGCCCTCGCCCTGCAGCGTGCGGATGATCTCGGTCGCGAGCTGGTTGACGTCCTGCGGGCTGAGCGCAGCGAACAGTGGCTTGAAGCCGTTCAGTAGTGCGTTGAGGTCGAGCGCCGGCTGGGTGCGCGACAGCGGGATCGTGGCTCCCGGCTTCAGCCGGGTGCCGTCTCCCACCCCCTCGGTCAGGGCGACATAACGCTGTCCGACCAGGTTCCGGTAGCGGATGACGGCGCCGGTGCTGTTCAGCAGCGGACGGTCCGCGGTGACGGTGAAGGTGACCTCGGCCAGTGTCCGGTCCTTGATCTGGATGTCCTCGACTTCGCCGGCCCGCACCCCGGCCACCCGGATGTCGTCACCTTTCTCCAGGCCGGTGACATCGGCGAACACCGCGCGGTAGGTGTGCTCGGGCGTGAGGGAGACGTTGACGATGGTGGCGGCGAGCAGGGCCGTCGCCAGGATCGTCACCAGCGCGAAAAGGCTGAACTTGATCAGCGGAGCGGCGGTCTGGCGGGCACTGGATGTCCTCATGCGACGCTCACCGCCGTCCCGCGAGCCATCGGCCCGAACAGCAGCGTCGCGACCGGTGGCACCTCATCGGCGGGCACACCCATGACGGGCGCCACCAGTGAGCCGACGGCGCGTTGCTCGGCCCGGGTGGCGGACACGCCGAGCGGACCGGTGGAACTCCCCTTTCGCGAACCGTCGTTGAGGTGAACTCCGGGCGCGGGCACCGGGGGATGGGGCAGGTCGCGGCAGTTCGGCCCCGAGCGGTCGTCGTAGCGGGGCTCCTCACCGGGCTCGTACGCCCCCTGCTGCCGTACCACCTCGAGCGTGATGTGCATCTTGCCGCCCCGGAACGCCTGCTCGGAGGCCTGTTCCTCGCGGACCAGGCCGGCCAGGAGGCAGGGGTACTCGGGCGAGTAGCGGGCGAAGAGGTCGAGCGTGGGGCGGGAGACCCGACCGAGGGTGATCAGCCGGTCACCGTTCGCGTCCAGGAAGTCCTCCGCGGTGCCGGCGGCGGTCGCCGTGGTGGTGAGCGCGGATGCGAGCCGGCCGCGCTGCTCGACCAGGGTGCGGCTGGTCGTGACGGTGTTGCGCAGGATGTCCAGCAGGTCGGGAGCCGCGTCGCCGTACACCTCGGCGACGTCGGCCAGGCGGGCGAAGTCCTCAGTGAGGGACGGCAGATGAGGATTGAGGCGGTGCAGATAGTCCTCCACGCGGGTGAGGTTGTCGCCGATCCGGTCGCCGCGTCCTTCGAGGGCGGTGGCGAACGCCGAGAGCGTGGCGTTGAGCTTGCCGGGCTGCACGGTCCGCAGCAGCGGCAGCAGGTCGTTCATCAGCTGCTGGAGCTCGATGCCGACGCGGGTACGGTCCTGAGTGATCAGGTCCCCGGCGCGGATGGGGCGAGCCGTGGAATGCACGGGCGCGACCAGGTCGACGTACTTCTCGCCGAACAGCGTCTTGGGCAGCAGGCGCGCGTGCACGTCGGACGGGATGTGTGCGACGTACTCCGGCTTGAGTGCGATGTCGAGCGTCGCCTTCGTCCCGTCGGTGTGCACATCGCGGACCTCGCCGACCAGCAGCCCGCGCAGCTTGACGTCGGCGCGCGGATCGAGCTGGTTGCCGAGGGTGTCGGCCTCCAGCTTGATCCGTACGGCCGGGGTGAACGCCTGCTGGTAGACGGCCACGGACAGGGACAGCAGCAGGGCGAGTACGGCGATGAACACGACGCCGTACAGCCGTAGTCTCAGCACCCTCATCCGGCTCACCCCGCAATCCGTACGGTCGTGTTGGCGCCCCAGATCGCCAGCGACAGGAAGAAGTCCAGGACGTTGATCGCGACGATCGACGTCCGCACGGCGCGGCCCACGGCGACACCGACGCCCGCCGGGCCGCCGCTCGCGTAGTAGCCGTAGAAGCAGTGCACCAGGATGATCAGGACGGCGAAGACGAGCACCTTTCCGAAGGACCACAGCACGTCGACCGGCGGCAGATACTGCTGGAAGTAGTGGTCGTAGGTGCCCGCCGACTGCCCGTAGTAGCCCGTGGTGATGGTGCGTGCGGCGAGGTACGAGGACAACAGGCCGATGACGTACAGCGGGATGACGGCGACGAAGCCGGCGATCATCCTGGTGGTCACCAGGAACGGCAGCGAGGGGACACCCATGACTTCGAGGGCGTCGGTCTCCTCGCTGATCCGCATCGCGCCGAGCTGAGCGGTGAAACCGGCGCCGACGGTCGCGGAAAGCGCGAGCCCGGCCACCAGCGGGGCGATCTCGCGGGTGTTGAAGTACGCCGAGAGGAACGCCACGAAGTTGGAGGTGCCGAGCTGATTGAGCGCGGCGTACCCCTGCAGGCCCACCTCCGTGCCGGTGAAGAACGACAGGAAGGCGATCACGCCGACCGTGCCGCCCACGACGGCGAGGGCGCCGCGGCCGAAGCTCACCTCGGCCAGCAGCCGCAGGACCTCCTTCTTGTAGCGGCGCACGGTGCGGCCGGTCCAGGCCAGCGAACGTCCGTAGAAGGAGAGTTGGGTGCCGAGCTCTTCCAGAGAGCGCAGTGGTCGTTCGAGAAGTGGCATCGGCTAACCCCTCTGCGGGACGACCTGGAAGTACACCGCGGTCATCACGAAGTTGGTCACGAACAGCAACATGAAGGTGATCACCACCGACTGGTTCACCGCGTCGCCCACGCCCTTCGGGCCGCCCTTCGCGGTGAGTCCCTTGTACGAGGCGACGATCGCGGCGATCGCACCGAACACCAGCGCCTTGATCTCGGCCGCCCACAGGTCGGAGAGCTGGGCGAGCGTGGTGAAGGAGGCGAGATAGGCGCCCGGAGTGCCGTTCTGCAGGACGACATTGAAGAAGTAGCCGCCCGCGACACCGACCACCGACACCAGGCCGTTGAGCAGCACCGCCACCACCATCGACGCCAGCACGCGCGGAACGACCAGCCGGTGGATGGGATCGATGCCGAGGACCTGCATCGCGTCGATCTCCTCGCGGATCTTCCGCGCCCCGAGATCCGCGCAGATCGCCGTACCGCCCGCGCCCGCGATCAGCAGCGCCGTCACGATCGGCGAGGCCTCCCGCAGCACCGCGAGGACCGAGGCGGCCCCGGAGAAGGACTGGGCGCCCAGCTGTCTGGTCAGACTGCCGATCTGCAGCGCGATGACCGCTCCGAACGGGATGGACACGAGAGCCGCCGGCAGAATCGTGACGCTCGCGACGAACCAGGCCTGCTGGATGAACTCCCGTGCTTGGAACGGCCGTCGGGGCAGGGTCCGGACGACGTCCAGGGTCATCGCGAAGAGGTTCCCCGACTGCCTGAGCGCTCCGGTCGGTGACAGCCTCATCGCTCCGCCACCTCCTTCCGTCGCAGCTCGGCCTCCCGTCCCGCGATCGCCTCCCAGCGCGGTGGGCGGACGATGCCGGGTCCCGGCAGGAGGCGGGGGGTGAGGTCCCGGACGGGCGCTCTGTCGACGAGTTGGGCGAGCTCCTGCCGCACCTGCGCGGCGTCCTTCTCCTCCGCCATGCCGATCGGGCCCTGCATCCGGCCGTTCAGGAACTGCCGTACGACGGGTTCGTCGCTGGACAGCAACTGCTCGCGCGGACCGAACATGACCAGCTCGCGCCGGAACAGCAGCCCGATGTTGTCCGGCACCTGGCGGGCCGAGGCGATGTCGTGCGTCACGATCAGAAAAGTGGCGTCGATCTGCGCATTGAGGTCGACGATCAGCTGGTTGAGATAGGCGACGCGCACGGGGTCGAGGCCGGAGTCGGGTTCGTCGAAGAGGATGATTTCGGGGTCCAGCACGAGCGCCCGTGCCAGGCCCGCACGCTTGCGCATCCCGCCGGAGATCTCGCCGGGCAGCTTCCCTTCGGAGCCGATCAGCCCGACCATGTCCATTTTCTCGAGCACGATGCGCCGGATCTGGCTCTCGGACTTGCGGGTGTGCTCGCGCAGCGGGAAGGCGATGTTGTCGTACAGGCTCATCGAGCCGAACAGCGCGCCGTCCTGGAACAGCACGCCGAACAGCTTCCGTACCTCGTAGAGCTCGCGTTCGCGCAGCCCGGTGATGTCACGACCGGCGATCTTCACGGAGCCGCGGTCCGGCTTCAGCAGTCCGACGAGCGTCTTGAGGAACACCGACTTGCCCGTGCCCGAGGGGCCGAGCATGACCGAGACCTCCCCGGCGGGCAGCGTCAGCGAGACGTCCTCCCAGATGACCTGGTGACCGAAGGACTTGGTCAGTCCTTCCACGCAGATCTCGACACCCATCCGTTCCACCCTTCCGCCGGGGAGCAGCTCCGACATCTGCTCTACGGGGAGAGGCGGCGCGTCCGTCGCGGAGGAGGGAGATTTTTTTTCGGAAGGACTCGCGGCGGGACTACGGCAGTGCGGTCGGCGCCGGTACCTCGGTGGGAGGCGCCGGGACGGACGGCAGAGCAGTCGGGATCGTGGACGCGTCCGGCAGATCGGGAAGGGCGGGCACGCTCGGGAGGTCCGACACGCTCGGGACGTCAGGGACGGCCGGCAAGGGTGACAGGGAGGTCTCCGGCATGGGCGGCATCGTCAGCGGCAGCAGCGCACGGCGGTGATCACCGGGTGAAGCCGTCGCTCCGGAAGCTGTCGCGGGGGCCGACAGCTCGCGGGCCTTCGTGGAAGGTGTCCGGGCGGCCCCGTCGGGCCGGACAGTCTCGGCAGGGGTCCCGGACACAGAGGATGCCGAGGGCGGGGGAGCCGTGTTGTCCGGCCCGCCCGCTCCGAGAGCGTGCGGCAGTACGTACCCCGCTACCGCCAAGGTCGCCGCCGTCGACGCGGCCGCCACGGCCTGTGCCTTGCCGCTCGCCCGCAGTCGCCCGCGCCCGAACAGGAACAACGCGAACCCGAGCGTCGCGGCCAGTGAGTTGCGCAGCGTGCGCCGCGCCCGGGCGAGCAGCGACTCGACAGTCCGGTAGCTCAGTCCCATGCGCACGGCGACCTGGCCGACATCGAGGTCCTCGGACTTCAGCCGGAGCGCCTCGGCCTGGCGCGCGGGCAGCTCCCCGCTGCGGACGGCCAGCCACTTGGCCTCGGCCCGATCGCACACCGCCTCTTCGACGGGCACCGGGCCCGGCGCGACGAGCGTGGGACTGCTGCGCACCTGGGCCTCGCGATTGACCTGGCGGTACCGGTCGACGCACAGCCGCATGGTCACGGTCGTCAGCCAGGCACCGAGACGCTCGTCGTCCAGGTCGGGCCGCTCCGCGGCGCGCAGCATCGCCTCGTGCACCGCGTCCTCTGCGTCCTCTGGGCTCATCGACCTGCGCCGGGCCACCTTGAGCAGCTGCTCGCGGTGGCTCCACATACGCTGCCAACGGTCGTAGGCCGCCTGTATCTCTGCAGGCATGTCGGACATGTCCGTCGCCATGAGGGCCCCTTTGCGCTCACTCGCCGGTCTCGTGCCGTCCGGCGGGTGGCGACATTACCGCCCAGTATCCGCGGTTGGGGAGGGGGCGGCGGTCAACGAGTCCACTCCGTTGCTGGTCAGCGGACCGTCGCTGGGCAACGGGCGGTCGCCGGGCAGTTCGATGTCCGCGCCGGGCAACGGGAGTTGGGGCTCGTCCGGCTTCTCGGCCCGGGGCGCCGGGCGTGAGCCGGCGGGAATCGGTGATGCAGGCGCGGAGGGGGTTCGGGCCGGGGCGGCGCTCTGACGGGCGGACGGCGTCGGCTTCGGGCCGGTGGGCTCCTGGTGCGACCGCTCGGGGCGCGCCGACGACCCTGCCGAGCTGTCCGGCACCACCCGGTGCCCTTGCAGGAAGTACGCATACCAGGCTCTGACGGTGCGCAGATACGCCTGCGAGTGGTTGTAGCCGAGGATCGCCCCGTCCAGTCCGGCCGGGTCGGAGAGGTCCCGCCCGCCCGCGCACAGGTAGCGCCCGGCGGCGAGCGCCGCGTCGAAAATGTTGTCCGGGTCCGCCCGACCGTCGCCGTTGCCGTCCGTGCCCCAGCGGGCCCACGTCGCGGGGATGAACTGCATCGGTCCGACGGCACGGTCGTAGTCCGGGTCCCCGTCGTACGCGCCGCGGTCGGTGTCCCGCACCAGGGCGAAGGCGCGGCCGTCCAGCCGTGGCCCGAGGACCGGCGCCACGGTCGTTCCGTCCGCCGTCACCCGACCGCCCCGTGCCTGCCCGGACTCCACCTGGCCGATCGCGGCCAGCAGCTGCCACCGCAGCCGGCAGCCGGGCGCCGTGTGCGCGAGCTCCGCCTCGGCGTGTCGGTAGGCGGCGAACACGGTCACCGGCAGCGTGGCGCTCGCCACCGATGCCCCGCGCTGGTGCTCCCCGGTCCGCAGCGGCGGGAGGTCGGTGCGGTACGGGGTGTCGCCTGTCACGCTGGGCCCGTGCTCGGCGGGCGCGGGGCGCGCGGGTGCGGAGGTTCGCGCCGGGACCGCGCCCGGCGGCTGTGATGCGGTCAGCGCTGCCATGGCTGCCACCGTGATCGCCGCGCTCCTGGCGCCTGTGACTCTGTGCCCTGCCAAGTCCTGCTCCCCTCCATGTGAGCCGCTGTCGTCTGCTCTACGGGGCGGGGCGGCAGGTCCGTCGCGCGAAGCAGGGCGAATTCTGAAGGGGGGTGCGCAGGCGCGTCCACTATTCGCTTGCCGGTCCCCGTACCGTGCCGCAGGATGCGGGGATGCGCTTCTCGGTCAACATTCCCAACTTCGGTGACTTCGCTGATCCCAGGACCGTGGCCAAGGTTGCCGTGGCGGCGGAACAGGCAGGGTGGGACGGGCTGTTCGTCTGGGATCACGTGCTGCATCGCAAGCACGAGGGCAGGCCCTTCGGAGACCCCTGGATGCTGCTCACGGCCGCTGCGTTGGCGACCTCCCGGATCAGGCTGGGCACGTTGGTCACCCCGGTCGCCCGGCGACGCCCGCAGCAGCTCGCCCGCCAGGTGGCGACCCTGGATGCCGTGAGCGGCGGTCGGGTCGTCTTCGCCGCAGGGCTTGGCGGGCCCATTGAGGACGAGTACGCGAGTTTCGGGGACACCACGGACCCCAAGGAGCTGGCCGAGCGGCTGGACGAAGGCCTGGACCTGCTGCAGCGATTCTGGTCGGGCAAACCGGTGAACCACGACGGACGGCACTACCAGGTACGGGACGTGACCCTGCTCCCCGCCACGGTGCAACGTCCTCGGCCGCCGGTCTGGGTCGCCGGCTTCTGGCCGAATCGTTTGCCGATGCGCCGGGCCGCCCGCTGGGACGGCGCGGTCCCACTGTTCACCGACGCCAGGCACGGCCATGTGCCACCTGTCGGTCAGGTCCGCGACCTGGTCGCCTTCGTGCGCAAGGAGCGCGAGGACCGGTCCGGCGCTCCGTTCGAGATCGTCCTCGGCGGTGCCACGCCGGGCGACGACGCCGCCAAGACCCGTGATCTGATCGGTCCGTTGGCCGAGGCGGGAGCCACCTGGTGGGACGAACGGCAGATCCAGACCAGCGAAGCACTCGACCGGCTCACACCGGTGCTGCGCCGCATCGAACAGGGTCCGCCGGTCTTGTGGTGACCCAGCTGAAGGTGACGCGCCCGGACCTCAGCGCGCCCGGTCGGCGGCTGCCCGCCAGACGGAGGTGAGGTACCGCAGCCGGACCTTGTCGGCGTCCGGCAAGGACCGGGCGTAGTTCCGGCGCAGAGCGAGTACGAGGCTCGGGATGTGGAGTTTCGCGGCGCACTTGCCGTCCGCGACGGCGACAGAGACCTCGCGCTTGCGCAGAGCCGGGGTGGCGCCCTGCTTGTGATACGCGCCCCTGAGCCGTTCGTAGGCGTCGTCGGGAGAGGCGTACGGGTATCCCTCGGCCCGCATGCACGTCTTCCAGCCGGTCATGGCCTTGCGGTACTTCGGGGATTCCTCCACCAGAGCAGTGAGCCTGCCGTTGAGGTTCTGCGGGTAATAAGCGACGGAAACCCAGTCGTCGAGACTTCCGTAGAGGTGCTTCCGGCTCTCGGCCTCGCATCCCCGTGCCGAGAACGTGACCTTCTGGCCGCCCCCGAAACGCATCTCGCGGAAATCCGAACCGCCCCCGCGCAGGGCTTTCATATAGGCGGCAGACTCTTTCTTCGACAGTGCGGCCACATAGGCGTCGTTCGGTGATGAACTGCGACCGTCCGAGCCGGCTGCGTATTGATCTCCCAGACCGTATCCCCGGCTTCGCCGGTCTCGCAGGTTCAGCGTCTGCTGCTCGTCGGATCCGGTCGGCCGTGCTGTCTTGTCGGCGCGGTAGCGGAATCCCTTCTTTCCCATGCAGGCCGCGATGAGTTCGGATTCCTTGTTCGCAAGACCGGTGCTGGTCCTGACGAAGGTCCCGGACCGGGTGAGCAGGTCGAGTTCGGCAGCGGTGAGGGTTCTCTCGCGTTTCTCGTGCGCGTCGTCGGTCGTTCCGCACGCGGCGAGCGCGAGGACTCCCGCCACCGCGCAGGCGAGCGATGCGCGTCGCATGGTGTCCTGGGCCTCTCGGTCGGCGGGGTGGGACGTGCGGTGCCCGCGGACTGCTGCCCGCGGGCACCTGGAGCCTGGGGAACTGAGGTGCCCCGTCCCTTACGGCACGGGGCCGGTGCAGGTCGAGTTGGTGCCGCCGGTCGCGTATACGCCCCAGCTGTTCGACGAGACGGCGTCGTTGAACGTCGAGGTGAAGTTGCCTCCGGTGCCCTTCGGGACCCAGCCGCCGGTTCCGCCGTAGGACTTGCCGGTCCACACGACGGCGTCACAGCTGACTCCGTTGTTGTAGTCCGACGAGGCGCAGTCGTTCCATGTGCGGCTCGGACAGCTGGAGTGACCGAAGACGGACCAGTCGGAGTTCTTTCCGGAGAGTTTTCCCGGCCCGTCGGAGTATCCCGCGTTCACCCAGAAGCAGAAATTGCTGGAGGTGCAACCAGTAGGTGCCGCGGCAGCCTTTACCGAGGTGAAGGATGCCACCGCGGATGCCTTGCCCTGGTTTGCGGAATCATTTGCCGAACTTGCCGCCGATGTTCCGGCCATGGCACCGAGCAGAATCACAACTCCTGCGATCATGGCTAATATTCGTCTCACCATTCCCCCTTGAGGTGTGCGGTTGGCCGCGTCCACTGTTGCCAATTCCGCCTCAGTGGTCCATGGTGTGTCGCCAGGAGGAAAATGCCGAGGCCGGACAGGGGACCGGGATGCTCCGCATTCATTTCTCAGAGATCGACCTGGCGAGAACCAGAGTGGCCCGGGTGCCCGATCCCCTGTGGGAGGTGGCCGCGAGTCTGCACCGCTTCCAGACCCGTGCCGGCCGCTGGGCCTACGCCGAGTGGTACCGGACCGTCGGGGCCCGCATCCGGGAGAGCCGCCTCGAACGCACCGTGCGTGACGTGCTCTTGCCCCTGTACCCACGAGCCGTCTACTTTCCGGACTTCCTGACGCCTTCCCCCGCTCTGGGCGAGGGGCTCAACGCAGGTCTCGACGCGATCATGTCCACCCCGCCCGGGCGCGTGCGCGATGAACTGGCGGTGCTCGACCACCGTGTGGGTGCTCCGGCCTGGGTACGACGACTCACGGACCGGCAGGAGCGCACCGAGCTCGTTGCGGTGATCCGCGCCTATTACGAGGTGGCCGTCGCCCCGTTCACCGAGGCGATGCACTCGCGCATCGAAGCGGCGCGGTCGCAGTGTTGCCGCGATCTGCTCGACGGCGGTGTGGACCGGATGCTGGCCGGACTTGGACCCGGCATGATCTGGCGGCCCCCGATCCTGGAGGTCCGCTATCCCGTCGACGACCGGGATCTGTACCTGGACGGCCGGGGTCTGCGCCTCGTGCCGTCCTACTTCTGCTGGAACAGCCCGGTCAGTCTCGCCGATCCCCAACTGCCGCCCGTGCTGGTCTACCCCCTGCTGCACGAACCGACCGCCATCGGCATCCGGCCCGCCACCCCACTGGCTGCCCTGCTGGGCCGTACTCGGGCGACCGTGCTCTGCGTCGTCGCGGCGGGCGCGGGCGCCACTACCGGGGAGATCGCCCGTGCGGTCGGGATCTCCGCGCCCTCCGCGAGCAAGCACGCCGGAGTCCTGCGCAACGCGGGCCTTCTCGCCAGCAGCCGTCACGCCGCGCACGTCCTCCACACGCTGACTCCGACCGGCACCTCCCTGCTGGTCGGTTCTCAATCATTGGGCGCGCACCCAGGTCGTTGAGCTGTCCGCTTCGCGAGTATCACCCGGGTGGATGCGACTCGAAGACAGCCACCAGGGGGAGGCACTTCACATGCCAGTGATTTTCTTCGACATCGGGGCGACCTTGGCGGATGCCCATGTGGAACCCGACGGTTCCCTGACACTTCAGCCCCGACCGCGTGTCATGGCTGTGCTCGACGCCCTCGGCGAGGTCCGGAAGGGCATCATCTCCGACCCCGGTCCGGGCGAGAGTGCTGCCGCACGTGCAGTGGCCGCGCTGCAGGAGGCGTTGCCCGGCTCTTTCACGGACGAGGCACTTGTGAACTGGGGTGCGAAGGACAGCCGCAGTATCTTCGACCAGGCGGTCGCGAGCACCGGGGGAGCGGCAGCCGACGACTGTGTCTTCGTGGGCGAGGACGCGGACGAGCGCGCTTTCGCACGCGAGGCCGGGATGCGTTCGGCGGCTCACCCGGCGTTCGCCATCGCCGCGCTGGAAGACCGCCCGGTGCTCCGGGCGAGGGTCGAACTGCCGGACGCCCTGGGTCCGCCCGAGTTGGCCACGGCCGTGGACGAGACCGAGGCCGTTGTCGTGGAGTTCGTCTCCGAGCGGCTCGCACTCGCCATGGCGACCACGCAGGGTGCCCAAGCGCTCGAGCACGCGGGTTTCACGGTGGATCTGCGGGGACCGGTGGATGAGGTGGTGGCCTTCCCGATCCCGGACGACCAGCAGGTCTCGGCAGCCGAACCATCCGCGGACGCCCCTCACGAATCTCCATGGACGACTGGGTCGTGAGAGCCGGCTGTGGGGGCTGCGGGGCGCGGGGGACGGGAAGGAAATCGGTCGCGCCCCGGGGGAGCAGCCGTTAACTTCCGCCTGAACACGGTGAGGTACGAGACGCGACTGCGAAGGGAGCCGAGTATGGAGACCGAGGGCGCGCGAACCGACCGTTTGGGCTTGCTGCTCGACCAGTTCGACCAGGCCAGGGAGATGGCCCAGGTGCGGCTGACGGGGCTCGGAGACGAGGAGTACCTGTGGGAGCCGGCGCCTGGTTCCTGGTCGATACGGCGCCGGGGCGAGGCGGCGACGCCCAGGGCGTTCGGGCCGGGTGAGTGGCTGCTCGACCTGGGCGCCCCGGACATCCCGGCAAGCGAGTACGCCGAAGTCGCCCGGCAGGCCGCAGAGGGAATGACCGTCGCCAAGATCGCCGATGACTGGAGCGTGAGCAGCGAGCGGGTCGAGCAGGTCCTCGCCCACACCGGCGCACCGGAGCCTGACGAAACGCCGATCACGACCATCGCGTGGCGGCTGGGGCACCTGCACTTCCACTTCGCGGGCGGATGGGAGTGGACTTTCGGAGAACGGCGGCAGGAACCCAAGCAGTTGGTCGACTTCACCCCCTGCGCCGCCCTGGCACTCGAGCGGTTCTGGGCGCTGATCGACCGCTGGCGTGACAGTGTCGCCGCCGTCACCGACGAGCAGCTCGACATGGTCGGCTTCTCGCAGTACCCGTACAGCAACGACGCCGACAACCCCTTCATCGCCGTGCTGTCGGGGGCCAACCTCGAATTCATCCACCACATGGCCGAGATCGCGCTGCTCCGCGACCTGTGGCGGACCCGCTTCGCCCGTTCCGGGTAGGGGTGCAATCTCCACCACTGGGAGCTGCCCCTCAAGAACAACCCCTGTCGCAACACAACCCTTCGACCCACGGCCTCGTCTTGCTTGCCGCCAGCAGCAGAACTGACCTGAAAGCAGGAGCACTTGTCCAGCGTGCCCAGTCACCTGATACGACGTAGTGCGGCGGTCACCACCGCCCTGGGGCTCGTCGCTCTCGCCGGGCCGCAGGCGGCCGACGCGGCGCCGGCCGCCAGGGCCACGGGGCCCGCCGCACTCCACTGGTCCACCTGTCCCGCGGGCTCCGACGCGCCCCGCGGCACGTACTGCACCACCCTCAAGGTCCCTCTCGACTACGCCAACTCGGGTGGACGACAGATCAAGCTCACCCTGTCGATGGCCGGTGATCTGAACGCGCCGCGCACCCTCGTGGTCAACCCGGGCGGACCGGGCGAATCGGGCATCGGTACGGCCAAGCTGGTGTGGAGCTCGCTGCCCCAGGACGTCGGCGCGAAGTACAACGTCGTCAGCTTCGACCCGCGCGGCGTCGGTGCCAGCACCCCGGTCTCCTGCGGGGACACGACCAAGCTGATCAAGCACCCGGCCGTGCCGTACACGCCCGCGAACGACGGGCAGGAGCAGGCGCGGCGCACCGTGGCCCGCAAGATCGCCGAGCAGTGCGACGCGAAATCAAAGAACCTGCTGCCGTACATCACCACCGAGAACGCGGCCCGCGACATGGACCGGATCCGTACCGCGTTCCACCGCGACAGGATGGACTACCTCGGCTATTCGTACGGGACGAAGCTCGGCGCCACGTACGCGACACTGTTCCCGTCGCACACCGGCCGCATGATTCTGGACAGCGTCGTCGACCCGACCGTCACCACCTATGCCTCGCAGTACGAGCAGAATCCGGCGCTCCAGCACCGGGCTGGCCAGTTCTTCGCCTGGGCGGCAAAGAAGGATGGGACCTACCACCTGGGTGCCACGCAGACCAAGGTGGCGGCCGCGTGGGAGGCCACCCGTAAGAAGCTGGACGCCAAGCCGGCCGGGAGCCGGGCGGGCGGCGCCGAGCTCGACGATCTGCTGGCGTCCGCCATGTACACGGATCTGACCTGGGCCGATGTGGCACAGGCCGTCTCCGACTACCGGGCCGGGGATGCGAGCAGCCTGCTCAGCGCCACCGACCAGCTCGCCTTCGGCGGCGTGGATCCGGCCCAGCTCGCCTACAACTGCGTGGACGACGCCTGGCCCCGCGACTGGGCGACCTGGCACCGGGATACGGCTGCGTCGGCCGATAAGGCTCCGCTGTTCGCCTGGCTGAACACCTGGTACAGCGCGCCGTGTGCCTTCTGGAAGGCGCCGACGGCTCGGCCGGTGAAGATCGGTTCGGCTCGGACGCCGCCGGTCCTGCTGCTCCAGGCGAAGGACGATCCGGCAACCCCGGTCGAGGGCGGGCGGCGCATGCACCAGGTGCTGGCCGGTTCCCGCCTCGTCGTCGCGGGCGGTGGCAACCACGGGCAGTATCTGTTCGCCGGCAACACTTGCATGGACCGCCACGGCAGCCGCTATCTGCTCACCGGGCAACTTCCGGCCGACAACGCCACGTGCCCGGCGACCCCGGCGCCGTGAGGGACTCCGCGACGGCGTGATGGGCGACGGCTGCTGCGCACTCCGCCGGCTGCTGCCGTGGCGTCACGGGCCTTGTCACCGGCAGCAGGCGGATCGGATTCCTCGGCACGCTCGGCTTGGGCCGGAGCTCTGCCGGGGTGGGAGCCACCGTCGGGCACTTCACTGCCGGAGGCATTCTCGCTGCGGATCGAAGCAGACGAGACCGTGCTCGCGAGCCGGCGAGGCGGCGTACTCGGACACTTCCTCAGCCTTGCCGTAGGACATGAGCAGGTACACGATCGGCCCCGATGCCTCCTCGACAACCGGCGGTGACGCCCATACGACGCTGCGATCTACGTTCGTCCGGGTACCGTTCCACGAGCGCTTCCACGTAGGCCGCAATGCGCGGCGCCGGAGGCACGGCGACGTCGTCCGACTCCAGGTAGCGCAGGTAGAGCTCGTCGTATGTCGAGCCTGCATGGTGGTTGTCGAGTGGACGTTCACCGTCCCACACAGCGAGGTCATAGCTCACCAGCAAATCGTCGCAGGTGGCAGTACCGCCGGAACCAGTAGACCCCGACATCGGCCAACCACTACGTGATCCGTGAGGGAACTCCGAGTCGACTCTCACTCTCGGTAGCAGCCGGGATGCATAGCGGCTCGCCCGCAGAACGGTGGCCATTCGCAAACTGTGCTGGCCAGTCACAGGCCGGCCGGATCTCTCGGGTACTCGCGTGTTCGAATTTTCGTTCGATAATGTGAGAGGTGAGAGGTGGGAGGTGGGTGTCATGACAGGCGAGGCGACGGCACACCAGGTGGCGACGGTGATGCATGTGCGCTGCCCGGAGCGCGTGCCGGAAGGCGTCTATCGGCAGGTCCTGGAGCAGCTGACAGAGCTTTCCCCCGTCGTGCAGGCGCTGCCGCCGTCCGCGGCCCTGGTGGAGCTCAAGGGCGCTCTGCGCTACCACGGCTCCGATGTGCGGCGGCTGGGAGAGATCCTGCGGGTGCGGACCATCTCTCGCCTCGGTGTCGACGTCCGGGTCGGTATCGGTCCGTCGATCACCGTCGCGGCCACCGCCTCCGGACAGATCACCGGCCCCGGAGGCGTCCTCACCATTTCACCCGAGCATGCCGTCGACTGGCTCGCCCCACTGCCGGTGGAGGCCCTGCACGGCATCGGCGCCCGCCAGGCCGAGGCACTGCGCGACTACGGCATCCACAACGTCGGTCTGCTCGCCGCGGTCCCGCCCGCCACCGTGCAGCGGCTTCTCGGTGGGCGTGCCGGACGCGCGGCCGCCGACCGGGCCCGCGGCATCGATCCCCGCCCGGTTGTCCCCAGAGCGCTGCCTGCCTCGGCCTCCGTGCAGCACACCTTCGACCGACACACTCTGGACGGCGCCGCCGTCCGTGCCACCCTGCTCGAACTGGTCGTCCAGCTCGGCATGCTGCTTCGCCGACGTGGCCAGGCGGCCCGCGCCGTCACCTTGACCCTGCGGTTCGCCGGCGGGGCGAGGTGGGAGAAGACCCGCCGCCTGCCCGAGGCGTCCGCGCACGATGAGGACCTGCGCACGCCGGCCTATCAGCTGATGGACGCCGCCGGACTGCAGCGTGGCCGCCTGACCGGGCTCGTCCTCAGGGGTGAGGACCTCGTCGACGCCGACCGGATCACCCAGCAGATCAGCCTGGACGACGCCCGCGAGTCCCGGCTCGTCGCCGAGGCCGCGATGGACCGCATCCGCGCGAAGTTCGGTCCGGGCGTGGTCGGCCCCGCCGCGACGTTCCGCCACGCGTCCTGAGGGGCTGGTGCTGCGGGCATGCCGGCCCGCCGCGGCGTATGCGCACCCAGGCGACTGCGAGGAATCGGGTGAAACGATCAACTTCTCCCGATACCTTGGGAGTTGTCGTCCGCCTCGAACGAAGAAAGGGGAGGGGGGAAGGGGTGCCGCCCGGCGCTCCGTGGGGCGTCGCCAGGGCTCCAGCCCTCGCGCCGTCCCACCCGTGAAAAAGAAAACGAGGTGGAGAGATGGGCGACAAAGAGTCGACCCCACGAGCGGGGTTGCGGGCGGAGATGGCCAAGCGGATCGCCGTCGCACTGGGCGTACGCGCTCTGTGGGCGGTAATCGTGGAAGTCTTCTTCCCCCGTAGCTGACCGCTCCGGGCAGCGTGGCACCCACCCCTTCGGTGCCACGCTGTTCCGTAGAGGGATCAGGAAAGACGGATGATCGCCCGGTTCCCGTCGATGCTGATGAGGTCGACCACAAGGTTGTTGACCGTCGACCGGCCCGGGGCGGTCTGGCCGCTGCTGGACTGCTGAGCGCCGTTGCCGGACGAACCCGTGAAGTTCAGCGTGTTGTCGGCGACGCTGTCGATCCTGAGTTCGTCAATGCCCGCCTTGCCGTCGGGCTTGATCGTGTCTTCGCCTGTCACTTCGACCTCACAGGCGTTGTCGAAGCACGCGCTGAGATCCGTGCTGTCCGCCGCCGGTCCGTCACCGGAGCCTGTTCCCGGGGGCGCGGCCGCGCCCTTCGAGACACTCTCGACGGTCTTGGCGGCATCGGCGAGCCCGGCACCGCAACCGCCCTCGCAGGTGCCGGGCAGGGGCCGCGCGTTGGCCTGGAGGGCCTTGACCGTGTCGTCATCGGCCCAGGTGCCGGAGGCCACCGGCGCGCCGAAGGACGCGCCGTCCGAACTGGTCGTGACGGTGAAGGCGCCGATCCGGCCGTTCGCGGAGCCCTGACGCGGCTGATAGGTGAGCTGGGAGACCGTGCGGGGCCTCTTCATGTCGATGGTGATGCTGTGCGGCAGCGCAGTGGGGGCCCCGACACAGACCGTTCCGAGCCAATGAAGGGAGGTGGGTGAGATGGCCGGGGCGACTCAACGGTGGCGGCGCCTCCGCAAGCGGGCGGGCCGGAAGAGCACAGCCTGCCGCCTCTGCATCTGGTGCGTGCCTTGTCGTACCGTGATCAGCGCCGCGACACCGCTGAGGAAGCCTCCGGTGCCTGATGCCCCGGCGATCACGAGAGTCAGCACGCTGACGGTATTGGTCGGGGTCGGTGCGCCCGTAGCAATGGCTCCGCTGTAGTGGACTGGGAGAGGGGCACGGTCGCCACCTGAAGCAGCGCTACCTGCGAAGGGAACGAGCCCGGGTGCCGTGGCGGGCTTGAGGATCACCTTGCCGCCGAGGGTTGGGGTGCTCTGCCACTGCACCGCGAGCGTGCAGAAGCAGATCGCGAAGGCGGCGAGAGCGAGGATCTGCCATCGCGCCGCGGCGCGGAGACCCTTCGGTCGACCCGGGCCGGTTGGTTCCGTGACCGGTGTCGAGGGCTGGTCAGGACGGTTGGGCATGTGGCTCACTCCTCAGCAGGTGCCGTAGTTCCGCGTGGACCCATGCCTCCATTGCGCCCTGGCCGTTGTGCCGCGTCATGGCACTGCATGTCGGGACTTGACACACGGACCGATGTGCCGCCGCCCGGGGCTGGTCCCGCCCATGCGGGGTGTCGGCGCCGCTCGTGGGCTGACGCTGTGCTCGGGGCACCGTGTGCGTCAGGCAGTCGGCTCCGCCCAGAGGTCGGGCGGGATGATGCCGACGGAGCGGCCATGGGGGTCCAGGAGGCGCCCGAGCAGCTTGTCCTGGCGCAGGGTGATGACGCGGTCGACGACGCCAGGCCAACTGCGGCCTGCCCGCCCTCGACGCCCTGCCCGCCGTGGTCGAGGCCGCCGACGGCATGCCCGTCCTGTTCTACTCCGGTGTCCGCACGGGAGCGGACGTCATCAAGGCCATCGCCCTGGGCGCCACCGCCGTCGGCCGCCCCTACACATACGGCCTCGCCCACGGCGGCGAAGCCGGGATCGTCCACGTCCTGCGGGCCCTGCTCGCCGAAGCCGACCTGATCATGGCCGTCGACGGCTACCCCACCCTCGCCGACCTCACCTCCGACGCCCTGCGCCGCGTCACCTGATCCCCGCCGGCCGGCGGGCCCGGTGTCATATGAGGCGTTCCACGGCGGTGTGCAACTGCTCGACGTGGTGTTCGCTCTCGGGCTTCATGAGCACGCTGCGCAGGATACGGGCGCCATCGGTATCGCGGTCGATTTTGGGATGGCGGCGGGCAAAGGCGTCGGCGGAGGCCCGGAGCGTGCTGACGAAGACGGCGTCCCGGGCGGTCATGCCGTCGCTGAGGATGCGGGCCGAGGCATGGTCGACGGCGGACAGGACGGCCGGTTCGACGGCGGGGAAGTAGCTGACGATGTCGAGTTCGGGCTGTTGATACAGGGTCAGAAGATCTGACGCGTCAATGAGCTCTGCCCAACGCAGGGCTGCTCTGCGGCCCGCCGCCAGCACGCGCCCCAGCCCTTGCGGGGTGGGTGGCAGCAGCTGGAAGGTGAGCCAGAGCGCGGCAGCCGCCGCGCCGGCCCGGGAGCATTCCAGGCTGATCTCGCCGAGGTGCAGTTCGGTGGAGGTGAAATATGTGTACGGGGAGTCGTGCAGGTAGAAGCGCCCCACCTCGGGGTCGCGGAAGACGACCGCGCCGCAGCCGTAGGGCTGGAGCCCGTGCTTGTGCGGGTCGATCACCACGGAGTCGCAGTCCGCGACGGCGCGCCAGGGCTCCGGCGCGAGTGCCTCGGGCCCGTCGGCCCCCGCCAGCAAAGTGAAGAAACCCCCGTACGCGGCGTCGACATGGACCCGGGCCCCGTAGCGTCGGCACAGTGGCAGCGCCCGGTGCACGGGGTCGATCGCACCCAGTCCGGTGGTCCCGACGGTGAGTACGACCGTGCCCACCCGCCCGGTGCCCAGCACCTGCTCCAGTGCCAGGAGGTCGATGCGGCCCGCGTCGTCAGCGGGAACAGCGTGCCCTTCCATGCCGAGCACGCCGCACATGCGTCCGTGCGTGTAGTGGGCCTCGGCGCTGTAGGCGACTCCCTTGCCGGGGTGGCTCTCCCGGGCGACGAAGAGGGCCTCCAGGTTGGCGATGGTGCCGCTGGTGGTGAGGTGGCCCAGGTGTGTGTCGAACCCGAACATGGCTGCCAGTTGTGCCACGGCCTCCCGCTCCATCCGCGCGGTGGCCGGGCCGCCGTCCAGGGCATGGTTGTTCGGATTGATCAGCATCGCGGTGAGGTAGCCGACCACGGCGGCCGGGTGCGGCGGCTTGAGCATCTGGCCTGCGTACCGTGGGTGGAAGAACGGGTAGTTGTCCCGCAGCCGGTCCGTGAAGTCGGCGAACACGGGGGCGAACGCCTCGTCTGTGACCTTCAGGGCGAGGTGCGGCTCGTAGGGGCCGAAGTCCGCGGACCAGTCCTGGACCGCCTGGGTCGCTTCGCCCAGCCATCGGTTGAGGTCCATGCCTGCTCTCCCTTTCGCTCATGACGACGCGCCCCTGACAGGTGGCGCCCGGCCCGGTAGATTTAGTTGAGCAGTCAGCGAGTGAGTAGTCAATGAATTCGTTTGAGTCCGAAGGAAAATCTCTGGTGGGCAACGATGACGACGCGGAGCAGCGGGCCGCGCGGGCGGCGGGCAGTGATCTGGTGCGCGACTTCGGCCTGCTCTTCAAGGCCGCGGCCCGCCTCGAACAGCGGATCGATGCGGCCCTGCGGGAGCGCTGCGGACTCCACCACACCATGTTCGAACTCTTGATCCGGCTCTACCGCACGCCCGGCGAGGAGGTCTCGCAGCGCAGCCTTGGCGACGAGCTCGTCCTCACCAGCAGTGGCACCACACGGCTGATCGACCGCATGGAGGAGGCCGGCCTCGTCCGCCGCCGCCCCTCCCCGACGGACCGGCGCGTCACCATCGTGGAGGCCACCGAGCAGGGGTGTGCCGTTTTCCTTGAGGCAGCCGCTGTCCACGCCGCGGTGGTCGAGGAATGCTTCGTGACCCCTGTGGCAGGAGACGACTACAGTTCCCTCGTTCGAGCCCTGACCGAGATCAACAGAGCCGTGCAGGGCGGCGCCGGGCAACGAGTCGGAGCCGTGGCCGACGAGCGTCGGGCGGCGGATCCGAACGGGCAATGACCCGGTTGGTCCGGCTGGACTATCAGCCGTTGCACCCCGATGCTGCCGGAAAGTCACGGCACAACTTGTCCTGATGGGACTGCACCGTGGCTCCGCCGATGAGGATGGCGCAGATCAGGGCCGCCATGATGCCCTGGGTGACGACGGTTACGGTGGCTCCGGCGCGGGCGGCGATCGCGACCGCCACGACGGCGAGGACGCCGACTCCGCCGGCGGCGGCCAGGTACCCCCACAGCGAGTCGAACGGCACGGTCTTGCCCGGGTCGAGGTTGAACCCGGACTGGAACCAGAGCCCAAAGATCACGCCCAAGGCGATCAGCTCCAGGAACACCAGACCACACCCGGCTCCGATGTCGGAGCCCCGGTCGGCGCGGTGGCGCGGCTGGGGGCCGGTGGTGGCGTCGAAGGCCGGCGGGGCAATGGGCAGGTTCATACCCGCCACCTTGCCCGCACGCGCGAAGCGGGAGCATGAGTAGAGGTACTCAGCTGCGCATCAGGCATGACGTCCTGCGCGTGGGGTAACCGGGGCGATGCATGACCCAAGTGATTCCTGATAAAGAGGGGGAGGGTTCGGATGCTCATGGCACACCCCGCCGTCCTGCGGAACCTGGTGGAGCAGTACGACGCGCTTCGCATCCTGCATGCCGAGGACGGCGGTCCGGAGGTCCGTCGGCGCATGGACGACATCGCGTACACCCTGTGCGTGTCCACCGGCACCCGCGACATCGACACTGCCCTCATCGCCGCCCGGCATCAGCTGCCCGGCGCCCGCCCGGGGGACGACTCGCTTCTCCCGGCCTGAATGTGCGGTGCACACCGGCCTGGACGCTCCACGCCTCCGGCGCGCGGTCGGTCACCTGGCCGCCCGAAGCTTCACCATGTGGCCGTCCGCCGTGACCGCATACCTGACGGGCGCACCTTTTTCGGAGGCCGAGCAGTGGATGGCGACGGTGCCGTCGGGAACGTCGGGCAAGACGTCATCGGGTTTGGCGTTTGTCGCGGCCAGGTGCTTCGCGCGGACGTGCTCGACGGTGGTGAAGGTGCCGTCGGAGGTGGACGAAGGTCCGAGCGCCTTGCTGCACACGGACGTCATGGAGGCGCGCGAGCTGATCGTGGTGTCCTCGCGCCACAGGGCGACCAACCGTGCGTGACTGTCGAGGAACCGCAGCGTGCGGGCGGACGAGTTGTCCGGACGGTCGACGGCGACGTACGCGGTACGAGCTACCGCGTCCCGGAGGTCGGGGGGCGGCGTGGTGAGCATCGGGCAGGGCACGAACCGTGGTGGCGGCAATGTGGCGGTGAACGAGCCGTCCGCATGCAAAGCGAAACTGCGCCCGACCAGCGGGCCGCAGGCCCTGTTCACCTGCCATGCATTCGGTTCCCCGTCGGCGCCGATGATGATGTTCGCCGGCATGCCGCCGATGTCGCGCCACGACGAGACGTCGTGACCGTCGATCCGGACGGCGGTCCATCGCCCGCCGAGGCCTTCGGCGGTCAGGGCTGAGCCGCGGAAGCCGGGAGTAGCCATGGTGTCGCTCCCGTCGTGACCCGCCTGTGTCACGACGGCCACAGATCCTGCAAGGGCCACGACACAGGCGAACACACCGGCGCCGGCAAGCCGCCGATACCGGCGCCGCCGCGTCCCCGCGCGGACCGCCTCGTCGATGTCGATGCGGTCGTCGGGAGCGCTGATGGTGATGGACGCGATACGAGTGGCGAGTTCCTCCGGCGTCTGGTCGGGGTTCACGACTCTCCTTCGATCCTGGTCGGTCGTACGTTCTTGGTCGGTCGCGTCCGGAGCGCGGAGCGCAGGGCGTCCAGGCCGCGGCTCGTCTGGCTCTTGACGTTGCCCCGACTCGTCCTGAGCAGGGCTGCGGTCTGCTCGACGGACAGATCCTCGAAGAAGCGCAGGACGAGCACGGTCCGCTGCCCGGCCGGGACTGTCAGCAGGGCGGCGATCACATCGTCGTCACGCTCCTCCATCGTGGCGTGCGGGTGTGCGTCCAACGTGGCCACATCCGCCTCGCTGACCTCACGTCGGGCCGGCCGACGCCGGTAGTCGGTGTGGAGATTGCACAGGATCCGCCGGACATAGGCACGCGGATCACCGGATGCCACCACCCTGCCCCACTTGGAGTAGAGCCGTCCGAGCGCGTCCTGGACGAGGTCATCGGCGAGGTACCAGTCACCGCAGAGCAGAAATGCCGTCGTACGCAGGCGTGTTCGGTGCTCAGACACCCACGTACGGAAGTCGGTCTCGCGGAGATGATCGGTCACACTCTTCCTTGTCTCACGCATTCAGGCGCGGCCCGCGTCGGATCCATGCCGACGCAGGTCCGCCTCTCCCTACGTCCTGCACGGAACCCGGGCCACCGGGGGTTGCACGCGGCCGCGAACTCGTCCCGGTGGTCCTGGCCGCTCGCAACCGGCGCAACCCGCTGCCCCTGGCGCCAGCGGAGCCCAGACTTCAGGTATTCGACAAGGTGTTCCATTTTTGGTGGATGGCGGGTTATGGTCAACCCGAACGATCTTGTACGGAGGTGTCCGGATGGAGAACACCGTGCCCGCTCGCCGGGGCCGTCCCCCGGGGACCCGGACCGCTGAGGGGGAGCTGACGAGCCGCCAGTCGGCCATCGTCCGCTACATCACGGAGGCGGTCGACCGGCAGGGCTACCCTCCGTCGATGCGGGAGATCGGCCAGGCCGTGAATCTCGCCAGCACGTCCTCGGTGGCCTACCAGCTGACAGTCCTCGAGCGCAAAGGCGTCCTCTACCGCGACCCGCACCGTCCCCGTGCCTATCAGGTACGGCCCTCGTGGGCGCCCGACCTCGGCGACTGGAGCACCGCGCCGGTCGATGTGCCGCTCGTGGGCCGGATCGCCGCCGGCGCACCCCTGCTCGCCGAGGAGATGATCGAGGACGTCTACTCCCTGCCCCGCCAGGTCGTGGGGGAGGGCGACTTGTTCGCCCTGACGGTGTCCGGAGACAGCATGATCGACGCGGCGATCTGCGACGGCGACATCGTGACCGTCAGGCGGCAGGACAGCGCCGACCACGGCGACATCGTCGCCGCGCTTCTGGAGGACGAGGCCACGGTCAAGGTGCTGCGCCGGCAGGAGGGGCGGGTGTGGCTGATGCCCCGCAACCCTGCGTACGAGCCGATCCCCGGTGAGCAGGCGCAGATCCTGGGCAAGGTGGTGGGCGTCCTGCGGCGCCTGTGATCAGGCAGCGTCCGTCACACTGGTGTGACGGGCTACTGGTAGAGGATGCCCGGGCCCGGGTCGGCCGTGCGGACGGCCGGAACCCGGGCATCCGTCGGCCGTCAGTGTGTCAGGCCGTCCCACTGGTAGTAGGTTTCATCCACCTGACCGGCGTCGGTTGAGTAGACGGCGTCCTTGACGTCGCTCGTCCTCAGCAGTGACTCGTTCCCGCCACCGAGCCGGCCCTGCAGCCTGAAGAGGTTGGCTGTGTAGTAGAACTGCTGGCCGAGTTCGGAACTGTTGCAGGTGCTGGTCCAGACCGCGTTGACGTTCGTCTTGTTGTCGGTCATCAAGCAGCGGCCGGTGTACCGGTTCTTGAGCTGCTTCCAGTCGCCGCTGCCGATCCAGTCCCAGTCCTGGCGATCGGCATTGTTGCACAGCGTGGCATACGCGGATCCACTGTCCCCGGCCGTGAGGCACGTGTGGAAGCGAAAGTTCTGGAAGGTCCAGTAGGTCGGTGCTGCCTGCGCGGGCGCCGGGAGCAGGACTGCCGCACTGGTGGCGAGAGCGCCGATGGTGGCGATTGCCGCAACACGGAGTTTCTTCACTGCAACCTCTTTCGCGAGAGCTGGAGCGGAAGCTGGAGACCAACGGTGCGCGGTGGCCCGCCGACGCGTCGATGCACATGCATGCGGTGATGCGCCCGCCGGTACGGACGCCATGATCATGATCGTTGGTGTCGAAGATCGAAAATCGAGTGGACGCGGAGACGTTCGATAGCTGAACGGGCATGCGATGTACCGGAGTTCGATATGAGGGGCCGCACGTTCGACGTGTGACGCCCTCCGTGTGAGCTACCGGTAGATCATTGCCAAATTGCGAGATATGCCAGTAAATTTCGGACAACTGCTTCGAGGTGTCACCGGCAGACGGGGCCAGAGGATGAGCACGGACGACCGCGTCGAGGTGACGACCGGGATCGCGCGACTGGCCGCGTGCCCCGGACTTGCCGGGCCCGGCCGACTCGGGCTGGTGACCAACCACAGCGGCGTCCTTCCCGACCTGCGCCCGGCCGCACCCGCTCTCCGCGAGGCCGGCGCGCGGCTGGTCGCCCTCTTCGGTCCCGAGCACGGGCTGTACGGCACCGGCCAGGCAGGCGAGAGCGAGGCCGCACAGGTGGATCCCGCGACCGGTCTCCCGGTCCACGACACATACCGGTGCAGTGGCGAGCGCCTCGATGAACTGCTGCTCGACAGCGGCATCGACGCGCTGGTGTACGACCTGCAGGACATCGGGGCCAGGTTCTACACCTACGTGTGGACCATGTTCGACCTGATGGTCTCGGCGGCCCGTACCGGCGTACGGTTCGTGGTCGCCGACCGGCCGAATCCCCTGGGCGGACTCGTCAGCGAGGGACCGCTGCTCGACCCGGCGTGGGCAAGCTTCATCGGGCGCGCCCCGATACCCGTCCGGCACGGCCTCACCTGCGGCGAGCTCGCCCGGTATCTCAACGCCTCGGCTGTGCCCCAAATGGCGGGCACTGCCGCTGACTTGACGGTGATCGAGGTCCTCGGCTGGCAGCGCGCCATGAACGCGGAGGCGACCGGCCTGCCGTGGGTCGCGCCCTCGCCGAACGTCCCGACGCCCGCCACTGCCACCGTCTACCCGGGCACCTGTCTGTTCGAGGGGACGAATGTCTCGGAGGGCCGTGGCACCACGCAGCCCTTCGAGATCGTGGGCGCCCCGTACATCGACGCGCGGTTCGCGCCCTCGCTCGCTGAACTCGCCCTGCCCGGAGTGCATTTCCGTGATCTGCGGTACGTACCGACCTTCCACAAACACGCCGGACGGCCGCTGCGCGGGGTCCAGCTCCACATCACCGACCGCGACACGTTCGCTCCCGTTCGTACGGCCGTCGCGATGCTCGCCACGCTGCGGCGGCTGTACCCGGACGACTTCGCCTGGCACACCACGGACGGCGGCGCTGAGGCGACCGGTCATCGTCACTTCATCGACCTGCTGTGGGGGTCCGACCGGTTGCGGCGCGCCGTCGACGCGGACGAAGACCCGCTGCCGCAGTGCGATGCACCGGCGCAGCCCGCCCGATGGGCCGGCGACGACGTGCTGCTCTACACCTGAGAGAGCCCTTCAACTCGCCATCGCGGACCGCGTCCTGATCACCGCGCCCCGGCGCACGCCGCCGCATCGGACCGAGGGAGCGCAGCGGACGGCGCTCGACGCCGTCCGCGACCTGCCCATGGAAGGACAACCCCTTCGATGACCGATCCCACGACGAGATCCCCGGCCGCGATGCGCGGCTTTCGTGCGGGGGACGGCCCGCAGTTGGTGGAGGCATGGTGTCGGAGTGCGCCGGCTGACCCCATGACCCCGGCCCGCTTCCGCACCCTCGTGCTGCTGGACGCCAACTTCGATCCGGAGGGGCTTCGGGTGGCCGTCGACGGCGGCCGTGTCGTCGGCGCCGCCTACGCGGTGCGCCGTCTGACGCCGATGACCGGCACGGACCTGGAGCCGGAGCAGGGTTGGCTGCCGTTCTTCTTCGTCGACCCGGCCGCTCGTGGGCGCGGCCTCGGCCGCCGGCTGCTGACCGACGCCCTGGACTGGCTGCACGGCCACGGCCGTACCCGGGTCGACTTCTCCTCGTACACCCCGAACTACATCATCCCCGGCCTGGACGCAGCGGCGTACCCGGAAGCGGCGCGGCTCCTTGAGTCGCTCGGCTTTCGCACCCTGTACGAGGCGGCGGCGATGGACCGCCGCCTGGTCGGCCATCGTCTCCCGGACGATGTCGCGGGCCGCCTGGACGAGCTGACGGCGCAGGGCTATCGCTTCGCCACCCCGTCCGACGACGACCTGGTGGACCTCGTCGCGCTCGCCGGGAACCACTTCAACCCGGACTGGGCGCGCGCGATCAGGCAGTGCCTGGCCGCGGGCACGCCGCTCGACCGGATCGTCATCGTCCGGGAGCCCTTGGGCCGCCTGGTCGGCTGGGCGATGCACGGCGCGTACGAGTCGGTGGTCGAGCGGTTCGGCCCGTTCGGCGTGCTGGAGGAGATGCGCGGCACCGGGCTCGGCAAGGTCCTGCTCCATCTGGTCCTGGAGCGAATGCGGGCCCGCGGTGCGCACTCCGCGTGGTTCCTGTGGACCGGCGAGCGCTCCCCGGCGGGCCATCTGTACCGCAAGGCCGGTTTCACCACGACCCGGCTGTTCCGCGTGATGCGCCGGGAGGCCGCCCGATGACGCCGCCATGCCGCACTCACGGCCTGAGCCGCCGTCACTTCGCCCTCGCGCTTCCCTCTGCACTGCTCGCCTCCGGATGCGCCGCGCCGCACCAGGGCACCGGACGGCCCGGGGATCCGATCGTCCTCACCCTGCTCTCCCACTACGCGAGTGGGGAGCTCAAGGCGGCCCTGCAGGGCCCGGTCGACGAGTGGAACGCCACGCACGACCGCGTCAAGGTGCAGACGAAGGCAGTCGAGTTCACGGATCTGCTGACCACGTTCATGGTGCGGCAGGCCGCGGGCCAGGGCGCCGACATCCTGCACCCGTACTGCCTGTGGGCCGGACAGCTGGTCCGGGCCGGCGTCCTGCGGCCCGCTCCGTCCGAGCACGCCGAGGAGATCAGGCGCGGCTACGGCGAGGCCGCGGTCGGAGCCTCGTCGGTGGGAGGCAAGGTCTACGGCTACCCCACCGAGATGCAGACGTACGCCCTCTACTACAACAAACGGCTGCTGCGCGAGGCCGGCATCGGCGGTCCCCCGCGCACCTGGCGGGAGTTGGAGGAGGCGGCCTACCGCACCAGCAGGCGGGACCGGTACGGCAACACGCTGGTCCAGGGCTTCGGGCTGTCGACGTACGACGACTCCACCACTGTCGGCCAGACGCTCGCCCTGCTCAACGCCGCCGGCGGGACGTTCGTCTCCGCGGACGGCAGGAGCACCGCCATCGACTCGCCGGCCGGCCGGGCCGTGTTCGATCTGGAGCACCGCCTCGTCGCCGAAGGTGCGAGCGCCCCCGGCGTCAATGTCTACAAGGCGTTTCCGTCCGGGCAGGTGGCCATGGTGGTCAGCGCCGGCTGGTGGACGGGGAGCCTGAAGCCCCTGATGGGCAAGGACTACCGCGATGTCGGCGTCGCGCCGCTCCCCGTCCCCGAGGCGGGGGACAAGCGCGCCACGCTCTCCACCGGCTTCATGCTGGGGGTCAACGCGGCCAGTGAACACCCGCACGAGGCATGGGAGTTCCTGCGCTGGCTCAACACCGAGAAGGTGGGCGTGAAGAGCACCATGAAGGGGGCTACGGCGACCCGGATGAGCTCCCTTCAGGTGTCGGTCGGCTCCCTGACCGGCCGTGCGGACGACATGCGGACGCTCCTGAGCGCGGGCGGCGATCCGAACCTGCGGCCGTTCCTGGACGCGCTGGCGTACGCGGTGCCCGAGCCCAATGTGCCGGGCGCGCAGCAGGCGAAGTCGCTGTTGCGCAAGAACATCGAGGCGTTGTGGACCGGTCAGCAGTCGGTCGACGAGGCACTGCGCACAACCCGCCGTCAGGTCGATCAGGAGGTGTCGCGCGCATGGTGAACACCCTGACAGCAACGACGACTGAACGGGCGCACAGCCCGGGCTCCACCAGGTCCGCCGTCGACGGCCGCAGCCGCACCCGGCGCCGCCAGGTCGTCGTCGCCTATCTCTTCCTGGCGCCGACGTTGCTGTTCTTCGCGGTCTTCCTGATCCTGCCCCTCGGCTTCGCGCTGCTGCTGTCGATGTCCCGCTGGGCCGGGTTCGACCTCGGTGACATCGATCCGGTCGGCCTCGACAACTTCACCGATCTCTTCGCGGACGGATCGACTTTCCTTGCGCCGATCCTCACCAACACGCTGTTGTTCGCCCTGGGCACCGTGGCCCTCGCGCTGGCCGGCTCCGTGCTCGTTGCGACTTGCATCGACAACCTGCGGTTCCAGGGGCTGTGGCGCACTCTGTACTTCCTGCCGATCGTCACGACCGTCGTCGCCGTCGGCAACGTGTGGAAGTACATGTACGAGCCGGGCGGGCTCGTCAACGGCGTCCTCAACGCGCTCGGTCTCGGCTCGGTGGTGTTTCTGCAGGACCCGGGCACCGCGCTGCCCTCGGTCGTGGCCGTGCAGGCCTGGGCGTCGGTCGGCTCGGCGATCCTCATCCTGACCGCCGGGCTGAAGTCCATTCCCGAGTCGTACTACGAGGCCGCCGCGCTCGACGGCGCCGGGCCCGTCACCGTCTTCTGGAAGATCACACTGCCCCTGCTGCGGCCGTCCCTCCTCTTCGTGTGCGTCACCCAGTTCCTCACCGGCCTGCAGTCGTTCGCGCTGATCATCGTGATGACCAAGGGCGGGCCGGGGGACGCGACCAATGTGGCCGCGCTGGAGATGTACCGGCAGGCCTTCTCGTACGGCAACTGGGGCATTGCGAGCGCCGCTGCCTTCGTGCTGTTCGTGGTGGTTCTCGCGGTCACGCTGGTGCAGTTGTGGATCTTCCGGCGCAAGGGGGAGGACGCATGAACCGCCGCCGTTTCCCGTTCCTTTCGTACCTGGTGGTCGTGACCGGCGCCGTGCTCACCGTGGTGCCGTTCCTCGACATGGTGATGACGTCCTTCAAGGGGCCCGGCGAGTCCGGCACTCTGCCGTACCGGTTCCTGCCCCAGGCGTTCGACCTGTCCAACTACCGGGCGGCGATCGACCAGCTCGATCTGCCGGTGCTCTTCCGCAACAGCGTCATCGCCACCGCCGTGATCACCGGATCGGTGCTGCTCACATCGTCACTCGCCGGCTACGCGCTCGCCAAACTCCGCTTCCCCGGCCGGAACTTCATCTTCCGCCTCGTGCTGTCCACGATGATGTTCCCCCCGTTCCTCTTCTTCATCCCGCACTTCCTGATCCTTGTGCACTGGCCGCTGGCGGGCGGCAACGACCTGTTCGGGCGCGGCGGCGCGGGCCTGACCGTCAGCATCGCGGCACTCGCCGTGCCGTTCCTCGTCAACGGCTTCGGGATCTTCCTGACGCGCCAGTTCATGCTCTCGATCCCGGACGAGGTCCTCGAGGCCGCGCGCATCGACGGGGCCGGGGAGTTCGCCGTGTGGTGGCGGATCGTGGTGCCGCAGACCAAGCCGGTCGTGGTGACGCTCGGGCTGCTGACCTTTGTCGACGCCTGGAACGAGTACATCTGGGCGCTGCTCGTCTCGACCGCCAACCCGGACGTGATGACCCTGCCCGTCGGCATCCAGCTCCTGCAGGACTACGTCGACCCGACCCGCACGATGCCCATCGTCATGGCCGGCCTGGTGCTGAGCATCCTGCCGGTCCTGATCCTCTTCCTGCTGCTGCAGAAGTACTACATCCGCGGCGTCATGCTGAGCGGGCTCAAGTGAGGCCTCGCATATCCAAGGCCTCCCGGAATTGTGGCCTCCGCCATGGCGTGCGTGCTTTGGGCCTGCTGAGGTGATCGTCATGTCCGAGGGAATCAGCTGGCTCGCCGAACCGAAGTCCATCGACTGGTACGGCTACAGCGTCATCATCGCTCAAGACCTCGCCGGTGACACGCTCGCCAAGCGCGTAGCGGCTACCCGGTTCGGCCGGAACATCGAAGAACCGCGTTTCCTGGGCAACCTGACCGCGGGACAGGCCGACGATGTCATGACCGGGCTGTTCGGCGACACTCATGACGCGATCGCTCTCCGCTACGGCGAGACGGGCGAGTGGGCCTATGTGGTCCAGCAA
Source organism: Streptomyces herbicida (assembly GCF_032656585.1). NCBI lineage: Bacteria > Bacillati > Actinomycetota > Actinomycetes > Kitasatosporales > Streptomycetaceae > Streptomyces > Streptomyces herbicida. The sequence goes on from NZ_JAUYWJ010000006.1 coordinate 265,025, forward strand.
GGGTTCTGGTACGGGGAGTTCGGGCCCCAACCGCCCGTCTCCCGCGGCGGTGCCCACGTGTTCCGCCTGTGGTACGAGGAGGAGAACGGCAAGCCCGTGCCGCCCTACTTCGCCTACGAGCACGACGGCCGCACGCTGTGCCACTTCAACCTGCACCTCGACGGCTCATGGGGATCGAGCAGAGTCGACGGAGACCCTGACCTGGCCCACGCACTCGAGGCCCGGCTGACGGCGGCCGGTCTCTCCCTCGACGACCCCGAAGGCCGCTGGGACGACCGGCGCAGGACCCATCGGGCGTGCCTCGGCGCCATCGGGGAGCACTTCAACCTCACGCTGCCGCGCGAACAGATCCTCGATGGCACTCTGCCCACCCTCGTGATGAAGGCGAACAGCGCCGTGTGCCCGTTCTGCGGGGCAAAGCAGGCATGAGTCCGCCTCACCGCGCGGTGGTCGGTCCGCCGTGCTCGGGTTCGGGGCCGCTGTGTGCGACCCGTGCCAGATCGGTCATGAGCGAGTCCAGCCATGACACGGTCGCGTAGTACAGCCGTGGTGCGCCGGGAGGCTCCGTGGCGAACCCCCTGAGGGCCGGGACGTTCAGCGGCACCGGCGCGGTCGGGGTGTCTTCCCCGGGATCCAGCGCCGCAGAGACGAGCAACATGCGCCCGCACACCCGGTCCCCCAGGCCGCTGACCGACTCGGCCGGCGCTGGACCCAACGCGGTTGGCGGCGGCTCCAACAGCCTCTCCGACCCCCACAGGGTGTGATGGCCGGCCATCAGCGTCGCCTGCCAGTCCATTCCGGGCAGTGCCACGCTCCTCCCGCGCCCTCCGAAGGGTGTGGGTTCGCTCTGGAACTGAGCGTAGGCGGACTCCGCGAGGATGACCGCGTGCTGGAGCGACCGGTGGCCGGGCACCCCGTGCGGCGCGGTCACCGCCCCGCCGCCCGCCACCGAGGCACTCGTTGCCACCACGATCTCGGCCGCCCTGCGCAGGAGTTCCGCCGAGGCATTGCGCAGTTCGTTGTGGGCCCCGCGCGGCCAGGCCAGCAGACCGAAGACCGCGCCGATCGCGCTGCCGACCAGCACGTCCAGCAGCCGGACCTCCGCCAGCCGCCAGGTCGGCGGCGCCAGCTGGGCGAAGACCAGGGCCACCACGACGGTGAACAGGCCCTGTGCCCAGCCGACTCCCCTGACCGGCCCCACCGTGAAGGCGAACAGCATCCCGACCGGCAGTACGGCGGCATACACCACGGTGTGGGTCCCCACCAGGTCCAGCAGCCCCGCGGTCACCAGAGCCCCGGCCAAGGTGCCCGCGAGCGCCACGCGGATGGTGCTCCAGGTCTCGTCCATGGTGGTCCGGGTGAGGGTCAGGGTCGCCAGCGTGGCCCAGAACCCGTGGGGCAGCGTGTCCACTCCGGCCACGAGCCTGGCCGCCGTCAGGGCCAGGGCGATACGCACTGCGTTCTGGAAGAACACCGACCGGCGCCCGGCGTGGCCGCGCAACCGGTGCCACCACAGGCACGGGGCCCAGGCCGTGGCGTACCAGAAGCGGCTCGGCGAGACCTTCACCGAGGACCGTCGGCCTCGTACCGCCAGATCTGCCGCCGTCGCCATCGTGAGCGCCGCGTCGGCGATCTCCAGCACGGCGGCGTGCCGACGCAGAACGGCGGGCGGGAACTCCGGCGCGGGACCGGTCCCGCCGGTGACCACGGCAGCCGAGGTGACCGTGGGAGCGGCACCACCGGACACTGCCGACAGGCGGGCGCGTGCCGCGACCAGCTCCTCGTACGCAGCCACCGGCGACGGCCCCGACCTCAGACAGGCTGCGGTCGCCGTGACCAGTCGCGCCACCGCGTCCAGTACACCGGTCACATCGGGCCCCGGACCGTCGCCCGGCGCGGCGGGCAGCTGCTCCAGTCGGCTGAGCAGGGTGCGGGTGGCCAGCCCGGTGTGGGCGAGTGCACGGTCACGGACTCCTGGTCCGGCGGGACGTTCCGCTTCCGGCACGTTCAGGGACCGCAGTGCCTGCGCGCTGTCATGGACCGCCCGGACGTCTGCGTCGTTCAGGGTGTACGGAGGCGCGGCGAGGAGCGTCGCACAGCTCGCGGCGGTCTGCGCGGCCCGGGCGGCTCGCTCCCGGTAGGACGGCGGGGCGGGCTCGGGAAGGATCAGCGCCTCGGCGGCGATGAAAAGGGCCAGCCCTGTGGTCGTCCCGATCAGCCGGTCGCCGAGCGAGCCGGGATCGTACGGGGGAAAGGACGGCAGGATGTAGAGGAGCTGCAGGCCCGGCGCCGCCCCCGCCGGACGTGGACCACCCACGGCGGAGAAGGCCAGCGCGAAGCCGACCACGAGCATGCCGAGGACGGCGCTCCAGGTCCGCACCGACAAGTAGGTGCCGACGACCACCAGCGCCCAGCACACCGGCACCAGGCGTGCCGTCAGCGCGGCGCGCTGGCGTCCGGTGCCGGGGATCTTGGAGAGCCCGCCCAGCGCCACGGCGGCGAACAGGGCGTAGGTGGCGGCAACGGGGCGATCGAGGCCGTAACGGAAGAGGAAGAAGCCGGCCGATGCAACCAAGGTCACGCGTAGCGCCCGGCGACCCGAGGACGCGTAGGCCGCCCGGAGCCGACCGACTGGTACACCCCACACCCCTACAGGATCACGTACCACCGGGGACCCGGCACCTTCCGGGCGCCGATCGGGTGGAGCACCGCCGTTGGCCGGCCCACGGCGCCCGAGATCGGGGGTGGCTCCGGGCTCAGCGCCGGAGCCACCGTTGGGGGGTGGGTCGGTGCGGATCAGTCCTCGTCGGGGTCGAGGACGCGGCCCTTGAGCTTGACGGGGGTGGCCGCGCCCACGCGGAGCTCTCCGTCGGTGTAGCGGCCCGGCGTCGCGCCGTCGACGGCGGTGACCTGGGCCGCGTAGCCGAGGCACTCCTGGTTGGTGGACAGGGCCGGGTTGTGGGTGAAGGTCAGCGTGCGGCCTCCGTCACCCAGGGTGCCCTGGGTGGTTTTGAGGTTGCCCTTCGCCTGCAGGGTGTTGACATCGTGGTAGGCCCACGAGAGCCAGCCGGTGAAGGCGAAGCCGGTGGGCGCCTTGAGGGCGAAGGTGATGTCGCCGGGGTTCACCGGGTCGGGGACGGTGCTGAGCACGCCGAAGCTGAGGTGGGCCGGTACGCCGCCCGGCGCGTCTTCGACGATGCCTTGCTGGAGGATGTACAGCTGATTCTCGGAGCCCTGCTTGACGGGTGCCTGAGTCTGCGTGGCCATGGTTTCCCTTCTGTGGATGGGGGTTGTCCGCGTGAGCGGATCCGCCGGTGGCGGGCTTGTGGCGGGCTCGGCCGCCCGTCGGGGCGATGACGGGCGGCTTGAGCTCCGCTGGGGTGCCGGGAGCAGGCGTGCGTTCAGTCGCTGCCGGGGGTGGGTGGGGTGGCGGGGGGTGCGTGCTCGGCGAGCAGCGGGCCGAGGACGACGAGGGCGCCGAGGATGATGTCCTCGTAGAGGTAGAACCCCGCTTCCAGCGGCGGTGGTTCGGCTTCGGTGGCCGCGGCGCCGGCGTCAGCAGTGGTGTCGTCGCGGGTGTCGTCATCGGCTTCGCCCTGGGCCGCGGGCGTGCCGAGCAGGTCGGTGAGGTCGTTCGCGGCGCCCTGGAAGGCCGCGCGGGCGGTGGTGGCCAGCAGGCGGAGGGGAAGGTCCAGGGCGGCGGCGGTGCGCTGGCCGGGGATCATCTTCGCCGCGGTGGGGGCCTTTGTGGTGGCGGCGGCGAGCCACTGCACGGGCAGCATGCAGGCGGAGATGATCCGTTCGGAGGACAGCAGGGGCGGGGGCTCGCCGTCGACCATGAGGTCCTCCCACTCCATGAGGTCGAAGAGGAACTGGCCGCCCTTGTAGAGGGGCCAGGGCCGGACCGTGTCGAGCAGGACGCGGGCCCGTTCGGGCTCGCGTCGGCGCAGGGCCACGCCGTGCCGGGCCAGGGTGCACAGGCACTGGCGCAGAGAGCTGTTGAGCTGGCCGAGGAAGGCGAACGCCCGGTGGTCGGTCGGGGTCAGCGGGCCGGTGGTGTCGTCGCCCGGTGGGGGAGTGGTCGTGGTGGTGGTCACAGTGGCCTTGAGGTGACGTAGTGGGCGATCTGCCGCAGGACGGCTTTGCCCTCGTTCTCGGGGATGATCCCCAGGTCTTCTTCGAAGCGGGCGATGCCTTCGGCGGCGAGCCGGTCGGCGAGGTCGGTGGCGTATTCGATGGAGCCGTGACGCCGCATGGCGGCGAGGAGTTCCTCGGCGTGCTGCTGGGTCTTGTCGGCGCGGCGTTGCCGCAGGACGTCGAAGAGGCGGGGGCGCTCGTGGGCGTGGGCGGTGCGGAAGAGGTGGATCAGCATCACGGTGCGCTTGCCTTCGAGCAGGTCGCCGAGGGGCTCCTTGCCGTAGAGGGCTTCCTCGCCGACCAGGTTCAGAATGTCGTCCTGGATCTGGAAGGCGATGCCGATGAGACGGAACGCCTCGTCGAACCGGCCGAGCACGGCAGGGTCGGTGACGCCGGCACAGACGGCGCCGATGCGGCAGGGGCTGATGCAGGTGTACCAGCCGGTCTTCTTGGTGCTCATCGTGAAGTAGGCGTCGTCGGCCTCGGGGACGACGTCATGGCGGATCCAGCCCAGCTCCATGGCCTGGCCCTCGATGGACTCGCGGCACATGTGCAGCGCCTCGTGGATGAGGCCGAGCGTGCGCACCAGGCCCAGTGTTTCGAGGTTGGACAGGACGGCGTCGACGGCGAGGAGGTTCAGTCCGTCGCCGACGTTGACGGCCAGGCCCAGGCCGTGTTCTTCGTGCATGGTGGGCAGGCCGCGCCGATGAGTGGACTCGTCGGCGATGTCGTCGTGGACCAGGAAGCCGTTGTGAAACAGCTCCAGCGCGGCGGCCGCGCGTACGGCGTCGTCGGGGCGGCCGCCGAAGGCGGCGCAGGCCGCGACGGTCAGGGTGGGCCGCAGGCCCTTGCCCTGCCGGGCGGGGTAGGAGCGCATGAGGTCGTACAGCTCGGCGCGCGGTTCCCGGTCCGGCAGCAGCCGTTCGATTTCCTCGTTGGTGCGGGCGCGGCACCGTCGCATGGTCTCCATGAGGTCCGCGTCGCGGACGGTGTCCTCCAGTGACCAGCTCGTACTGGTGCGGCCGTCCCACAGCAGGCGCGGGGGTCTGATGGTGGTGTCGCCGATCAGCGCGAGCGGCGCGGGTGTGTCCTCGGGCGAGCGCCGGGCGAGGAAGTCCAGCGCTGTCCAGTGGACCGGCGTGGCGGTCGGCTCAACGGCGGCGGGTGTCGCACTGCCCCACAGCTGGGGGGCCTGTTCGCGGTAGGCGCCCCAGAGTTCCTGCATGCTGCGCAGCCCCGCCGCACGCTGGGACAGCAGCGTGAAGGCGCGCCACACGGCGAGGGTGTCCTCCCGGGATCCGCGCACGTCGAGACTGTCGGGCAGGACCTGGTCGACGGGCGGGCGCTGGAGGTCGAACAGCAGGTTCATGGCCCGGTTGTCGAAGACGACCTCGACGTCCGGATCCGGACACCGGTCCTGGCGTACGACGACACGGCTGTGCTGCGCAGTGAGCGTGGCGTGGCTGTCGTCGTTGAACTGCAGGCCGAGCCGGATGCCGCGCAGCTGGTCCGCCGCGGCGGCAAGGATGGCCGGCGCCCGGTCGGACAGGGCGGCGACGGTCTCGTCCAGCAGCCGGGCACCCGTGAATGCGGGCATGGCGTCAGTCATGGGCACCACCGGCGAACTCCACGATGCCCTCGGTGTGAAAACCGATGGTGTGCCCGCCGACCCGGCCCTCCACCGTGCACGGGCCGAGCGTCTCGTGGACGCTGAACGGGTGCAGGCTCGTCTCGGACGGGTTGGCGATCCGGCCCGCCGTGTGTGAGCGGAAGTCCAGGACGAGACGGTCGTCGCCGAGCCGGGCGGTGATCAGCAGCCGGCCGGGGACGGCTGTCATCGGCGGGGTGCCCAGCGTGCCCGCGAGCGGTGGCACCATCACCACCCGGTCGCGGTCCAGGATGCCGCTGACCGCGACCCGCAGGTTGCGGCGCGGAAAGTGCCGGATCATGCGTCCGTCGCGCCACAGCATCACCGATCCGTTGGCCGCGTCCGCCGGATGCTCGGGCTGGATCAAGGTGAAGACCACCGCGGAGGGCGGAGCGGCGCCGGTGGGGCCGGACGGGTCGTTGACGAAGCCGAACACCCAGCCCCCCAGCGTGGGCCAGGACCACCGGCCGCGCACCCGTTCGTGATAGCCCAGCAGATCCGTCTCCGTGACAGTGCCATCGCCGTGCCGCAGGGTGCCCTCGCCCAGGATGCCGGGCTCCGACTGCCAGCGCAGGTGCTCGTCCTCGCCGAAGGGCGCGCACTGCGAGGTGCACGGCCTGCTCGTCCGGGTCAGCCGTACATCGGCCGCCGGCGCCGTCGACCGGGCCGCCAGCCGGAATGCGCCGGACGCGCCGTGCGCGTGTGGTAACCGGAAGGCGGACCAGGGAAGTTCCGGCTGGTCGGCGTTGAACTGCGTGGCACTCCAGCCGCGATCCCTGTCGTAGACCAGGAGGATCGCCATGTGCTGGCCCTCGGCCGCCGTGCCGGTACCGCTGCGCCGTCCCGCCGCCGGAGCGCCCGGATCCGCGAAAACCGCGCCGGTGGAGGAGCCCAGGACGGACAGGTTGGCGATCAGGGCTTGTCGGCCGCACCGGGACAGGAACGCGTAGTGCAGCCACTTGCGGTCGAGTGGATGGGTGAGGGGGGTGTGCGGGAACGGGCCCGGGGGCCCGAGTCTCGCGAGGATCGGCGTGGACACGTTCCGAAAGCTAACGCACCGTGGCATTGCAATTACAACACGTGACGTTCGAGCGGGTGACCCGGGAGCAAAGAAACGTTCACTTCCCTATTCGAGGTTTGAATCGCAAAGAGCCGTCTGTGGCGGAAGCTCCGCCACAGACGGCTCCGGGACGCGCGCGAACCTTCCGCTAGGCCTCGTTCAATCCTCGTCGTCTCCAAGAACGCTTGCTCTCAGGCGGACCTCCGGCTCGCCCGCGATCACCGCTCGTCCGTCGGTGTACCGGCCCGGCCGGGCAGCCGTCCCGGCCCGGACGCCGAGGGTGTACACCAGGGCCGCCGCCGGATTGCCGGGGGTGTTCAGCCGGGGTTCGTCCATCACGGACAGCGACCCGCCGTCCTCCCGCACTGCCGCCGTCGGTTCCGGAGCCGCGACCACGGAGCCGTCCAAGCGGTAGTACGCGCATGTCGCCCGGCCGTCGAAGAAGAGCCCCGTCGGAGCGGTGAAGCGGTGCTCCACGCGTCCGGGGGCCCAGGCATCCGTGGAGGAGACCCGCACATGGATCAACTCGCTGCCGCCGCGCGGGATTTCCACCCCGACTTCCTGGCGTACCAGTAGCCGCGCGGCGGTCTCCGCGGCGGTGCCTCGGTCTGTGTCCGGAGCGCTGTCGTCTGCGCGGTCCGGTTCAGGACCCTTGCCCGGTTCCGGCCCGGTGGCGTTCTGGTCCGGTTTCGGCTCGGCGACCTGAGAGGCAGCGGTGGTGAGAGGCAGGGCGGCGATCCGGTGGTGGAAGTTGTCCGCCACGAGCAGTCGTCCGGCCGGGTCCACGGCCAGGCCGCACGGATAGGCCAGCGAGATGCCGATGGCTCGCTCTGCCGCCTCGTCCGCCACGTCGACCGCTGGGTCCGGCCCCACAACGACGCGTGCCACCCCGTCGGCCAGCCGCCAAACGCGATGTCCATTCATGTCGGCGACGTACACGAACCCGCGGCTGTCGACCGCCACGGCGCACGGGGCGTTCCAGTCGACTGCCGTGGCGTCGGCGTTCCCGCCCGGCGGCCCCGCCAGCACTCGAAGAGTCCCGTCCGTGCCCAGCAGCAGCACCCGACGGCCCACCGGGTCGGCGATATACAGCCTGCCCGAGGCGTCGACCGCCAGGCCTGCGGGCAGGAATGCCTCGCCCGCGTCGGCCGCACCCGAGCGCCCAGCTGCCGCGACGACCGTGCTGATGGCGCCGTCACCGCCGACTCTGCGCACCCTGGGGCTGCCCGCTTCGCCGATGTACAGCGATCCGGCGCCGTCCACGGCCAGGGCGCAGGGGGCGTCCAGCTGGGCGCGGTCGGCTGGGCCGCCGTCCCCGTCGCCACCGCGGGAGCCGTCTCCCGCGACGGTGTCGATGACGCCCGAGGGGTCGATCCGACGGATCCGGTGGTTCATCGCATCGGCGATGAGCACACCCCCGTCCGCGTCGACCGCGAGGGCGGCCGGGAAACCAAGGCGGGCCCGCACCGCGTCCGCACCGTCCCCGGCGAAGCCCCGCAGTCCGTCTCCGGCCACCGTCGTCAGCACCCCGGAGCCGTCGATCCGGCGGACCCGGTGGTTGGCATGGTCGGCGATGAAGACGGCCCCTCGGCCCACGGCCACATCCGCGGGAAAGGCCAGCTGCGCCTGTCCGGGCGGCCCGCCGTCCCCGGAGAAACCGGCAGTGCCGTTGCCCGCCACGGTGATCAGTGGGTCCTGCTCGTCCGGGGAGCACCGCTCCTGCTTCGGGGCCGCCGCCTTCGCCGTCACGCCGTCACCACCCGGCACCGTCGCAGTGGTGCCCGTTCGGCGCCTCTCGCCTTCCGCGGCCTCGTCACCCGCATGTCGGTCTCCTTTCCGAGCAGTCGCTGACACCCCCTGAATACCGGCCGGGCCACAACCGTGAGAGCAGCGCACCGAGTCCTCCACTCGCACGGGGGAGGAGCGGCTGGGATCGGGCGGCCGGGGACGGACGGCGGGGTCCGGCCGAGGCACACGGTCGCGGGCGCCGACGCCTTCAGCGGGCGCGGGGCTGCTGCGCTCTGCATTCCGTGCGCCCCCGTGTGCCCCAGCTCCACTCGAACAAGTGATGCAGAATCGATCCCTCATTTCAAACGGGGGAACGGCGGCATATCGCCCGCAGACCTGGGCTAACCATGGAGGCAGATGACGGCCCGGCATCCGTTTGCCTGCGCAACGCCCCGGCCGTAGCCCCTGGCGGCGTCCTGCGTTCCGTCCCCGGACACCGCTCCCATGGCGTCCCGTGCTCCGTGAACCGCGCGGCATGCCGTGCCCGCCCCTGCCTGCCGCCTGCGGGCCGGGCCGGGTGGCCGCGCCAGGGCGTTTCTTTCACCGCACGTTCGATCACGGCCCCAGGAGGACTCGGAGATGACCACTGACGTGCAGTCCGCGAAGAAGGAAGCCTACAAACGCGGAGAGGAACAGGGCCGTGCCGACGCGCTCGCCGGCCGCCCGTACGCCGACCCGCCGCGCGACGGCACACGCGGCGAGAAGGACCACTACGCGAACGGCTACGACTGGGGTTACGAACAGGGCCGTGCGCAGAAACTGGACCTCGTGGTGTGGCAGGAGGGCGGGGTCGAGGACGCCCCGGGTGGCCTCGGCACCACCATCAACATCTGCGTCCGCACACCGAACTGGACGGAGACCGTCGACGCCGGCGAACGGGAGCACGTCTTCACCGCCCCCACCGGATTTCGCTGGAACGGCATCGTGGGTGCCCAGTACAAGCGCATGAACCAGACCACCGGGGGTAACCTGCCGCCCGTCCAGGGCAAGGTCAGCGCGGACGGGCGCACGCTGACCTTCACCTACCACGTGCACCTCAACACCAACGACGAGGACAAGGACCTCATCGTCTACACCTGTGGCCTGGAAGCCGTCGACGGCGCCAAGCCCGCCCGCCACACCGACGGCGTGGCCCAGATCGGCACCGCGCCCCCGGCCAAGCTCAAGGCCGAGGTCATCGAGGACGAGGACTGAGAGAGCAGGAATCGGACATCATGAACACCGTCGTCACCTCCGGCGTCTTCCCGTCCACGACCCTGGACCCTTCCCAGGTCACGGGGGCGGGCACCCCGGACATCAGATGGGGCACCAGCGGCAACCAGAGCGGGTATCAGTTCCGTGGTTCGGCCGCGGACATCCAGCCCGACGGCTCCGAGTTCGTCATCGGTACGTTCGTGCACCGCAACTTCCCCATCCACGTCAGCCCGAATCAGTTCGACGTGAAACTCGCCATCAACGTCATGTTCGAGGACGGCACCACAACCGACCTCGACTTCACGTTCCATCACTACGAGACACCCAACAGCACCGGCGGCTCGGCCGACGACGATCTGGTCGACCTGCAGTCCTTCGTCCACCCCCAGCCCGTCACGATCGACGGGAAGCAGTACAAGGCGGTCCTGAGCGGATTCAAGCGCAACGGCCAGATCGTCCAGCAGTTCCGCAGCCCTGAAGGCGGAGTCAACTTCGCCGAGGTCGTCTGTATGTTCACCGTCGACGAGCCGGACGTGATCATCTCCGACCTGCGCTACCTGGGCAGCGGCCCGGGTCAGCCCGACGAATACGTCGAGATCCTCAACAAGGGCGGCGCGCCCCAGGATCTGACCGGCTGGATTGTGGAGTGCAAGACCACCGGGCACAGCTACACCTTCCCCCCGGGGACTGTCATCCAGCCAGGCCAGCGCTACCGGATCTACACCAACGAGACCCACCAGGAGTTCGGCGGATTCTCCTTCGGCTCCTCCGAGGAGGTCTGGCGGGACCAGGGCGGCATCGCCCGCCTGGTCCACGACGGCTTCGTCGTGGACCAGTACCCCTACCTCGACAAGGGCTTCAACAAGGCGGCCGCGCCCTAACACGTCCTCACCGGCCCCCGGCGGGGTGTCGGCCGGACGACACGATGTTCCTGGGTGTGACCGGAGAGCGGACACACCCAGGCTCGGGTGGCTCGGATCCCCGTCGCACGCGTGGCCGGTAATGACCGTTCGTGCCGCGGGCGGTGCCGTCCGTCGTCGAACAACGGTGATGCCACGCTGACTTGGTGATTTACAGTGACTCTCACCAGTTTCCGGCGACCTAGGTACCTGTGAGGGACACGCGAGCATGCCGACCGAAACGTTTGAGTTCCAGGTTGAGGCCCGTCAGCTGCTCCAGTTGATGATCCACTCGGTCTACTCGAACAAGGATGTCTTCCTGCGGGAGCTCGTCTCCAACGCCTCCGACGCGCTCGACAAGCTGCGCCTGGCCGCGTTGCGGGACCACAGCCTCGACGCCGACACGTCCGACCTGCACGTCGAAATCGAGATCGATCAGGAAGCCCGTACGCTCACCGTGCGGGACAACGGCATCGGGATGTCGTACGACGAGGTCGGGCAGCTCATCGGCACCATCGCCAACTCGGGCACGGCTGCCTTCCTCGAGGAGCTGAAGGAAGCCCAGGACGCGGCTGGAGCCGAGAAACTCATCGGACAGTTCGGCGTCGGCTTCTACTCCGGCTTCATGGTGGCCGACGAGATGACCCTGGTCACCCGGCGGGCCGGGGAGAGCAGCGGCACTCGCTGGACGTCGCGCGGCGAGGGCACCTACACCCTGGAGGCCGCCGACGACGCGCCGCAGGGTACTGCCGTGACGCTCCACCTCAAGCCGGCCGACCCCGAGAACCAGCTGCACGACTACACGTCCGTCTGGACGGTCAAGGAGATCGTCAAGCGGTACTCCGACTTCATCACCTGGCCGATCCGGCTCGTTCCGGGGGCGGCCGACGGCGAGGGCACCCCCGATCCCGAGACGCTGAACTCGATGAAGGCGCTGTGGGCACGCGCGCGCGACGAGGTGTCCGACGACGAGTACCACGAGCTGTACAAGCATGTCAGCCACGACTGGCGCGACCCGCTGGAGACGATCCGCCTGCAGGCGGAGGGCACCTTCGAATACCAGGCACTGCTGTTCCTCCCGGCGCACGCACCGCACGACCTGTTCACCCGGGACTTCCGGCGCGGCCTGCAGCTGTACGTCAAGCGCGTACTGATCATGGACGACTGCGAGGCGCTGCTGCCGCCGTACCTCCGCTTCGTCAAGGGCGTGGTCGACGCGCACGACCTCTCGCTGAACGTCTCCCGCGAAATCCTCCAGCAGGACCGGCACATCCGGTTGATCCAGCGTCGGCTGACCAAGAAGGTGCTCTCCTCCGTCAAGGAGATGAAGGCCAACGACGCCGACAAGTATGCAACGTTCTGGCGGGAGTTCGGCGCCGTCCTGAAGGAGGGGCTGCTCGGCGACCCCGACAACCGTGACGCGCTGCTCGCCGTCGCGTCCTTCGCGAGCACACATGCCGAGGACGAGGCGACGACGCTCCAGCAGTACGTGGAGCGGATGAAGGACGGCCAGGACGACATCTACTACATGACCGGTGAGTCCCGGCAGAGCATCGAGAACTCCCCGCACATGGAGGCCTTCCGGGCCCGGGGCGTCGAGGTCCTGCTGCTCACCGACCCGGTCGACGAGGTGTGGGCCGATGCGGTGGGGGAGTTCGAGGGCAAGCGGCTGCGGTCCGTCGCCAAGGGTGAGATCGATCTCGACGCCCAGGACGGCGAACAGGCCGACGGCGAGCGGGAGAAGCAGGCCGAGGCGTACGCCGGTCTGCTCGGCTGGATGAAGGAGCAGCTGGGGGAGGACGTGAAGGATGTACGCCTCTCGACCCGGCTCACCGTCTCCCCGGCCTGTGTCGTCTCCGAGGCACACGACCTCACTCCGGCACTGGAGAACATGTACCGGGCGATGGGCCAGGATGTGCCGACGGCGAAGCGGATCCTCGAATTGAACCCCGCTCACCTGCTCGTGCAGGGCCTGAACCAGGCGTACAAGGAGCGCGAGGAGCACGCCGAACTCGTGGAAACCGCCGTGCTGTTGCACGGACTGGCGCTGCTCGCGGAGGGTGGCCAGCCGAAGGAGCCCGCGCGTTTCGTGAAGCTGGTGGCCGAGCGACTGGAGCGCACGCTCTAGCGGCGTGGTCCCCGGGCACCTGGGGGAGGTGCCCGGGGACCACGCCACCGCACGATCCCTAAGCGGCGGTGCCGCCTGCGTAGTCGCTGTTGAAGGTGGTCTCGATGGTGGTGACCACGGCGTTGGCAACCCCGGTGCCCGTGAGGATCAGGCCCAGTTCACGGTTGTTGTTCAGCGAATTGCTGCTGATGTTCATGGAACCGGCCTCCGCCTGCTGGGTGGACCGGCCGTAGTCGGCGACCATTGCCTTGGCGTGGATGTAGAAGCCGTTGGGGTCGGAGTATCCGACGACGGTGCCGCCGGCCGCATCGATCGCTGACACCGCACTGGCGTAGCTGGAGGGGTTCTCCACCACGACCCGCACGGCGACACCGGCCTTCACCCTCGCCACGATCGCGTTGACCACGGCGCTGTCGCTCAGCTCCAGCTCCTCGACGTCGAGCGAGGCGGTGGCGGCGTTGATGACGGACAGCAGTCGGTTGCGGGAGTCCGTGGGGGACCAGAGCAGATGGTCGCCGTCGGTCGGGGTGATCGCCGAGCCGGCATAGTCCGCGTTGAAGACCTTCTCGATCGAGGCGACGTCTCGGGTGTCGTTGTCGAACACGCCGTAGTCACGGCTGGTCGCGTAGTACTGGGAGGTGAGGTTGCCGGTGAGAACCAGCGACTTGACGCCGTCCACGGTGATGGTCTTCTGATGGGTGTAGACGAAGGTGGAGGACGACCACTTCACCCCCACGCCCGCGTTCGTCAGGGCCGTGTGCGCCGAGCTGTTGGCGGTCTGGTGCTGGCGGTCCAGGATCACCCGCTCGGTGACGCCCCTGTTCTTCAGGGCTATGAGGTCGTTGACGGCTGTGGTGTCCTCCAGCTCGTACATGGTCATGTCGAGGGAAGCCGTGGCCGAGTTGACGAAGTCGTAGATGGTGGGTTGCCCGCCGCTGCGAGAGAAAGTGAAGGCGGAGTAGCTCGCGGCGTCCGCGGGGACGGCGGTGGCGAGTATGGCTGCCCCGGCAGTGAGGGCGGCAGCAGCGCGGCCGAGGACCTTCCACAACATGTGTGCCTCCTGGGCGAGTTGATGCTCACCCGAGGAAATGGCGAGCGCGTGCATGACAGCGCGCGCGTAGAACTTCGAGGAAGGGAAGCAGGGTGAACTCGGCGTTACCGGGTGGCCGCGGGGGCGAGCAAAACGGACTTCACGCAGGTGGGAGGTGGCCAATGCGGTTTCCGGGGGATCGCAAAAACTTCGTAGCCGACAGCGGGTCATAGGCCCGTGCCCGCGCTAGCCTGGCCGTATCAGGCCATTTGTCCCGTTCAGGGAGGTTCTCATGACCTCACGGCTCAACCCCTATCTCAGCTTCAACGGCGACGCCCGGCAGGCGATGGAGTTCTACAAGGAGATCTTCGGCGGCACCCTGGACCTGAACGTCTTCGGTGATTTCGGCCAACCGGACGCTGCCGGTGCCGACAAGATCATGCACGGCATGCTGGAGACCCCGAGTGGCTTCACCCTGATGGGTGCCGACACCCCGCCCGGTATGGAGCGCACCATTGGCGACAACTTCGCGGTGAGCCTGAGTGGCGACGACGACGCCGAGCTGCGCGGCTACTGGGAGAAGCTGTCCGCAGGCGGCTCCGTGTCCGTTCCCCTGGAGAAGCAGATGTGGGGCGACGTGTTCGGCATGTGCACGGACCGCTTCGGGATCCCCTGGATGGTCAACATCGGCGGGTCCGAGAGCTGAACTCGGGCGCGTCCATCCATGAACCCCCGCGTGAGCGGCATTCTGAGCCGCTCACGCAGGCCCCAGTCCGAACTCCTCGGCCTCGTCGTGGCTCAGGACCGCGAAGGTCCCCGCAGGGACTCCGGGCAGCATGGCGACGCGAGACGCCACCGCCAGAAGATCCTCTTCAGCGGCTCCAGTGACGAAGAAGACGTAGGCGTCCGCGTCCTCCTCTCCGTCATCGAAAGACCTCTACCTCGCCTTGGTCCTCGAGATCGGCCAGGAAGTCCTCGACCGCCTGGATCCAGGGATACGGGTAGGCGCCGTCCGGCAGGTTCGGTGTCGGCGACAAGGGCACGTGAATCTCGACCATCACGGTGGGCACGACGCCCATCCTCCCGTCGGCGCATGCGCCCGCCAGCGCCAGGGGCCCCCGTCAGCATCCCGGGTGCGGTCGCCGATCCGGTCGCCTATCAGGTGGGCTGGACGCTGATGACGAGCTTGCCGCGAGCCCGCCCGTTCAGCATGTGGTGGATGGCGGCGGAGACGTCGCTGATCGGGTAGGTCCCGTCGATGGCAGGTGTGACCTTGCCCGACTCGATGAGCTCGCGGATGGTGATCAGGTCTTGGCTGTTCTCCGACGCGATGAAGGTGCCCAGCGTCTGGCCGATGAACGGAGACAGCAGTTGAGCCCGGAGCTGGCGGTCCATGCCCCCGAGCCAACGTCCGTCGGTCTCGCTGCCGACGATCACGAGCCGTCCCCTCGGGGCGAGGGCGCGGCGGAGATGTGACAGCCGGCGGTTGCCTGCGATGTCCAGGATGACGTCGTAACGGATGGTGCCGTCATCGACGTCCGCTCGGGTGTAGTCGATGACCTGATCCGCGCCGAGCGCGCTGACCAGGGTGGTCTTCGAGGTGCTGCACACCGCCGTCACTTCGGCTCCGTAGGCCTTGGCGATTTGCACGGCGAAGGTACCCACGCCGCCCGACGCGCCCACGATCAGCACCTTCTGGCCCGGCCCCACTCGTGCCTGGTCGCGAACGGCCTGGAGAGCGGTGAGTCCGGAGATGGGTACCGCAGCCGCCTGGCCGAAGGAGAGGTTCGTCGGCTTGGGGGCGAGCTTGTCGGCGCGGGAGCGCGCGTACTCGGCGAACGAGCTGCTGCCGATGCCGAACACTTCGTCTCCCGGCTCGACGCCGGTCACGTCGGCGCCGACGGCTTGGACCGTTCCGGCCAGAGCGCGGCCCGGGTTGGCGTACTTCGGCCGACGGAGGCCGAACCCCGCCAATCGGATGGGATAGGGCAGGCCGGCCATCACATGCCAGGTGCCCCGGTCCACGCTGGCCGCGTGCACCTTCACCAGGACCTCGTCACGCCGAATCGTGGGCCTGTCGGTCTCCGCGAGCCGGAGGACGTCCTCGGGAGCGGGGCCGTACCGGTCCTGGACGATCGACTTCATGGTCTTTCCCTCCGGGCGGGCCATGACGGCCGGCCGTGTCGGGGGGTCGAGCTGGTTGCGGTGCATCTCGATGCTCCAGTTCGGTACAGGTCCCTACGGCGATCCTTACGACGTAAGGCCATCCTTACGCAGTAAGGTTCACCCTTACCCCGTAAGGTTGTCAACACCTTCGGCGAAAGGAGACCAATGCCCCCCCGGACCGCGCGCGATCGAACGCCCCGCATCCCGCTCAGCCGCCAGAAGGTGCTGCAGTCGGCCGTCTCCCTGGCCGATGAGAGCGGACTCGAGGCGCTCACCATGCGCAAGCTGGGCGAGGCCGTCGAGGTAGAGGCGATGTCGCTGTACACGCACGTGGCCAACAAGGAAGATCTCCTCGACGGCATGATCGACCTGGTGTTCAGCGAGATCGATCTGCCGTCCGACGAGGAGGACTGGAAAACGGCGATGCGTCAGCGGGCGATCTCGGTTCGCCAGGTCTTGTCCCGCCATCGCTGGGCGATCGGTCTGATGGAGTCACGGACCTCACCCGGTCCGGCATCCTTGCGGCATCACGACGCCGTCCTCGGGTGCCTCCGCAAGGCCGGGTTCTCCGTTGCGCTGACCGCGCACGCGTACTCGGCCCTCGACAGCTACATCTACGGGTTCGCCCTGCAGGAACGCGGCCTGCCCTTCGATACACCCGACGAGACCGCGCAGTTGGCGCAGTCCATCTTGTCGCAAGCGGCGGCCGACCAGTACCCGCACTTGGCCGAGCTGACCGCCGAGCACGTGCTGCGCCCCGGTTACCACTACAGCGACGAGTTCGAATTCGGACTCGACCTGATCCTCGACGGGCTCGAGAGGGCCATGTGAAGCGGCCGAGCAGACAGCCCCGTCCGTAGGTGGGCGAGGCCGTACTGCTGCGCGAGGTCCGTCCAATGCTTGACGCTCACGCCTGAACAGGCAGAACTAGCCGTCGGAAGGAGACGGATCCTCCTGCGGCGCCAGGCCCATGTGAACCATCAGGGCCGTGGCCAGGGAGGCGACGGTGGGGTGTTGCCAGATGAAGTTGCTTGCGAGGCGGACCGCGAGGTCGGTGTCGAGACGGATGCGGAGTTCGGTGGCCAGCAATGAGTCGAACCCGAGGGATTTGAGCGGGGTGTGCGGGTCCAGCGTGGTGCTGCCCGTGCGCAGGATCGCGCGGATGTGGTCGGCGAGGTAGCTCTCCAGGGCGGTCTGGCGGGCGATGCCCAGGGGGAGGGCTTCGAGGCGGGCGTGGATGTCCGAGCCGCTGGTCTTGGACTCCTCCCGGCCCTGGACGCCGTCCGGCGCGAGGCGGGCGAACAGGCTGGAAGCCGCGGCCGCGCGGGGGATCCAGGTTTGGGGCGGCCCCGGAATCACGCCGGTCTGGACCCGTCGGTGGGTGAGGAGGGAGTGAAGCGCCGCCAGGCCCTTGCGGGTGGGAATCGTCTCGTAACCGCGATCGGCGAAGTCGACGGCCTGCCCCGTTTCACCCCAGGGACCCCAGTCGACGGCAAGTGTGGGCAGGCCCTTGCGGGTGCGCCAGGTGGCGAAGGCGTCGAGCCAGGCATTGGCCGCCGCGTACGTTGCCTGTCCGGCGTTGCCCAGCAGCGAACTCATCGAGGAGTACAGGACGAACCAGTCCAATGGCTGGTTCGCCGTGGCCCGATGAAGGTTCCAGGCGCCGGTGACCTTCGGGGCCCACACCCGATTGAGCTGGTCGTCCCGGGTGGTGGTCAGTGCGGCGTCGTCGAGGACCATGGCGCAGTGCAGGATTCCGCGCAACGGGACACCGCCCGCGATGGCGGCCTCTACGAGCTGTTCGGCGGTGCCCTCCCGGGAGATGTCGCCGAGAACGACCCTGGTGTCGGTGTTCAGGTCGCTGACGGCGCGCGCGGTATCGACCGAGGGGGGCCGGCGGCCATTGAGCACGATGCGGCCCGCCCCCTGCTGGGCCAGCCAGCCTGCGGTGGCCAGTCCCAGACCTCCCAGGCCTCCGGTGATGACGTAGGCGCCGTCGGGGCGTACGACGGACGGGCCGTCGGGCAGGACAGCCGTGGCCTCTCCCCGGTCGGGGACCGTCAGCACGATCTTGCCGTTGTGACCGGCACGGGCCATCAGGTGAAAGGCGTCGGCTGCGCGCTCCAGCGGATACTCGGTGCACAGAAGCGGTTTGAGCCGTCCCGCGGCAATGTGGCTCATGACCTCGCGCAGTACCGCGGCGCACAACTCCGGGCGCCGCTGCTGCAGTTCGATGAGGTCGACGGTGCTGAAGGTGATGTTGTGGCGCAGCGGGGCCAGTCTGAGGGCGGCGTCGGCCATGATGTCGCGTACGCCGAGCTCGACGAAGCGGCCGAACGGGCGCAGGCTCTCGAGCCCGGCGCGGACGGCGGGGCCGGCCAGGGAGTTGAGGACGACGTCGACTCCTTGGCCGTCGGTGGCCTGGCGGGTCTGTTCGGCGAAGTCCAGCGTGCGGGAGTCCATGACGCAGCGGATGCCCATACCGCGCAGGTGGCGCCGCTTCTCCCTCGTGCCGGCGGTCGCCAGGACATCCGCGCCCAGGAGGCGGGCGACCGCGATCGCGGCGCGACCGGTGCCTCCGGTGGCGGAGTGGATCAGTACCCGTTCACCGGGAGCGAGCCGTGCGACGCGCCGTAGGGCGTACCAGGCGGTGAGGTACGCCGTGGGCAGTCCCGCCGCCGTGGCGGGTGCGAAGGCTCGCGGCACGCGGACGACAGCGGTGGCGGGGACGGTGACGAAGGAGGCGAAGGAGCCGCCCTCGAGCTGAACGGCAAGCACGGTGTCCCCGGGGCGGACGTGGTCCACGCCGGGTCCGACCTCACTCACCACCCCCGCGAACTCGAAGCCGATGCGGTAGGGGGTGACCGGCTCCGAACCGAGCATGCCGAGCGATGTCAGGACGTCGCGGAAATTGAGGCCCGCGGCCTGGACGCGTACTTGGACCTCGCCTCTGCGGGGGCGGCGACGCTCGGTCGCGGCCAGTTCGAGGCTGTCGAGATCGCCGAGCTTTCCGACGCGCAGCCGGAATCCGTCCTGCCCGAACCGGACCGTTCGGGTGCTGCGGGCGGTGCGTTCGACGGGCGTGACGGGAGCGCGGTCGATGCGGGCAACATAGCGAGTGCCACCACGCAGTGCGACTTCGTCTTCGGGTGCGTCGGCGAGGAGTTCGGCGGTCAGGGCGCGCAGTCCCCGTTCGTTGGGGTCGGTGTCGACGAGAGTGGGGCGCATACGAGGCTGCTCGACGGCCATGACACGTGCTACGCCGCGCACAGTGCCGTGGGCGGGGTGGCCGGTCTCGTTCGGGGTGACGGCGTAGGCGTGCCGAGTGACGGCGTACAGACGCCCGGCTCCGCAGTGCTCGTCGGCGGCCTGGGCGAAGGCGAGCAGGCGCCGGGCCCGTTGCTGTGCCCCGTGGGTGGGGTCGGCGTCGTGGACTGCGGGTGTGCCGCACAGCAGGACGACGCCGCGCCAGGAGTCTGGTCCGGCGGCCAGGTACTGGCGGTAGGTGTCGGCCAGTGAGGTGAGCCCGTCCGCGCTCAGGGGGAGGTCTCGCACCTCGGACCGGGCGCCGGCGGCGCGCAGGAGTGCGGCCAGGCGTTCGGCCTCGCCGTCGCCCTCGCCGACGACGAGCCAGTTCCCGGGCGGAGCGGCCGGGTCGGTGCGGGGACGCGGGACGCGGTGCCAGCCATGCTCCATGAACCAGTGATCGACGGGGGCGCCTTCGGCACGTGCGCGGCGGATGAAACGCACACCGTCGAGGGCGATGACCGGCCGGCCGTGGGTGTCCAGGACGCGGACGTCTCCGGCGAGCGTCGTGTCGCCGTTCTCCGTGATCCGCGCGTGGGCGTGTGCGGCCTGCGCAGGGTCGCCGAGAATCCGCAGGCTGCGGATCTGGACCGGCAGGATCGGTGCGGGTGGGGTCTCGTGGCCGGCTCCGGCGACCAGCACTTGCAGACACAGGTCGAGGAGGACGGGATGGATGCTCAGGCCGGGTTCGGGGGTGCGGGCGGTGGGCGGCAGCTCGATGCGGGCCCAGAAGCTGTCCTGCCGCTTTGTGGTGTGCAGAGTGGTGATGCCGGTGAAGGCCGGGCCGTGTTCGAGTCCGCAGGCGCGCAGCCTGGCGTAGAGCCCGGCGGGGGTGAGGGCGACGGGGTGCTTGCGGTCGAGGTCGGGGACGGATGCGGCGCGGGCGATGTGGGACGAGAGGTCGTGGCGGGCGACGGCTGACGCGTGCAACTGCCAGGAGCCGTCCGTGGTGCGGGAGTGGATCTCGCAGTGGGCCTGCTCTCCGGTCGCGAGGGTGACGGTGGTGCTCAGGTCGGTGTCGTCATGCAGGCGAAGCAGGTCATGGAAGGAGATGCCGCTCAGGTGGATGTGTGTGGCGGGGCCACCACCGAGCGCGGTGCGGGCCGTGGTGTGGAGCAGGGCGCAGAAGCCGGCGCCGGGCAGGACGCAGGTGTCGTGGACGCGGTGGTCCTTGAGCCAGGGCAGGTGGCGGGCCGGAGCGGTGGCGCGCCAGGTGTGGCGGATCTGGTCACCGGGAACTTCGGTGTGCCGGCCGGGCAAGGAGCCCGTGTTGGTGGACGGCGCCCGGCCGGCGGCCCAGTGGCGCGCGCGGTCGAAGGTGATGGTGGGAGCGTCGGTCAGGCCCCCATCGCCGTACAAGGGGGTCCAGTCGACGGTGCCGCCGTTGCAGTGGAGGGCTGCGAGCTGGGTTCGGAAGGTGGTGGCCTCGTCCTGTGCGCGACGCAACGTGGGCAGAACCAACGCGTCGGGGACCAGTTGGGCCAGGCTTTCGGTGAGCGACTGGGTGACCACGGGGTGGGGCGAGACTTCGATGTAGATCTGGTGCCGGTCCAGGGCGGCCGCAGCCACGGTGGGGTGGAAGCGGACGGGTCGGCGCAGGTTGTCGCACCAGTAGGCGGCGCCGAGGAGGGGGGTGCGGCGCGGGTCCTCGGTCACGGTGGAGTAGAAGGGAATCTGCGGCGGGCGGGGGGCCAGGCCCGACAGGGCCTGGTGCAGATCGGTCAGGAGCGGGTCGACGTGAGAACTGTGCGAGGCGACGTCGACCGCGATGGGAACGGCGCGGATTCCGTGCTGCTCCCATCTGCTGATCAGCTGGTGGATCTGGTCGGCGTCGCCGGAGACGATGGTGGTGTCGGGTGCGGCCAGGACCGCGACGGACACGGCGTCGGCCCCGGCGTGGGCCAGGGCGGCCTCCACCGAGGTCTGGTCCAGGCTGACGCTGGCCATCGCTCCCGTCCCGGCGATCCGCTTGAGCAGTGCCGAGCGACGGCAGATGACGCGGACGCCGTCGGCGAGGGTGAGGGCTCCGGCCACGACCGCGGCCGCGGCTTCTCCCATGGAGTGGCCGATGACGGCGGCGGGTTGGACGCCGTGGGCCTTCCAGGCAGCGGCCAGGGCGATCTGCAGGGAGAAGATCGCCGGTTGGATCTGCGGGCATCCGGAGATGGGTTCGCCGGCCCGGATCAGGTCCAGGACGGAGAAGCCCGCCTCGCTGCGGACGAGGGCGTCGACGGCGGACAGAGCCTTGCCGAAGGCCTCGTTCTGGGTGAGGAGTTCGCGTCCCATGCCGGGCCATTGGGAGCCTTGGCCGGAGAACACGAATACCGGCCGGCGGGGGGCGGTGACATCGGTTGTGCCGGCAATGAGGGCCGGATCCGGCGTTCCGCCGACGAACAGCCGTAACGCATCGATGGTTTCACTGCGGGAGTGGGCGATGACCGCGAGACGCCCTCGGCCGGGGCTGCGGCGCAGGGCCAGCGTGTGCGCGACATCCCGCAGCGGGACGTCGCCGCCGTCCGTTGCCAGCCAGTTGGCCAGGCGGCGGGCGGCGGTTGGCAGCGCCCGGTGGGATCCCGCCGCCACCAACAACACCTCGGGTGGTGCCGTCCGGGGCCGGCGGGGGGCGGTCAGCCCGGCGCGGCGGGTGGACTGCGGCGGCTCCTGCAGGATGACGTGGGCGTTGGTGCCGGAGAAGCCGAACGAGGAGACGGCGGCCAGCCTGACCGGCTGCTTCTTCGGCCATGGCGTGGCTTCGAGGGGGACGAAGAAGCGGGTCGCGTCGGCGTGGATGGCCGGATTCCAGTGGCTGAAGTGGAGGTTGGGAGGGATGATCCCGCGCTGAAGACACAGGACGGTCTTGATCAGCCCGGTGATGCCTGCGGCGGGCTCCAGGTGGCCGAGGTTGGTCTTGACCGAGCCCAGAGCGCAGGGAGACAGACCGTTGCCGTACACGGCCGCCAGGCTGGCGAACTCCACCGGGTCACCCACGGGGGTGCCGGTGCCGTGGGCCTCGATCAGTGAGAGGTGGGCCGGTTCGACCCCGGCCCGGGCGAGTGCCGTGCGGTAGAGAGCCTGCTGGGCGGTGGGGGACGGGGCGGCGAGGCCGTCGGAGCGGCCGTCCTGGTTCACGGCCGACCCGCGTACGACGGCGAGAATGCGGTCTCCGTCCCTGCGGGCCTCGGCCAGACGCTTGAGCACGACGACGCCGCACCCCTCGCCGCGCACGAAGCCGTCCGCGGCGGCATCGAAGGTGTGGCAGCGCCCGGTCGGGGACAGCATGCCCATCCTGGCGAAGGACCGGGTGATGCGTGGGGCGAGCATGAGCGTGACGCCGGCGGCCAGGGCGAGGTCGCACTCCTCGCGTCGGAGCGCGGAGCAGGCCAGGTGGAAGGCGACCAGGGAGGACGAGCACGCGGTGTCGAGGGCGATGCTGGGGCCGTGCAGGCCGAGGAGATAGGAGACGCGGCCGGCGGCGACACAGTGACCGTTCGTCAGGATGGAGCCCTCGAGTTCCTGGGGTTGGCCGGCCAGCTGGTCCATGTAGTCGTTGTAGCTCAGGCCCGTGAAAATGCCTGTGGGGGAGCCGGCGAGCCGATCGGGAGGCAGCCCGGCATGTTCGAGGGCCTCCCAGACAACCTCCAGCAGGAGCCGGTGCTGGGGGTCGAGTACGTCGGCCTCGCGCCCGGCGACTCCGAAGAAGTCGGCGTCGAACCGGGAGACGTCCTTCAGGTACCCGCCCCTTTGGAAGACGGGTTGTGGGTCGGTCGGCGCTCCCTCCCCTGGGCCGGCCATCTCGCGGCCGGGAGGCGGAGCGCCCACCGCTTCCCGGCCCTCGACCAACAGGCGCCACAAGGCGGCCGGGGAGTCGGCGTCTCCGGGGAGTCGGCAGCCCATACCGATGACGGCGATGGGCGCGTACGGGAGGCGCGAGCGATGCTTGTCGTTGGCCACGGGAGTCTCCTTGTCGTCCATAGGAGAGGTGAGAACGGGTGCTGCTCGGGGAGAAGGAGGTGTGCCGCGTGGCAGGCCGCGCGGTAGGCGGGGCGGGCAGCGAGGGTGAGGGGGCGACCCCGGAGCGAGGAGCCGGTCGAGCCTCGGAGGTGGCTCAGACGTCGGGGCTTCCCAGCAGAATCGCGCTTTTGACGCCCCCGACCTGGTAGTTGAAGCTGAGGGCGTAGTCGAAGTCGAGGGGGCGGGGCGCGGTCCCCGGAACCGGATCGAAGGTCAGACAGTCCGCCGGCTCCTCGCAGTTGGCCGTCGGACACACCTGGCCGTGGTTCATCATCAGCAGGGTCAGAGCCACCCCGAGACAGCCCGCCGGTGCGCCGTTGTGGCCGAAGCAGCCCTCCTGTGAGGACATGAGGAGGTCGTGGGACGCAGGGCCGTACAGCTCACGGACCGCATTCGCCTCGAAGGTCGTGACCACGACGTTCCCGTCGCTGCCCCCGTGGAGGTAGGGCACTTGGGCGATCTCCCAGGTGTCACCGAGGCATCGGCGCACCGCGGACACCAGTGCCTTCCCCGTCTCGTCGCAGGCAAGTGGATTGGCAAGCCCGTCGCGGGTGGTGGCCTGCGACAGGACCTGGCCGTAGAGGCGCGCATCCCGTCCGAAGGCGTGCTCCCGGCTTTCGATGATGACGGTCGCGGCCCCTTCCCCGTGGTTGATGCAGTCGGCTCGCCGGTCATAGGGACGCATCAGAGCGTCGAACGACGGCAGGAGGCTCGGCATGTCCTGGGATCGCATGGCGTCGTAGGTCTGCTGGGCTCCGCTCAGCAGGCGCTGGATGTTGCGGATGAGCGTGACGCTGAAGACATCGACCCCGGTCACCACGGCGATGTCGATCTCGCCCGCGGCGATCAGGCGCTGGGCGAGGCCGATCTGCAGGGCCGAGGACGCGCAGCCGCACGACACGGTGAAGTTGGCACCCCTCGACCGAGTGAGCGCGCCCTGGACCAGCGCGACGTCCGAGGGGGTGACGGCCTGCTCCGCGGCGACGAACATCTCCAATGCCTCAGCGACGGGATATGTCACCGGATCGGCTCTCAGCACGGCGAGATAGCTGTCGATGTTGGCATCCACCCCGCCACGGCCCACCAGGATGGCGGCCTCTTCGAGATCGCGCTGGACATCGAGGCCGGCATCCGTGCATGCCTGAGACAGTGACACCAGTCCGAAGCGGTGGGCGTCCGTGTAGTGGCGTGAAAAGAACTCGGGAACGCCGGGGACACGTTCTTCGAAGGTGTCTTTCGACAGGTCGACGCTGCCGTAGTAGACGCCTTTCTTGACGAGGCAGGACGTTCCGGAAGAGGCGATGTGCCAGAGGTCGTCCGCCGTGAACACCGCCGACTCCGTCCCCGGAAGACACAGCCCGATTCCGGTGACTACGGCGTCCCGGGCCCGTGTCCCGGTCCGGCGGCTCACGAGTGACTCGCAGATGACAGTGGATTGATCATGGCGTTTCTCCTTCAGGAACGCGATGAATTATTCGGCCACAAAAGTGCGGCGGCACCAGCGGTAGACGGGCATTTGCTCGCCTTCCCGTGCGGAGTACGAGCCCGAGAACTCGAAGTGTTCATAGGCATTCCCGCACAGGATCTTCACTTTGGGTTCGACTTCGAGGGACTCGACTTCCCATACCGCGGGAAGGGGAACCCACTCCGGACCCCCGGAAAGAATGACCCGCATAGAGTTCGGCACGTCCGGCTCCGGTATCGGTGTGACGGGCAGGGGACGGATGCTCACCCGGTCATGCCCTGTGTTTTCCTTGGATACGCCCTGCGTCACTGGGTGTTGGGTCAACTCCGTCCGCTTGCGGCGACTTTGCGCTCTGGACTGCGGGCGGAGAGCAGGCACGCGCGGGAAGCAGCAATCGGGACGCCAGGAGACAGGCTCGGCCCAGAGAATTGAGAAAGGCGACAACCAGCATGACGACCTCGCCAGGTGAGGAATGGAGCCATCGCCTCTCATGCCGAGCGCGTGCGTTGGCAATACTGCGGCACACCGCGTGGGCGCGGAGACGGCGCGAATGACAAACCCTTGTCACCGGGTCGGACCGAGCATTCACCGTCGCCGACGCGGCGATGGTGAATGCTCGGCTTTTACGGCCCCCCGGACCGGGGGCGCGTCGGTCCGGGGGGTGTCAAGCCCGGCGTACGCCGGGGCGGGAGGCAGCGGGCCCTTGCTCAGGTGCCCGCCTGTATGTGCTGGTCAGCTCGCGTTGGCCAGCGCCTGGTCGATCGCGGAAGCGGTTGCCTGCTCGGAGCTCAGGGCCGAACTCGAGGCTCCGATCCAGTTGTGGACGATGGCGCTCGCGTTGGTCGCGGAAGCCGTGAGGATGTTGGCCACCACGACCTGCGGCTGGCCGAGGCAGTCGCCCATCGCTGCGACCAGGGAGGTGGCGGTGGACAGGTTGTGGGTGCGGGCGGTGGTGGTGTCGTTGGCCTGGTCGGCAGCGATGGCCGCGTTGTTGGACGCTTGCGCCGCCTCCAGATCGTTGACGCACGGTGAGGCAGCCGCGGCAGGCGTCGCCATGGCCAGGGGGGCAATGCCCACCACGGCGCCGGCCGCTAGGGCAGCGGTAACGGTGGCGGCGGCAAGACGAGAACGAATCATGATGGCACTCCCTTGGAAAGATGACATCGCGCTCATGGGCAACGACGCCGACGGGAGTGGAACCCCATGTGTTTCAGGGGACGTCCTGCATCGGGAACGAGAACTCGACCTGATCGCCGCGCACTTCGCGTGCTGGGAGTGACGACCGGAACGGGTAGCAGTCACGTCCCCGGAAAGGGATGGGCAACCCGCCGGTTCGTAATCCAGTAATGCAGCACGGACGAGTGATACCTCAAGAGGAGCGGTCCCCGCATCACTCGATCGGAGTACGGCATGATGTGTGATCCACGTGAAACCACATCCACGGCTCCGACAGGAGTGTGTGCTGAGCCTGGTGGGCGCCATTGTCCTGGCGTGCAGGGAATGACTGAAGTCGGCTGTTGAACAGCCAAGTTGGAGTCGACTCACCGGACCGGCCGGAGTCTTGCGGGATGGCACGACATCGTCGGATGCTGCAGGCGGCGACGGTAACTTCAGTGCACGTTGTTGCCGGACTCAGTGCCTCGTCGAGCGGCCCGACGGGCACACTGTCGGCCGATCTGCTGCTTTACTGTGGCTTGCTGAAACGTCACCGCTGAGTGGGGATTCGCAGTAGCCTGTCCGAGCACGGCGAGTTCGCCCGCTGCTCATTCGAACTGGCTCATCAAAGAGTTGGCGTTTCGGGGGTGGGGGCTACTCATTGCACGGCCTTGGCGCCCAACCCCTCCGGGGGCATGAGCTTGTCATCCGTCCAGGGCACACGTGAACGAATATTCCATCATACGAAGTACGCCATTCGGGTGTTGGAGCACTGTCACCTGTTGCTGCCATATGCCACCAGGACGGATAACGGTTACATCCAACGGTGGGCCGCCTGTCCTCTCCGGGGGAGTGGTTGCCCAACCCATGGAGCGTGTTGGCCTCGTGCCGGTCGCACAAGGACGGGCTGCCACGATGGGCACCCCATGAGAGGGGTTGGATCCGTCAGCCGACGTCGGCGCCGGCGTCGGCTGACGTGCTACTCACGACCCCCGGCGGAATGGGAGCAGGTTGCGGAACAAGGAGCTCCGTGAGGCTCGTGCTCACAGCCCACGATCAGTCTGACAGGCCGCCGCTCCACCCAGGTGGGGTGGTTTCGCCGTCTCCGGCCCAGGGGAAGGCGAAGCCGACGCAATTCGCCGGCACACTCGAGTGCCCGTTGCAGGACTGCACCGCGCCGTCGATGCGTGAGGTGGGCTTGTGGACAATGGAGAGCAGGCACACGCATACGCCCCTCTACGCTGTGAGCGCCTTCGCTTCACGCCGCAAGCCGCGCACCGACGCACGCTGCCTGGCTCTTTCTGTTTCATACGTGAAATAGCCTCCTCGCCGCGTCACGAACGTTGCCGCGCGCCGCTGCGAGCCACCAGCCCTTACTGCCCATGCGCCCTCGCGAGTACCAGGAGAGTCATGTTAACGACTGCACGTGCGCGCGTGCCGATCACCATTTCCCGCCAAGAAATCGAGCGATGGCCCAATACGCCTTCGGCTCGCGCATTGACCGACGTAGGGTCCCGATCCCGTACCATCACCTTTCGATTCCCGGCTGTGGACCGCGCCGTCCCGGTCTGCCGGAGCGTGACTCGCTCATGGCTCGACCAGCAACTCCTGACGGACGAAGACATTCGCCATACGGCCCTGCTGATCACCACGGAACTCGCCACGAACGCCATCGTGCACACCGGCAGCTCCGTCATCAGCGCCAACCTGCAAAGAAATAAGAATCACCTTCGGATCCAGGTACGTGACCAAGGGACAGCAATGTCCGCCAAGCACTGGCACAACGCCCCCGGGTTCGGCCGCGGACTGGGGATCGTCGCCAGCTCCGCCCGAGCACTCGGCACCCGCATAGAACGCGACGGCACCCGATCGATCTGGGCGACCGTCCCCCTCAGGTGAGGTTCGGCTCATTCCGACATACGGCGGGGCCGAGGAACGTGTCGTGCTTGTCAACGCGTTGGGTTCGGAGGCCGGGCGCGGCCACCGCCCGCCACGCTCCGCGGACTCGGCCCGGCCGACGGCTGGCTCGCACGCCTCCGGGCCCACCGTCTGCTCCTGTCGGCTGACCATAGGGGCATCGAGTGCCCGCAGCATCCCGATGCTCAGCCGCCCGCGACGCCGGCCGAGATCGCCGACTTGGCGGATGCGGTTCCCGACATCGATCAGAAGGACGTGACGTACGCGTTGTGGTGGGTCGTCGCCTTCTACGAAAATCCGGACGCCATGTGGCAGTTGGCAGTATCCCCCAAACGATGGATCCGCCGCAGCGTGGCCCGCGCGCCGCGTCTGCCTGCGGATGTGGTGAGCCTCCTCGCCCGCGACGAGGACCGCGTCGTGCATCTCTTTCTCGTCGAATCCTGTGCCGATGCCCCGGCGGAGATGCTTCTCGATGTGTGGACGTGGTGGTTGGGGTTTTTTCGTTCCCCGGCCGCCCCCGCAACCACCCCAACTTTCCCCGGCACGAGCTGCTCCGCTTCGCGGACGACCCGCGGCCGCGCGTGCGTCTCCTCGCGCTCGACGATCCTGACTCGCCCGACGAACTGGTCGAGCGGTTCAGCCACGACCCCGACCCCGACGTGCGCGCCCGTGCTGCCGCCGATCCGCGTCTGTCCACCGCATCCGCTGTCCGGCGGCCGGAGACGCGGAGTACAGGGTCCACCAGCAGGCCCGGCGATACGCAGCCCCAACCCGGGGTGACGATATCGGCGCCCGACGGGCAAGCCGGACGCCGATGTCGCTGCCGTCGGTCAGCCGTTAGAAGGCGCCTGCGTTGAGGGCTTTCTGGAGCTGGCTGGTGGTGTTGGTGTCCCAGGTGTCCTGGGGCGTCAGGCCGAGGTGCTTGTTGAGGGCGGTGGTGGTGTCCGGGCCGGTGATGCCGTCGGCGGTCACGTGCAGGTAGGTCTGCAGAGCCTTGACGGTCAGCGGTCCGAAGGCGCCGTCGACCTCCAGTCCTGCGGACGTCTTGGTGTTCAGCACCCGCTGCAGGGCCGCGCATGTGGCCGGCCCGAACTGGCCGTCCACGTCGAGGAGTGCGGGTGCGGCGACCAGGGCCTTCGGCTTGATCACGCCGGTGCGGCCGGTAAGGGCGGCCTTCATGACGGCGGCGGTGTGCGGGCCGTACTCGCCGTCCACGGTGAGCTTGTGCTTGGCCTGGAAGGTGCGGACGGCCTTGTCGGTGGCGGGGCCGAACCGGCCGTCGACGGTGAGGCCGGCCTTCTGGACGGTGTTGAGGTTCTTCTGGAGTGTCTTGACGGAGTTACCGGTCGAGCCCAGGCGCAGGATGCCGTCGTGCGAGGGCATCGGGGCGGCGTTGTCGTAGGCGGGGCGGCCGTAGCCGACCACGCAGGCGCGACCCCGGACCCGGCGGCGGAACGCGTCGGAGGTGTTGCCCTCCAGGGTAGTGATGGTGCCGTTGGAGTGGACGGCCTCGACCAGGCCGACGTGCTTGATGGAGCTGATGGAGCGGCCGCCGGAGAAGTCGAAGAAGACGACGTCTCCGGGGCGGATGCCGCCGATGCCGTAGTGCCAGCGGCCCCGGTTCTGGAAGGCGCGGGCGTGTGCGGTGGTCAGGGCGAACTTGCCCATGACGGCCTTGAGGTTGTCGGAGTGGGCGGCCTCGTAGCTGATGGACATGTCGCACCACGGTCCGGAGAAGCCGTACCAGGAGGTGATGAGGTTGTGGTTCGAGCCGGGCGGGTGCTCGGTGGTGCCCAGCAGCTTGCGTGCGGCGGCGATCATTCCCTTTGCGGTTCCCATGGCGGTGTCAGAGCTCCATGTCGTCGGGGAGGGCGTCGAGGTCGGAGGTGACCTCGTGGTCGGGGTCCTGGCTGATGCCGGTCTGGTCGGGATCGACGTCGAAGATGCCCGCGCCGCCCTCCGGGTACGGCGGGACCTGCTCGTTCTCACTCATGAACGCTGACTCCTTCGGATGTCACTCGGGTGATGGACCGCCCCGCCTCTGGCCGGCCCGGCAGCACCACCTGCTCGTGGTGAAGCCGGCACCGGGAGGCGGGGCGACCGCCTTGCACCACCGAGTTCAGCGGGCCCGCAATTGAATGGGCAGCCGGTTCCGTCACCCTGATCAATGGCCGCGCCGCAGGTCACGGGCGCGGCGTTGCGGCTCTGACCAAAGACGGCGCTCTCGGGTTGCCTCCTGGCAGAGGTGTGCGTACGTCATCCGGCCCCGCGTCGTGTCTACCGGGGAGGCGGGCGGGCAGAGGGGTGAGGTGTCGATGGCGGGGCGTCCGGAGAGCCCACTGGATCCGAGCACGGGACCCGTGCAGCGGTTCGCGGCCGAGTTGCGCAAACTCCCGGGCGGAGGCCGGGAGTCCGACGTATTGGGTGATGGCGCAGCGGACGGGGCAGGGGGCAAGCACGCTCTCGCAGGCGGCGGCGGGGGAGCGGCTGCCGACCCTGCCGGTTGCCCTTGCTTGTGTGCGCGCTTGCGGTGGCGACATGGAGGAGTGGGAGGAACGGTGGCGACAGGCGGCAGCTGAGACAGCGGTCGACCCCGTCGTCCTTTGACATCACCCGTCAGAAACCGGACGAGACCCTGGGCAACGACTTCGTACTCGGCCCCGACCAGCACTCCCTCCTGCTCTACCGGTCCAGCGCGGACGTGTGGGAGCGGTGGGACCTGCGCACGGGACACCGGATCGCGCGCCACGGCGTTGCGCACTCCTCTTTCTGGGGCGCCCGTATGACGCGTCACACTCCATGGCCCTGCGGCCCGACGGCCGGCTTCTTGCGACCGCCT
Source organism: Streptomyces herbicida (assembly GCF_032656585.1). Taxonomy (NCBI): domain Bacteria; kingdom Bacillati; phylum Actinomycetota; class Actinomycetes; order Kitasatosporales; family Streptomycetaceae; genus Streptomyces; species Streptomyces herbicida. The sequence goes on from NZ_JAUYWJ010000006.1 coordinate 295,768, forward strand.
GTTCCGCGCTCGTCGCCCTCCCGTCCGGCCGTTCCGTCGTACGGCGACTGGGGAACGGGCCGTCCACCCTGCCGCAGTTCAGCCCCTCTGGCGACCGGCCGGCCGTCGGGTGACGACGCCGGCCACTGGGCTCCCCCTGCCGACCTCCGGGGACCGGATCCTTGCACTGTCCTTCACCCACGACGGCCGGGCCCTCCAGGTCGCGGGAGAGCACGTGTCACTGCGGATGTATCCCGTCGACCCGCAACGCATTGCCGCCAGGGTGTGCGAGCAGGCCGGCGGGTGACTTGCGCGAGAGCAGTGGCGGACGTACCCGACTGAGCTGCCTTACCGCAATGTGTGCTGAAGTCCGGGTCCGCCACCGTGTTTCACCACGCCTCACCGAGCGTGATCGGCCACGAGCCGAGATCCACTGTCGTATCAGAACACAGCGGTGGTAGGCCACCTTTGTCGACCGGGGAGAGTGGCTCGTCATCGCAGGAGGCGAAGAGGATCTGCCGATCATTTATGGGCAGAAGGTCGTTCACGGCTGGGATTTCGTCAACTGGTGGTGTAGATAAGTCAGTTGTTGCGTCTGTTGGATCGCAACAGGCGGTGATCGCGGTAACTGCTCAGCCGTTTGCCTGCGATCGCCGACCCCCCTCATGCACAGCGAAAGGCACATGTATGGCGAACAACCGCATGATGCGCTACGGCGGACGGATGCTGGCGCTCTCGGCGGCCGCCCTGGGCATGGTCGCGGCGATAGCCGCCCCGGCCTCGGCCGATGACCAGCCCACCCGGGCACAGCTCATAGCCGACTGCGACTCGGGTGCGGGCAAGTGCACCTTCAATGAACCCCAGTTGGGCGAGGCGTACCTCGGAGATTTCCACCGGGTCTCCGACTCGCTCTACAACTGCAGCACCTCGCCTGCCACCCAGTCGATGACCTGGTCCGACACGGTCGGTTCCACGGATTCGGCGGGCGTGTCCGTGACCGTCGGCGGCAAGATCGCCGACATCATCGATGTCAGTGTGACGGCGACCTACAGCCACACCTGGTCGAGCTCGCACTCGGAGACCAGCTCCGTCAACATGACGGTGAAACCCGGTGAAGTCGGCTGGATCGCCCGTGCTCAGGTGATGCAGACGGTCTCCGGAACCTGGCAGACCCACTACGACGACCGGAAGTGGGGCCACTACTTCTGGTTCGTCCCCGACGTCGTCACGGGGCCTGCCCCGAACGGGACGGACGGGCAGAGCAACGCGGTGGTCGTCAAGTCCCGGAAGATGACGGCCAAGGAGAAGCAGTCCTGCTCCAGCCGCTCCGGTAGGGCCAGGACGTTCGTCGTCCAAGGCTGATCCACCGATCGCGCGCCCGGCTGCCTCGCGTTCCGTACACCCGCGGGGCAGTCGGGGCAGCTCAGCGGGCGGTAGCAGGCGGTGAGCCGATCCCGGTCTACAACGGCGCCGGAGAAGATGCACCCGCGATCAGCACGCGAGGAGTCCCCGTGCCGTCGGCGGGCACGCTCCACAGATCGCTGCTGCCGACCTTGCCATTGGCGGGGAGGGCATAGGCGACGGTGTGGTTGCCGAGCCAGGTGGCCTGATCGTCGACGCTGTGGCGTTCGGCCAGCGCCGTCTCTTTGAGAGTCCTCAGGTCGAGGACGTACTCGTGCCAGAGGGCGGTACCGGACAGGACCCGCTTCTTGAAGGCGACACGGGTACCGTCGGGCGAGAGCGAGGGACACTCCACGTTCTGGACGAGTGTGGTGACCGTATGCCGGGAGAGTGAACCGCGCACCAGGTAGGTGTGGTTGGCGGTGTTGAGGGTGGCGTAAAAAGTGTCGTCGTCGGACGCGAAGGTGACACCCCAGAAGTTGATGTCCGAGGCGTGGTAGCGCTTGCCGTCCTTGACGATGGAGAACGTCTCGAGGCTGGGAGTCAGCCGCATCGTGCGGGTGTCCAGAATCGAGGTCCGGGTGGAGAAGAAGGCGGACGAGTAGGACTCGCCGGAGACGAAGACGGTCCAGGCGGCGAAGCGGCCGCTGGGCGAGACACGGGCCCGGCTGGGGGTGCCCGCGAGTGGGAAGGTGCGCAGGGTGCGGAGGCTGGCGTCCAGGATCAGGGCGCGGTTGCTCTGCTTGAGGACCCCGGTGACGGACTGGAGGCAGACGCCCGTGCCGGCCGCCGCGTAGAAGCGCGCGCACTTCAGGTTCGAGGCGATCCGGGCGCCCTTGGGGTCGCTGGACGGGACCGAGGCGACCGCGGTGCGGTGCGGGCCGGCGGCCGCGTTGAGGAAGGCCAGGCGGCCTTTCTGGCCGAGCGTCAACGTGCCCGAGCTGACGGCGGGGCCGCCCGGCTGCGGCTGGTTCGCCCGATCCGCGCGGGCGGCGGCGTGCAGGACCACTCCGGTCCCCAGCCCTGCGAGGAGCAGCACCGCCGTGACGAGTATGAGAAGGCGGCGGCGCAGCGGTGTCATTCGGATCCTTGTGGCTGTGGTGGTCATCGGGTTTCTTTCGTCGGCCGCAACACCATGCCGGCTACGGCCGCGCAGCACAGGAGGCCGACCGCTGCACCGGCCAGCGCCGGGCCGTCTCCCCAGGTCGTCCAGGCGGCGCCGAAGGCCAGCGAGCAGCAGAACCGAGCCAATGCCTGGCTGGTGCCGACGATGGCGAGGCCACTGGCGCGCAGCTGCTCGGGCACGAGGCCGGCGAGGGCGGCGGGGAGCACGCCGTCGGTGGCCGCGTAGAAGGTGCCGTGCAGGGCGAGTACGAGACAGGGAAGAGCCGGCGTGGCCGGGGCCCACAGCAGGAGGGCGTAGCCGGTGAGCAGTCCTGCGTGTCCGGCGAGGAACATCGTGTGCCGCCCGACCCGGTCGGCCAGCGTGCCGACGGGCACGGCCAGCAGCAGGAACACTGCGGCGGTGCCGAGCGGCAGCAGCGGGAACCACTCCTCGCCGATGCCCACGCGCCGCTGCAGGAGCAGGTAGACGAAGGCGTCGCTGACCGTGGTCAGGCCGAGCAGCGCGGCACAGACCGCGAGCGCCCGCAGACGCGGCAGGCGCAGCAGTGCCAGCGCTTCGCGTACGCGGACGGGCTGTTTGCCGTCCGGTGTACCTGCCTCGTCCGTCGGCGCGCCTTGGCGTCTGCCGGGTACGAACAGCACGAGTACGAGCACGCCGAGCACGGCGACGCAGGCGCTCACGCCGAACACGGCGTCGTAGCCGTCGGCGGCCGCACGCAGGATGAGGAAGGCCGCCAGCGGGCCCAGCATCGCGCCGGTGGTGTCCATCGCGCGGTGCACGCCGAAGGACCGGCCCTGGCTCTCGGGCGGCGTGGACAGGGAGATCATCGCGTCGCGCGGAGCGGTGCGCAGGCCCTTGCCGGTCCGGTCCAGGGCGAGGACCGTGCCGAGCGTGCCGAGGCTGCCCGCGAGCAGGAGCAGTGGCTTGCACAGCGCGGAGAGGCCGTAGCCGAGTCCGGCCATCAGCTTGTGGTTGCGCACCCGGTCGGCGAGGTGGCCGCCGGTCAGCTGGACCAGCGCGCTGACGCCGTTGTAGACGCCGTCGAGGGTGCCGAATCCCAGTGGGCTGAAGCCGAGGGTGGTGACGAGGTAGAGCGGCAGGACGGCGGTGACCATCTCCGAGGAGATGTCGGTGATCAGGCTGACCGTGCCCAGCACGAGCACCACCGGGGCGACCTTGGGCCGCAGGCCGCGTCTTCGGCCCGGCTCGGTGTCGGCCGCCGGTGGCGCGGAGCGGTCGGTGAGATACATGATCAAGGCTCCAGGTGCGGTGCGATCAGTTCTGCCGGCTGCTCTCGTCCCGTAGCCAGGTGCCGAAGTCCTGTGCCCGGATGGCTTTCTTGGCCCCCCGCCGGGCGACGACCGCCGCCGCGACGAAGACGATGACAGCGAGGAAGAGCTTCGGTTCCCCGCGGAGCAGAGCTTTGAGATCTGCCGTGCTGGTGCGTGCCGAGGCTTCTTCGGGGCTCTGATGCCGTTCGACCTGGGCGGTGGACACCGCGGCCCGGATCCGCCGTTTGATCAAATCCGGCCATGTGCGCGGCGGGTGGACCACGACTCGGGCCGAGTCGACCACGAGCCGCTCCTCCGGACCGAAGGCCAGGGATGCGGCCAGGTCGTCCGCCATGAGCGGCGGCAGCTCGGCGATCCGGGCGTGCCCGGCCTTGGAGACCGCGATGACCCCTCGGCCGAACAGGCCCGCGCGTACGGCGGGCAGTCGCTGCCACACCTGGTAGTAGGCCCGGACCCGCCATGCGCAGGCGTCCAGCGGGATCTGCCGTTCGGGGGCGGTGGCGAGGACACCCGAGGTGTCGTCGTTCAGAGGCGCGGTCAACGCCCGTATGTCGGCGCCCGCGATCACGACGTCGGCGTCCACATAGACGCGGGGGAAGCCACGCGCGTGATCGTCTCCCGTCCGCAGGGCGGTGTGCTTGGAGGGGACCGGGATCTCGACCACCCGCACGCGCGGGCCACGCGCGGCCGCGATCCGCGCGGTGTCGTCCGTGCAGCCATTGCATACGACCACGATGTCGGTCTCGACCTTGGAGGAATCGTCCTCGGAGGTATCGGCCAGCAGCGAATCGAGGAGCCGGCCGATGACTCGCGCCTCGTTGTGGGCCGGTATCACGATGCTCGTCACCTGGGCAGTATGCCGCCGGTGTCGCTATTGCGATGTGTGTTTCGTCCAACTGTTCCCGCGGCTGCTTCCCGTGGTCTAGATTGAGGTTCGCCGGACCGGTTTGGGTGGGGAACTGGTCTTGACTGCTTGTCACGGTTCGGCTTGTTGAGAGTATTTGAACAGTCAGTAACCAGCATGCTGGGGGCATGAGGCGGTTGGGGACCGCTGAAGCACCCTCGCTTTCCGGTGCCGCTGAATGATGGGCACTTCGGTCAGGGGTAGCCGCGCATGTGGTGGGGGGAGCATGACCATTGAGGTCACGCATGAGCAACTGGTTGTGGAGCGCAGAAGTCCGGAAGCGCGCCGAAGACGTTGGGAACACAAGTACCGGATAGTCCTGCTGGTCGCGGACGGTTTAGTGGCCGCTGCCGCAGCTTTCTTGGTCCACGCGGCCTATGGCCGCTGGGCGGTGGCCCTGGCGCTGCCCCCGACGTGGATCGCCGCCATGCTCGCCCATCGCTCCTACGACCGCAGCGCTCTGGGCATGGGGACCGAGGAGTACCGACGGGTGCTTCGGGGCGGTGTCGCACTGCCGGCGCTGGCCGCGTGTGCGTACTACCTGTTCACGCATGACTCGGGCCTCCTCCATGACATGACCATGGCTGCGGTGCCGGCCACCGCGATCGCCTTGCCGGTCCGGTACACGCTGCGCCGCCGACTGCACAGACGATGGGCACGGAGCCGGGACCGGAGCGCGACGCTTCTGGTCGGGCCGTCGCGCGGCATCATGGAGCTGGTCGCCGTGCTGCAGCGGGGCGGCGTACAGGAGCTTCAGGTGGCCGGAGTGTGCCTGAGCGATCCGGAAAACGCCAGGGACATCCGCAAGTTGGGACTCCCCGTCCTCGGCGGCGTCGGCGACATGAACGACGTGGTCCGGGCCCTGGGCATCAGCACCGTGGTGGTGCTGCCGGCACCCGAGTACGACGCCTCCGTCCTGCGCCGGATGTCCTGGACGGCAGCCGTGCAGGGTGTCGACTTCCTGCTGGCGCCCGTGCTGGCCGACGTGTCCGCCTCCCGGCTGGCGGTACGGCCCACCAACGGGGTGCCGTTGGTGCGGATACAGGCGCCGAACCTCTCCCGGGTCTCCCGGCTGCCCAAGGAACTGCTGGATCGTTCCTTCGCCGGGGCGCTCCTGGTCCTCCTCGCCCTGCCCATGCTGCTGATGGCCCTGATCGTCCGGCTGGACAGCTCCGGGCCCGCGCTGTTCAGACAGCAGCGGGTGGGCCGGTACGGCGACCACTTCACCATGCTCAAGTTCCGCACGATGCGGCAGGACTCGGAGGCCCTGAGGGCGGAGCTGGAGCACCTCAACCAGAACAGCGACGGCCTGCTGTTCAAGGTGAAGGGAGACCCGCGGATCACCCGGGTCGGCTCGTTTCTGCGCCGCAGCTCGCTGGACGAACTGCCACAGCTCATCAACGTGGTCAAGGGCCATATGTCGCTCGTCGGCCCCCGCCCGCCGCTGCCCGAAGAGGTGGAGGCGTACACGCCGGACATCAAGCGCCGGTTGCTCGTGAAGCCCGGCCTCACCGGGCTGTGGCAGGTCAGCGGCCGCTCCGACCTGCCCTGGGACGAGGCGGTCCGGCTCGATCTCGGATACGTCGACAACTGGTCGATGGGCCTGGACCTGTCGATCCTGCTGCGCACCGGGTCCGCCGTGGTGCGAGGAACGGGGGCGTACTGATGGACCAAGGGAAGAGGAGCCAAGTGACGCAGACCACGGAGCCGTTGGGGGTCGCCGTCGTCGGGGCCGGCTACTGGGGACCCAACCTCGTACGCAACTTCCAGGCCAGCGAGCGGTTCCGGCTGCGCTGGCTGTGCGACCTCGACGTGGACCGGGCCCACCGGGTCCTCGGAGGCTACTCGACGGTCGAGGCGACCTCGGACTACGCGGCCGTACTGGCCGACCCCTCCGTGGCCGCCGTCGCCGTGGCCACGCCCGCCGGAACCCACCTCGACATCGCCCTGGCCGCCCTGCGCGCCGGCAAGCACGTCCTCGTGGAGAAGCCGCTCGCGGCGACCTACGCCGACGGGATGCGGCTGGTGACCGAGGCGGAGGAGCGCGGGCTCACCCTGATGTGCGACCACACCTACTGCTACACGCCCGCCGTGGGCCGCATCCGGGAACTGGTCCGCTCCGGCGAACTCGGGGAGATCCACTTCGTCGACTCGGTTCGCATCAATCTCGGGCTCGTCCAGAAGGACATCGACGTCATGTGGGACCTGGCCCCGCACGATCTGTCGATCCTGGACTTCATCCTCCCCGACAACGTCGAGCCGGTCGCCGTCGCCGCCCACGGGGCCGACCCGATCGGCGCGGGACAGGCCTGTGTGGCCTATCTGACGCTTCAGCTCAACACGGGCGCCATCGCCCACGTGCACGTCAACTGGCTTTCCCCGACCAAGGTTCGGACGACCATGGTGGGCGGCGCCAAACGCACCCTGATCTGGGACGACCTGAACCCCGTCCAGCGGGTGGCGATCTACGACCGGGGCGTGGACCTGGCCGCGCCGCAGGAGATCGGCGCGGACGAGCGCAGGGAGATGCTCGTCTCGTACCGCTCCGGGGACATGGTCGCCCCGGCGATCGGTGAGAAGGAAGCGCTGCGCAGCATGGTCGAGGAGTTCGCCGACGCGATCAAGGAGCGGCGGGCGCCACTCACCGACGGCCGGGCGGGCCTGCGGGTGCTGGACATTCTTGAGGCGGCGTCCCGGAGTCTGGAATTCCGGGGCGCGGTCGTCGGCCTGCGTGCCGGGCGTTGACGGTCTTATTTCACCGAGAGGGCAAGGCAGTTGAGCAGCGTACGAGGCAAGAAGATCCTGGTCACCGGGGGAGCGGGCACCATCGGCTCCAACCTTGTCGACCTCCTGGCCGAGGGTGGCGCCCGCGAGATCGTGGTGCTGGACAACTTCGTGCGCGGGCGGCGGGCCAACCTCGCCCGGGCCCTGCCCAGCGGCGTCGTGGAGGTCGTCGAGGGCGACATCCGGGACGCCGCCACCGTACGGAAGGTCACCGAGGGCGCCGACCTGGTGTTCCACCTCGCCGCGATACGCATCACCCAGTGCGCGGAGGAACCCCGGCTCGCCAACGAAGTCCTGGTCGACGGCACCTTCAACGTCCTGGAGGCGGCGGCCGAGGCCGGGGTGGGCAAGGTGATCGCCTCGTCCTCGGCGTCCGTCTACGGCATGGCCGAGGCCTTCCCGACGACCGAACGCCATCACCCGTACAACAACGACACGTTCTACGGCGCGGCGAAGGCCTTCAACGAGGGCATGCTGCGCAGTTTCCACGCCATGTACGGACTGGACTACGTGGCACTGCGCTACTTCAACGTCTACGGCCCCCGGATGGACATCCACGGCCTCTACACCGAAGTGCTCATCCGCTGGATGGAGCGCATCGAGGCGGGCGAGCCGCCGCTGATTCTCGGCGACGGCACGCAGACCATGGACTTCGTCGACGTCCGTGACATCGCCCGGGCCAATGTGCTGGCCGCCGAGTCGGATCTCACCGACGAGGTGTTCAACATCGCCAACGGTGCGGAGACTTCGCTGCTCGAGCTCGCCCAGGGCCTGCTGGAGGCGATGGGCGCATCGGACCTGGAGCCGGTGCACGGGCCCGCCCGCACGGTGAACGGTGTGAGCCGGCGGCTCGCGGACGTCACACAGGCCGCCGAACGGCTCGGCTTCACCGCGCAGATCGACCTGCGCACGGGATTGCGGGACCTGGTGGAGTGGTGGCGTGCAGAGCGCGCCGCCGACGCCGCCGCCGGGGAGGCCTCGCGATGAGCGCGGATCGCATCCCCGTGATGATCCCCTGGCTGGGCGAGGAGGAGGCCAGGGCCGCCTCCGACGCGGTGCTGTCCGGGTGGGTCGCCCAGGGGCCCCGGGTCGCCGCCTTCGAGCGGGACTTCGCGGAGCGGGTGGGCGCCGAGCACGGTATCGCGGTCAGCTCATGCACCACCGCCCTGCACCTGTCGCTCGTCGCGCTCGGACTGGGGCCCGGCGACGAGGTCGTGGTGCCCTCGCTGTCATTCATCGCCACCGCCAACGCCGTGCGCTACGTCGGGGCCGAGCCCGTGTTCGCGGACGTCGACCTCGCCACCGGCAACCTGACCGCGGCCACCGTGGACGCGGTCCGCACCCCGCGTACCAAGGCCGTCCTCGTCGTCCATCAAGGTGGCGTACCGGCCGATGTGCACGCCCTGCGTGCCGCCTGCGCCGACTGGGACCTTCCCCTGGTCGAGGACGCGGCCTGCGCCATCGGCTCGACCGTCGGCGGCAAGTCCGTGGGGCACGGCGCGCTGATCGCCGCCTGGTCCTTCCACCCCCGCAAGGTCGTCACCACCGGCGAGGGCGGCATGGTCACCACCGACGACGCCCAGTGGGCGGCACGTCTGCGCCGGCTGCGGGAGCACGGGATGAACGTCTCGGCGGCGGAGCGCCATGCAAGCAACAAGCCGGTCCTGGAGAGCTACCTCGAGGTCGGCTACAACTACCGGATGACGGACGTCCAGGCCGCGATCGGCCTGGTCCAGCTCCAGAAACTCGACGCGATGATCGTCCGCCGCCGCGAGCTGGCGGCACGGTACGACGCACTGCTGCAGGGCGTCCCCGGCCTCACCCCCGTACGCGACCCCGCGCACGGGCAGAGCAACTTCCAGTCCTACTGGGTGCTTTTGGCCGAGGACTTCCCCGTCGGCCGGGACGACCTGCTCGGCGCGCTCGCCGAGGCCGGCGTCTCCGCCCGGCGCGGGATCATGGCCTCGCACCTCGAACCCGCCTACCAGGGCCACCCCTGCGCGCCGCTGCCGGTCACCGAGCGAATCAGCGGGGCCTCGCTGATCCTGCCGTTGTTCCACACGATGACCGAGGCCCAGCAGGACCGCGTCGTGGCCGCGCTGCACGAACAGGCCCGAAGATGAGCGGGCTCCTGATCATCGGCGCGGGCGGCTTCGCCCGGGAGACCGCACAGGCCGTACGGGACGCGGGCGGCATCGAGCTGCTCGGGCACCTGGACGACAACGCGGCCCTGCACGGCACCGAGGTGGACGGTGTGCCCGTGCTCGGCGATTGTGACCTGGTCCACGAGCTGCCCGACGCCCGGGTGGTGATCTGCGTGGGCAACCCCGGGGACTACGCCGCCCGCGCCCGTCTGGTCCGCAGGCTCGACCTGCCCGCGGACCGCTACGCCACCGTGATCCACCCGACGGCGGCGGTGTCGGCGACCTCGCGGATCGGTCCCGGCTCGGTCCTGCTCGCACATTGCGTCCTGACCGCCGCCGTGCGGGTGGGCGCGCATGTCGCGGTGATGCCGCATGTCGTCCTCACCCATGACGACGTGGTCGAGGACTTCGCCACGATCGCCTCCGGCGCCCGCCTGGGCGGGGGCGCACGACTGGAGCGGGGCGCTTATCTGGGCTCGGGGGCCCTGGTCAGGGAAGGCACGACGGTCGGCGCCTGGTCGCTGATCGGCATGGGGAGCACCGTGCTCGGCGATGTGCCGCCGGGCGAGGTCTGGGCGGGGAGTCCGGCACGGCGGCTGCGCGAGGCGGCTGCCCCGGCACTTGACGAACTTGCGACGCGAACAATGGGGGGACCCGTCACATGAACCAGATTCCGCTGGTGGACCTCAAGGCGGCGCACGAGGAAGTCGCCGACGACGTACGGGCCGGATTCGAACGAGTCCTGGCCCACACCGCGTTCATCGGAGGCGACGAGGTCCGCCGGTTCGAGCGCGAGTACGCGGACTTCGGCGGTGTCGCGCACTGCGTGGGCGTGGCCAACGGCACCGACGCCGTCGAACTCGCCCTGCGCGCCGGCGGAATCGGGCCCGGTGACGAGGTCGTCGTGCCCGCCAACACCTTCATCGCCACCGCGGGCGCGGTGGCCAGAACCGGCGCGCGACCGGTCCTGGCGGACTGCCTGCCCGACACCTACCTGCTCGACCCCCAGGCCGCGCTGGACGCGGTCGGCCAGGCCACCCGCGCGGTCGTACCCGTGCACCTCTACGGACAGCTGGCCGACGTGCCGGAGCTGACCGGCCGGCTTCCCGACCGCGTACGGGTCGTCGAGGACGCCGCGCAGTGCCAGGGCGCCAGCCGTGACGGCCGTTCGCCGGGCAGCGGCGGGATCGCGGCCACCAGCTTCTACCCGGGCAAGAACCTGGGAGCATACGGCGACGCGGGCGCGGTACTGACCGACGACGAGGAACTGGCCGGTCTGGTGCGCGCGATCGCGAACCACGGCGGCGTCGCCAAGTACCGCCACGACGTACCCGGCTTCAACAGCCGTCTGGACGGCCTGCAGGCGGTCGTCCTGCGAGCGAAGCTGGCGCGGCTGGCCGACGGCAACGCTGCCCGGCGGGCGGCCGCGGGCCGCTACGACGCGCTGCTCGCCGACCTGGCGGCCGCCGGCCGGGTCGTGCTCCCGACCACCGCGCCGGGCAGCGTCCACGTCTGGCACCTGTACGTCGTCCAGGTCGTCGGGGCGGACCGCGACCACATCGTGGGCAAGCTCAACGCCGAGGGCATCGGTGCGGGCGTGCACTATCCCGCCCCGGTCCACCTCACACCCGCGTACCGCCATCTGGGCCACTCCCGCGGCGACTTCCCGAACGCCGAGAAGGCGGCGGAACGGATCCTGTCGCTGCCGCTCTACCCGCAGATCACCCCCGACCAGCAGCAGCGCGTCGTGGACACGCTCGCCGACGCACTCGGCGGCTGATCGGCCCCAGTTTCACGCTCGACCCCGGCCGTCACGGACCGGTCCTGCACAGCACCGCTGAGAGGTACACATGAACAGATGGAGCAGACGGATCCGGGGCGGCCGCCTCGCCGTCGTAGCAGCATTGATATGGGCGGTGCTCCCGCAGGCCGGGCCCGCGCTTGCCGCATCCGATCCGTGCGGAGCGGGCTCCAACGCGATCGTCTGCGAGAACTCCAAGCCGGGCAGTCCGAAGTCCGACTGGTTCTCACCCAACGCCTACGGTGACATCGAGGGTTTCACCACCAAGGAAAGCGTCCAGGCCGGTGACACCGTCCAGTTCAAGGTCCAGTCGAAGGTCTCGTACCACATCGAGATCTACCGGCTGGGCTGGTACGGCGGCGACGGCGCGCGCGAGATGTCGACCGCGGCCCAGGCGGCGGTGACCTATCCGGCCAACTACTCGACCAATCCCGCCAGTTGCACCAAGAAGAGCGGTACCGGCCTGGTCGACTGCGGCAACTGGCCCGTGACCGCGAGCTGGACGGTGCCCAGCGACGCCGTGTCCGGCCTGTACATAGCGAACATAACCCAGACGGACGGCGACGGCCTGATGCCGTACCCGTTCGTGGTCCGCAAGGACTCCAGCACCTCCGACGTCGTCGTACAGACCAGCGACCAGACCTGGCAGGCCTACAACGACTACGGCGGCCAGGACCTGTACGGAGGCGCGGGGCCCGCGCCGGACGGCCGCGCCTACGAGGTCAGCTACAACCGGCCGCTGGACATCGGCGGTGACAACGGCATCTACGGCTCCGAGTACATGATGCTGTCCTGGCTGGAGCGCAACGGCTACGACGTCAGCTATCTGTCCGGCGTGGACGTGTCGGCCAATGGCGGCACCCTGCTGAAGAACCACAAGGTGTACCTGTCCTCCGGCCATGACGAGTACTGGACCCAGAGCCAGTACTCCAACGTCCTGGCGGCCAGGAAGGCCGGCGTGAGAGAGGCCTTCTTCAGCGGCAACGAGGTCTTCTGGAAGACACGGCTCACCCCGAGCATCGACGGCACGAGCACGGCGAACCGGACCCTGGTCTGCTACAAGATGACCAAGATGGCGCAGAACAACGGCATCGCCGACCCCAGCGGCATCTGGACCGGCACCTGGATGGACCCGACCAGCACCGACTACGGGCAGGACTACCAGCCGCCGAACATCCTCACCGGCTCCATGTTCCAGGTGAACGGCTACCGCAGCGACGCGATCACGGTCCCGGGCTCGTACGGCAAGAACCGGCTGTGGCGCAACACCTCCATCGCGAATCTCACTTCGAGCCAGACCGCCACCTTCCCGACCGGCACCCTCGGGTACGAGTGGGACAGCGACATCGCCAACAGCACCAGACCCGCCGGGGCGATCGACCTGTCGTCCACGACCGTGGACATCAACGACGGCAAGTACCGCCTGGACTGGGGCAACACATACGGCAACGGCACGGCGACGCACAACCTGGTCGAGTTCCGCGACCAGGACTCCGGAGCCCTGGTGTTCGGGGCGGGGACCGTGCAGTGGTCGTGGGGCCTGACCAACATCCCGACGTACAACCCCGCCGACACGGTGGTCACCGAGGACGCCCGCATGCAGCAGGCGACGGTGAACATCCTCGCCGACATGGGCGTCCAGCCGCTGACCCGGCAGAGCAACCTCAACGTCGCCACGGCCTCCAGCGACACCACCGGCCCGGCCGTCACCGTGACGAGCCCGGCCTCCGGGGTCACCGTCCCGGCGCTGAAACCGGTCACCATCACCGGCACCGCCGCCGACTCCGGCGGGGGCGTGGTGGCACGCGTGGAGGTGTCCACGGACGGCGGAACGACTTGGAAGGCCGCCAAGGGCCTGACGTCCTGGAGCTTCAGCTGGACGCCCACGGCCCCGGGTTCGGCGTCCATCAAGGTCCGTGCGGTCGACGACAGCGTCAACATGGGCGCCGTCACGACCATCCCGGTGACCGTCGGCCCCCAGGCCTGCCCCTGCACCGTCTGGCCGGCCTCGGCCGTTCCCGGCACCGTCAACGCGGGCGACGGCAGCTCGGTGGAGCTCGGCGTCAAGTTCCGTACCACGGTGGCCGGTTCGATCACCGGTGTCCGCTTCTACAAGTCGCCGGCCAACACCGGCACCCACATCGGCAGCCTGTGGAGCGCCTCCGGCACCCGCCTGGCCACCGGCACCTTCACCAACGAGACGGCCTCCGGCTGGCAGCAGCTGAACTTCGCCACCCCGGTGAGCGTCAAGGCCAACACCACCTATGTCGCGTCGTACTTCGCCCCGAACGGCGGATACTCCTACGACGGCGGCTACTTCTCCGGCGGCGACGCCGGCCTGGCCCCGCTCACGGCCCTGAAGTCCGGCACCGACGGCGGCAACGGCGTCTACCGCTACAGCTCGACGAGCGCCTTCCCGTCCTCGCAGTCCTCCGGCAGCAACTACTGGGTCGACGTGGTGCTGGACACCTCGACGGCCAGCACGACCCCGCCCACCGTCACCTCGACCTCCCCGACGTCCGGGGCGACCGGAGTGTCGATCACGGCACCGGAGTCGGCCGTCTTCAGCTCGGCCATCGACGCCGACACCCTGACGTTCACCCTGAAGGACTCGAACGGCACGACCGTGCCGGGAACCAAGACACTCCCCGCGTCGAACAAGGCGACGTTCACACCGTCGACCGAGCTGGCGCTGCACACCACCTACACCGCGTCCGTCCAGGCCTCCGACCTGTGGGGCAACGCCATGGCGGACCCGGTGGCGTGGTCCTTCACCACCAGTTCCACCCCGCCCGCGGTCACCTGCCCCTGCATGCTGTGGAACTCCTCCACCGTGCCAGCCACTCCCGACATGAGTGGTGACACCAACTCCGTCGAGCTGGGTACCCGGTTCACGTCCTCGACGAGCGGCTGGGTCACCGGCGTCACCTTCTACAAGGGCACCGGCAACACCGGCACCCACACCGGCAGCCTGTGGTCCGACACCGGCACGCTGCTCGCCACCGGCACCTTCACCGGCGAGACGGCTTCCGGCTGGCAGCAGCTGACCTTCGCCACTCCGGTGGCCATCACCGCCGACACCCCGTACGTCGTCTCGTACCATGCGCCGAACGGCAACTACGCGGTGGACGGCGGCTACTTCGCGGCAGCCCACCAGTCCTATCCGCTGACCGCCACCGCCGACACCACCACGCACCACAACGGGCTCTACCGGTACGGTGCCGACTCGGCCTTCCCCAACAGTTCCTACGGATCGGCGAACTACTGGGTCGGCCCCGTCTTCACCGCCGACAACCCCAGCGCGTCGCTGACGACGGCCACCGCCTCGGAGGAGACCGCGTCCGCGGTGACGCACACCGCCGACGCGGGCAGCCCCCTCGTCACGACCCTGCCCGCCGACGTCAAGCTGTCGTCCGTCAAGGCGACCGTAACCATCCTGCCGGGCGCAGAAGCCGCCGCCGCCAGGAAGCTCCACGTCACGGCCGTCACCTCCTACAACCGGGCCACCCACAAGGTGTCCGTCCATCTGTCCTTCCCGTTGCCGGACGGCACACGGTTCACGGTCACGGTCACGGCAAAGGACAAGGACCGGCACATGGTGAAGTCCCAGAGCTGGACCCTGACCAGCAAGACCGTCCGCAAGAAGAACTGACCGACCAGAACCCACCGGTGGTGGTCTCCTCCGAAGTCCGGCGGAGACCACCACCGGGGATTGGCTTCCTCAACGATGAGCACCGTCAGTGTTGTGATCCCGTGCTACAAGTACGGCCATTTCCTCGCCGACTGCGTGAGCAGCGTCCTGGACGAGCAGGACGGCGTTGACGTCCGGGTACTCATCATCGACGACGCCTCGCCCGACGACTCGGCGGAGGCCGCGCACAAACTGGCCGCCTCCGACCGGCGCATCGAAGTCCTCGTCCACGAAACCAACAAGGGCCACATCGCCACCTACAACGAAGGCCTCCTGGAATGGGCCGACGGTGACTATGTCGCCCTCCTCTCCGCGGACGACCGGCTGGTCCCGGGCGCGCTGGCCCGGGCCGCCGCGCTGCTGGACGCCCATCCCGAGGTGGGGTTCGCCTACGGGCGCCCCCTGCGCTTCCAGCACGGCGGCCCGCTCCCGCCGGCCCGTACGCAGAGCACCGGTTCGGTCGTCTACCCCGGGCAGTGGTGGCTGGAGCGGCGCTTCCGCGAGGGCACCGGCTGCATCACCTCGCCGGAAGTCGTCGTCCGCACCAGCCTCCAGCGGACGGTCGGCGGCTACGACCCGGCCCTGCCCCACGCCGGCGACATCGAGATGTGGATGCGGCTCGCCGCACACGCCGACGTCGGCTACATACGCGGAGCCGATCAGGCCTTCTACCGCGTCCACGGCAAGAACATGTCCACGACCGACTTCGGCGGTCAGCTCGACGACCTGCGCCAGCGCCTGGTGGCCTTCGACTCCGTGCTCGCCAAATGCGCCGACCGGCTGCCCCACGCCGACCGCCTGGCCGACGAGGTCCACACCCGGCTCGCGCGGTTTGCGCTGCGCCGGGCCTACCGGGCCTACGACCGGGGGCGCACAGGAGTCGTACCGGTCGATGAATGTGTGGCGTTCGCCGAGGAGTGCCTGCCGGGATACGCGGCGCTGCCCGAGTACCGCGCGCTGCGGTTGCGGAGACGGATAGGTCCGAAGGCCATGCCGTATCTGCAGCCGCTGGTGTGGTCGGCCGTGGCCGAGCGCGGCCGCGAAAGGCTCTGGTGGGAGTCGTGGAAGCGCCGCGGCATCTGATGACTCATCGGTTCAGCTCAGTTGGCCGCGGGAACCGGGCCGGACTGCCGACGGTGGCCCGCGGGCGTCCCCCGGCGTTTCATGGCGTACTGGTCGACCCACAACGCGCCGAGAACGCCGCCGGCGACGCCCAGCAGGGCCGCGCCCGCCAGACCCCGGGCCTTGTTGCCCTGCACCTCGGCGGCGCTCGGCGAGGTCAGGACCGAGGCGGTGATCCGCGCCCCGGCCGGGACGTGCTGGGCCGTCTGCATCTCGTCGACATGCTTGGTGTAGGCGTCGATGATGCGGCGTACCGCCGTGACGGCGGCGTCGGGGCCGGGCGCCTGCGACTGCACCTGCAGGGACGGGATCAGATAGCGAGGCGTCGCGCTGGTGCCGCTGTTGCGGGGGATGAGGCGGTAGGTGCCGTCGACGCCTGCCGCGCGCAGCTCCCTGGCTCCGGCGGGGGATTCCAGCTGCCGGACGACCGCGTAGGAGACCACGGCCAGCGGTGGCTGCAGATTGGTGAGCTGGTTGGGCTGGTTCTGCGTCACCGGAGGCTTGAGGACGACCACCGCGGAGCCGACGTACTGGGGGGCGGGACGCACCACGTGGTACGCCGCGGCGGCCGTCAGCAGCAGTGCTACCACCACGACGTACCAGCGGCGGAGCAGCGCATCGGCGACGTTCCCGGGCGACATACGAGTTCCTTCCGTCGCCCCCGATACTGGCAGGATGCGCGGTGGGATGCCACCGAATGGAGGGATGGTTCGTGAGTCTTGGTGAGATATGGGCCATCCTGCGCAGACGTTGGTATTTCATGGTGCCCTTCACCCTGCTCAGTCTGCTCGGCGGCGCCTACCTGTATGTGACCGTTCCTGTCTCCTACCAGTCGCAGAGCTCCGTCGCGCTGCTGGACTCCTCCGCCGTCGCTCGGCTGGCCCCCACGTTCGGCAATCCCATCTCGAATGCGGGCGGTTCGCTCATCGTCACGGCCGACGTGCTGATCAGGACCCTCGAATCGAGTGACGCCGCGAAGGAGCTGAGCAGCCGGGGCGTCACGGATCCGTACACCGCCGGCTTCGCGCCGGCCAGCGACAGCCCGCTGCTCGTGCTCAGCGTCACCGGAACCGACCGGGCGAAGGTACTCAGGGAGACCAACATCCTGACCACCTTCGCCGGCGAACAACTCAGTGCCCTGCAGGCCGCCGCCAAGGTCCCGCCCGCGTACTTCGTGCAGACCGCGCCCGTCGTGCTGCCGCAGACCCCGGTGGCGAAGTCGAAGAGCCGCTACCAGGACATCGCGGCCGTCGTCATCCTGGGCGTCGTCAGTGCGTTTTTACTGTCGATCCTGATGGAAGGCGTCGCGGTGGTCCGCCGTCGGCGGCACGTCGCGAAGAGCGTCGTCGCGAAACCGAAGCGAGCCCGCGCGCCGAACCGGGTACGGGCGGGCTGGCTGAGCCGGCGGGTCGACGCCCCCGCGATCCTCACCGTCTACCTGGTGCTGGCCTTCTTCATCCCGTCGAACCTGGCCCTGCCCGCGCTCGGCGGCGTCGGCACCCCGGCCAACGTCTTCGCGCTGCTGGGGCTGTTGTGGTATCTCGCGACCTGGCTCGGCGGCCGCATCCTTCCCGCACCGGGCACCAGACTCGTCCGGGTCGCGATGTGCCTGCTCGGCCTGGCCGTCCTGGCGGCCTACATGTCGGGCGCCATGCGCGAGAGCTCGCATCAGGAGGTCCTCGGGGCCGACCGCGGGCTCATCGGGTTCCTGGTGTGGCTGTCGCTGGTCGTCCTGACCTCCGCGGGCGTACAGGAGCGCGGCCGGCTGGACGTTCTGATGCGCCGGGTGGTGATCATGGCGTCCGTCGTCGCCGCGATCGGCTTCTACGACTTCTTCGCGGCCACCAACATCGCCGACTCCATCCACATCCCCGGACTCCAGACCAGCGTGGCCCAGGTGAGCGTGATGGACCGCGGAGCCTTCACCCGGCCCCGGGCCACCACGGCCCAGCCGCTGGAGTTCGCGGGCATGCTGGCGATCCTCCTGCCCTTCGCGATCCAGCAGGCCTTCGATCCGGTACGCCGCCACCTCCACGTGGCGCGCCGCTTCGGGCCGGTGGTGCTGATGGCCGGTGCGCTGCCGCTGTCGGTGTCGAGGACCTCGATCATCGGCCTGCTGATTGTGGCCCTGGTGATGGTGCCGCGCTGGAAGCCGGCGCGACGCTGGGCCGCGATCGGCGTGATGACGGCCTCCGTGGCCTTCTTCAAGGTGCTCGTTCCCGGGTTGATCGGCACGATCACGGGCCTGTTCGCGTCGTTTCTGTCCAACTCCGACAGCAGTACCCAGGCTCGTACGGTCAAGTACAGCGCGATCGTGCCCTATCTGAAGGAACATCCGCTGTTCGGACGGGGCTTCGGCACCTTCACACCGGATCTGTACTTCTTCACGGACAACCAGTACATGCTGGGCCTGGCCGAGATGGGCCTGCTCGGCCTTGTCGCCCTGCTCGCCCTGTTCATCACCGGAATCCACCACGGCGGCGCCGTCCGGCGGCTGGCCCGCACCGAAGCCGACCGTGAACTGGGGCAGGCGTTCTTCGCCTCGTCGCTGGTCGCCCTGGTCAGCAGCGCCACCTTCGACTCGCTCAGCTTCCCGATGTTCGCCGGCATGTTCTTCCTGATGCTGGGAGCGGGGGGCAGCTATCTGGGCTTCATCCGGCGCGCGGCGGCCCCCGCAGTCCCGGCCCCGCACAAGGCCTCAGAGGCCCAGGTTCCCCAACTCGTGGAGGCCCGATGAGCCCCGTCGCCGTCGTCATCGTCACCTGGAACAGCGCCCCGGTGCTCCCCGGATTCCTCGCCGCGCTTCCGGACGGCATGGCCGGCCTCGACTGGCGGCTGGTCGTCGCCGACAACGACTCCGCCGACGACACCGTCGAAGTACTCCGGACGCTGGCCCCCGACGCCACCATCGTCCAGACCGGCCGCAACGCCGGGTACGCGGCCGGCATCAACGCCGCTCTGGCGGCCGCCGACGAGTGGGACGGCGGATACGAGGCCGTTGTGATCTGCAACCCCGACATCCGGATGCGGCAGGGCTGCGCCAAACGCCTCGTCGACACGCTCGGCGACGAAGTGGGGATCGCCGTCCCGCTCCTGTACGAAGAGGGCCGGGAGGCGCCCCTGTTCTCGTTGCGCCGTGAGTCGAGCGTGTCCCGCGCCCTCGGCGAGGCCATCATCGGCAACCGCCGGGCTGGGCGCTTCCCACGCCTGAGCGAACTCGTCACCGATCCCGCCGCGTATCAGCGGCCCACGCGTGCGGACTGGGCGACCGGCGCGCTCATGGTCATCTCGGCGGACTGCCTGGCCGCCTGCGGTCGGTGGGACGAGTCCTTCTTTCTCTACTCGGAGGAGACCGAGTACTGCCTGCGTGCCCGGGAGCTGGGATACGTCACGCAACTGGAGCCGGCAGCCGAGGCCGTTCACCTCGGAGGTGACTCCCGGGTGTCGCCCCGGCTGTGGACCCTCCTCACGCTCAACCGTGTGCGGTTGTACGAGCGGCGTCACGGGGCCGTCGCCACCACCTGTTTCCGTGGTGCCGTGCTGTTGCGCGAGACCGCGCGGGCCCTGCTCGGCCGCAAGGCCAGCCGCGCGGCGGCCGCCGCACTGCTCAGGCCGGGCGCGCTGAGGGCCACGCCGGGGCCGTGACGCCCGGCGGGGGGGCGCCGGCCCTGTCCTCAGGCCGCGCCGTCCCACGTCGTGTAGAAGCTTGCGGGGTTCACCAGGTACCGCACGGTGGCATGCGGCACGTGGCGCACACTGTGGCTGCGGCTGTACCGGTAGACGAGCTCCCAGTCCTCACGGGGCAGCACTTCCGGGGTACGCCGCAGACGGCTGAAGCGCAAGGCCCCGGTGCGCCGTGCGACAAACGCATTGGTGTCCAGGAAGGACTCCCGGGCGGCCCGGTGGCGGTCGAACGGAACGGACAGGATGTCCCGCTCGGTCCCGTCCGGCAGGACCCGGCGCAGCGCCGTGTAGACGCCGTCGGGCCCTTGGGGAGACTCCAGGACCGCCAGTGCCCGTTCCAGATGGTCGGGCTCCCACAGGTTGTCGTCGTCCAGGAAGGCCACATACCGCGAGTGGGTGAGGCGGATGCCCACATTCCGAACGACACCGGCCACGCCCGTGTTGCGGGCCAGCGAGACGGCGAACAACCGTGGATCGTCCGGAAGCTCGGGCAGGCCGGCGCCGTCGTCGACGACGACGACAACCTGATCGCGAACGGTCTGGGCCAGGGCCGACCGGACGGCGGCCTGCAGTTCGTCGGGGCGGCGGTGAGTGGCGATGACCGTGGCGACGAGGGCGGCGGGCGTCGCGGCGCCGGCAGCCGCGAGGCGCCGGGTCTCGGCCGTTTCGAGGCGGCGCAGCCGCAGCGCGGAGGGGGCCAGGAGGACCTTGTTGCGGAGCTCGAAGAGGACGAGCCAGCCGAAGGCGCGCTTGAGGAGTTCCCAGGGGGCGCGGGCGATACGTCGCATGATCCTCTTCCTCAGCCGGCCGGCTTGGGGGTGATCGGAGTGCCGTCGGAGAACCGGTTGCCGCGCCAGACGTTGCCGGAACCGTCGGCGTTCCAGGCGGCGACGGCTCCATAGTGGCCGGCATTGCGGTGGTACCGGGTGGAGAAGACGTTGTTCGTGACCGTGATCCCGGTGGCGCCGTCGCCACCCCCGTAGAGGGCGTATGCGCCGCCGGCCATCAGGTTGCCGTCGACGACGGTGTTGGAGACGTGGCCGGTGTCGGAGAATAAGCCGATGCTGGCGGACGCCCCTCGGTCGACGGCGACGGGGTTGAGCAGGGTGTTGTGACGGATGATCAGTTTGCCCTTGTTGCCGCCGCCACTGATCACGGCGTCGGTGTGCTGCCACTCGCCGCCGGCGTTGCGGAAGGGCACGAGGTCGTGGACGTAGTTGTCGTGGATGTACCCCTGGCCCATGGAGAGGGCGTTGCCGAAGACGGAGATGTTGCTCCAGCCGACCTCGATGGAGCTGGTGCCCATGTTGGACACGGCGTAGTCCACGCCGCCGTTGTCGGGGCCCTTGCCGGGGACGGCGGTGATGGTGGTGTGGAGGACCCGGAGTCCGGTGTAGCCGGGGCGCAGGTTGATGCCCCACCAGTTGGTGGAGGTGATCCTGGTGTCGATGATGGTCACGTCGTTGGCATAGATGTCGAGTGAGCCGGTGATGTCCCACCCTTTGATGACGGTCCCGTCGGCCTTGACGCTCATGTTCCCCGTGGAGTGCGGAGCGAGCGGGATCCGGGGGCCGGTGCTGCGGGCGTCGGGGAAACTGGCTTCCCGGGGTGCCGCGGTGGTGGGGTGTAAGGGGTGAGCTGTGCTCTTGGTGCCAGTGCCGACGGAGGCTCCGGGACCCTGAGCGGCAGGAGAGGGGTCGGCGCCCCCGGAGCAGGCGGTGGCCAGGGCAAGCGCCAGGACGGCGAGCAGGCGATGGAGCCTGTTCATCGGGATTCCTCCGTGGATACCCCCCGTCGTCAGGCGGGGGAGGAGACGGACCTCTGCGGAGCAGGGCAGGACAGGCCGATTCACAGCTGGGGCGGACAGGTGCCCACCTGCAACTTCGGTCGGAGGGACGCAAGGCCTGAGGTCTACGACTTGGCACCCGCGGCCCGCACCGAGGCGTGGGCGCGCCAGGAGCGCGTGAGCTACCCCGCCCCGTTGCAGCAGGGCAGGGACCGTGACCGTCTGGCGAAGGCTCAGCGGGAACTGTCCCGCAAGGCCACCCGGATCGCCGGCCGCAGGCGGGATGTGCTTGGCGCGATGTGTGACCGGGACGTGAACGCGGCGACGAACCTTTTGGCCGCCGGGCTGGCGGTGTCTGTCTGTGGAGCTGGTGCAAGACCTCAACGGAGAACTCCGGGCAGGCAGTCGGCGACGAAGCGGAAACCCCTGCAGCGCGAGCCGTAGGAATTCCTCCACATTCATGAGGGGGAGGAGTTCAAGCGGTCTCCGGTGTCCGGGAGCCGAGCAGGAAACGGCGGCTGGGCAGTACGCACACCGCATAGCAGGCCAGGGCGGCTGTACCGGTGACGAACAGGGCGAGGGTACCGTCGCCGAGGAGCTGTTTCGCGGCAAGGATGACCAGGGCCATCGCGGTTCCCCCGAACAGGGGCCAGGCGCAGGCTCTGGCGATGTGGCGGAGGCTGATCCCGGCCTGGCCGAGGGCGTAGAGGAAGGCGGGGACGACGAGAACGGCGGCGACCAGGACGTGGCCCTGGGAGACGCCGACGATGCCGCCGAGGCGGGCGCCGATGACGAGGACGGGGATGAGGGCGACGACCCAGAGAGCCTGGACGAGGACGAGGGCGCGCCGCTGTCCGGTGGCGACCAGGCAGTCGTAGGCGAGTTCGCAGCCGATCCGGATCAGACCGAGGGCCATCAGCCACGGCAGCGCGTCGGCGGCCGGCAGCCACCGGCTCCCGTACACGAGGTGGACGACCGGGCCGGCGAGACCGGCGAGCAGCACGCACAGTGGGACGGTGCCGGTGACCAGCACCCCCAGGGCGCGGCCGAAGCCCTGGGCGAGGGCCCGCGGGGAGTCGGCGAGGCGGGAGAAGCCGGCGAAGGAGACGCGTCGGGCCGCCTCGGAGATGATGCGCACCGGCCAGCCGGACATGTTGAACGCCAGGACGTAGAAGCCGAGGGCGACCTGGCCGAGCGAGGAGCCGACGACCATGGTGTCCACGTTGATGACGGCGAGGGCGAGGAGGCTCGCGCCGGCCAGGGGAAGCCCGAACTTCAGCAGCGCGCGGGCCTGTTCGGGGTCCCAGCCGAACCGCAGGGTGCCGGGGGCGGCCAGCGCGCAGCCCATGAGGGCGGCGATGTTGCCCGCGACCGCGCCGCAGGCAAAGCTCATCGCGCCCCAGCCTGCGAAGGCCAGCACCAGGGTCACCGAAGTGCTGAGAACGAAGTTGAGCGCGTCGATGATCATGCGCTTGCCCTGGGCGAACTCCCGGGTCAGGAATCCCGCGGGCACCTGGGCCACCCCGTCCAGTACCAGGCACAGGCACATCACCCGCAGTACGCCCGAGGCGTCGGGCGAGCCGAGCAGCCCGGCCACCGTCGGTGCCGAGAAGAAGATGGCGGCGTACAGCAGGCCGCTGGACGCGGTGCCCAGGGTCAGGACGGTCGGTGCGAAGCGGCGGGGGTCGCCGTCCCAGCGGATGATCGCCAGGCCCACGCCCAGTTCGTTCGCGGAGAGCAGGACCAGGAGCACGGTCTGGGCGATGCCGTAGACCCCCCACTGCGCCGGTCCGAGGGCGAAGCGCGCCAGCAGGATGCCCGTGGCGAAGTTGCCGAGCCGCATGACGACGGTGTTGATCAGGCTCCAGCGGGCCGCCGAACGGACCTTCCGGCCAAGGGAGTCGGGAGCGGGGGCGTCGTTCGCCTCAGAGGTCTCGCTGTCCGGTGTGCGAACGCTGTCCATGAGTCGACTCCTCGTCGAGCGGCTCGGCGGCAGGCGCCACGGCCACGGCGGGCCGCCCCGCCCTCGGCTCTGTGGCGGTTCCGTTCTCGGCGGACCGTGACCAACTGGGCGGCGGCCGGAGGGCCATCGTCTGTTCCGCGGCGGGTTCCCCGGCCGTGGACTCGGGGGTGGTGTCCTGCTGTGCCGGCTCTTCCGGTTGCGCCGGTACGCGTGACCGGCGGCGCGCCTCCACGTAGAAGACGGCGATCAGGCTCAGCACCAGGCCCAGCACTCCGGCCATGATCATGTACTCGAGCCGGGTCTTGGTCTGCGCGACCGGGTTCTGCGGCGGCACGATCGTCGTCATGCGGATCATGGCCTTCGGGGCGACCGACTGCTGTTGCTGGAACTGCTCCAGCCGGTCCTTGGCATAGGTCGTCAGGATGCGGTCCGAGGCCAGGACGGCGGCCTTGTCGGTGCCCGTGACGGTGAGCCACATGAGCGGACCCTGTGCGTTGTCGGCGAGCTTGGCCTCGAACGTGCCGGTGGCGCCACGGGACTTGAGTTCCCGGACGGAGACATCGGAGTTGAGGTTGCGGGCCAGGCCGTCGGCCATGCCGGTGAGCGAGGTCTGGGTGCTGAGGAAGGGGTTGCCGTCGTAGGCGACGGTGGCCTTCTGGGAGTTCAGGAGAACCACTGTGCTCTGTGACTGGTAGGTGACCGGAACCACCAGGGCCACGGCGACCGTCAGGCCGGCCGTCAGCAGCAGTCCGGGCAGCAGGACGTACCAGCGCCTGCGCATGACCCGGAAGATCTCAGCGAGATCCATGGTGGCCCCCCTCGCGACCAGACGTTCGACGAGCATATGTTGCAAGCGGATCATACGGGGAACGTTTGGTCGGTAGGTCTGGGTCGTGTGGTCGCCGTGCCTCCCCCCAGCAGCACGTCGGCGATGCGTTCGCTCGCGCGTCCGTCCCACAGTTCGGGCCGGCGCGGGGCGGGAGGTTCGTCCAGCACCCGGTTGACGGTGGACACGATCCGCGCCGGGTCCCGGCCGGCCAGCACATTGGTGCCCTGCTCGACGGTGATGGGTCGCTCGGTGTTGTCCCGCAGGGTCACACACGGCACGCCCAGTGCGGTGGTCTCCTCCTGCACGCCGCCGGAGTCGGTCAGTACGACGCGGGCGGAGTCCTGCAGGGCGATGAAGTCCAGGTATCCGGCGGGCGGTACGAGGCGGATGCCTCCCGGGACGCCGATGTCGGCCAGCCGTCCGGCCGCGCGCGGGTGCACGGGCAGCAGAAGCGGGCAGCGGCCGGCGATCTCACCGAGGGCCTTCAGGAGCGCGGTGAGGACCTCGGGGTCGTCCACGTTGGCGGGGCGATGCAGGGTGACCAGGCCGTACTCACCTCTGGCCAGGTCGTATCGGCCGAGGACGTCCGAGGCCCTGGCCCGTTCCAGGTTGGCGAGCAGCGTGTCGATCATGACGTTGCCGACGAGGTGGATCTGATCGTCCCGATACCCCTCGGCGCGCAGGTTCTCGGCGGCGTCGGGGGAAGGGGCCAGCAGATAGTCGCTGACGCGGTCGGTGGCGACGCGGTTGACCTCCTCCGGCATGCTCCAGTCGCGGCTGCGCAGGCCGGCCTCGACGTGGGCCAGCAGCGGTCCGGCCTTGGCGGTGACCAGGGCGCAGGCCAGGGTGGAGTTGATGTCTCCGACCACGACGACGAGGTCCGGTGACACCTCGTCGAGGAGTGGTTCGAACGCGGTCATCACGCGTCCGGTCTGCTCGGCATGGGTGCCGGAGCCGACCCCGAGGAAGCGGTCGGGCGGACGGATGCCGAGGTCGGCGAAGAACACGTCGTTCATGGCCGGGTCGTAGTGCTGACCGGTGTGGACGAGGAGAACCTCGGTGCCCCGGCGTTCCAGGGCGTCCATCACCGGTTTGATCTTCATGTAGTTGGGTCGCGCCCCGGCGACGCAGACGATCCGCGGCATGGTTCAGAGCACCTCGATCGTGGGTCCGGACGGCAGCCGTCGGCGGCAGTCGAGGACGAAGGGGGCGTGTTCGGCGATGAGTTCGTAGTCGAAGCTGTCGTGGTCGGTGAGCAGGACCACCACATCGGCGGCCGCCAGCTCGTCCGGTGCCGGTTCGACCCGGACCAGCCGGGTGTCCACCGGCAGGGTTTCGACCACGTGCGGGTCGGCGGCCCTGACCTGGGCGCCCATGTCGAGCAGCAGTTGGGAGATGCGCAGGGCGGGCGACTCACGGGCGTCGCCGGTGTTCTTCTTGTACGCCAGGCCGAGCAGCAGGATGCGCGAGCCGTTCACGGAACGGCGTCTTTCGTTGAACAGGTCGCTGATGCGGCGCGTCACGTACTCGGGCATATGGCTGTTGATGTCGTTGGCCAGCTCCACGAAGCGGAAGCTCTGGCCGAGTTCGCGCTGCACCCGCCAGGACAGGTACGAGGGGTCGATCGGCAGGCAGTGACCGCCGACACCCGGCCCGGGCGTGAACTTCATGAAGCCGAAGGGCTTGGTGGAGGCGGCGTCGATGGCCTGCCAGACGTCGATGTCCAGGTGGTGGGCGAACATCGCGATCTCGTTGACCAGAGCGATGTTCACATGGCGGAAGGTGTTCTCAAGGAGCTTGGCGAGTTCGGCCTCCTTGGGCGAGCTCACCGGAACGGTGGTGTCGACGAGCTGCGCGTAGAAGTCCTGAACCGCCTTCAGGGACGCTTCGTTGACGCCGGAGACGACCTTCGGGGTCTGCTGGAAGCCCCAGACGGTGTTTCCGGGGTCGATCCGCTCCGGGCTGTAGCCCAGGTGGAAGTCGGCCCCCGCGGTCAGGCCCGAGCCGTCCTTCAGGATCGGGGCGAACAGCTCCTGGGTGGTGCCGGGATAGGTGGTCGACTCAAGGACGACCGTGGCTCCGGGGCGCAGGTAGCGGGCCAGGGTGACCGCCGATTCCTGGATGTAACGGAGGTCGGGAGTGCCCTCGTGCAGCGGAGTCGGGACGGTCACCACGGCGACGTCGAATCCCCCGCAGTCGCGGGCCGCTTCGCTCGGGCGATAGGCGCCGCGGTCCAGTGCCGCGCGGATCCGCTCGGAGGAGACGTCCTCGACGAAGGACTCACCGGCGGCAAGGCTCTTGACCCGCCGGGAGTCGACGTCGTAGCCGATCACCTCGTGTCCGACCTCCGCGGCGCGGATGGCCAGTGGCAGGCCGACGTATCCCTGTCCGACCACGACGACGCGCATCAGTGACTCCTGTTCGCGGAAGCGGGCGACGGGGTGAGCCGGATGAGCTCGCGCGCCGTCATGAGGAGGAAGGCAGCATTGGTGGTGAGATAGCGCCGGCCCAGGCGGCGCGGCTCCTGCAGCGCGCGGTAGAGCCACTCCAGGCCCCACCGTTGCCAGGACTCGGGGGCCCGCTTGGTCACCCCGGCCAGGATGTCGAACGAGCCGCCGACCCCGTGGACGACGTGGGCGCCGGTACGGGCGCCGTAGCCGGCGGTGAAGATCTCTTTTTTCGGCGAGGTCATGCCAAGGAAGAGCATCTGTGCGCCGCTGTCGGCGATCGCGTCGGCTATCGCCTCCTGTTGGGAGTCGTCGAAGTAGCCGTTGCGGCTGCCGGCGACCTTCAGGCCGGGGAAGCGGTCGGCCACCTGGCGCAGCATCTGCTCCAGCACGTCCTGCTTGGCGCCGAGGAAGTACACGGACATGCCCGCCCCTTCCGCCTCGGCCAGCAGCCGCAGGAACAGGTCGATACCGGCCACCCGTTCCGGCAGCGGGGCGCGCAGTATCCGGCCGGCCCAGACCACGGCCTGTCCGTCGGCCAGCACGAGATCGCAGCCGGACACGGCCTTGGCGAGCCGGGGGTCGCGCCGCATGTTCACCAGCTTCGCGGCGTTGACCACCCCGATCTCGAGCTGTCTGCCGTCCCGGACCGCCTCGAGACAGCGCTCTACGGTCTGGTCCATGGTCAGCGGGTCCAGTTCGATCCCGAAGAGAGACTGACGCTCGCTCATATGCGGCCCCCCTGCCAGGCGTAGAGCATCCAGCCGAATTCGTACGGCCGGCATTCGCGGTCCACGAAGACGGGGCGGTACACCCGGTCCAGGGACTTCAGCCGGAGGTTCGGCGCGATGCGCGTGCCGAGCCCTCGGGCGGCGCGTACGGCCTTCTTCGGATCCCCGCGGTAGACCTTGCGCCAGGTGGCGCCGAGCTGGTCCAGGATCAACGGCTCCCGCTTCTCCGGGCGGGCGGCCAGCTCGGGCACATCTGTCATCCAGCGCAGGCCCCGGCGGATCGACCGGCCGAAGTCGGTGCCGCCGGCGTCGGCGAGATCGAACAGTGCGGTCGGCGCCATCGCGTGCTGATGGACGCTGTAGACCGGGTAGCCCTCCACCACACCGCCGGTACGGGCGTCGTAGTGCCACCACCACTGCCCCCCGTCGCCCTGCAGTTCGCAGATGCGCGCAGCGCACGCCTCGGACGCGGCCAGCGCCTCGGGATCGCCGTCTCCGTCGCCGCTCGCGTGGGCGCGGGCCAGGGCCTGGATCGGGTACGTCTGGTCGGCGAAGCAGCTCACGTGTGCCCGGTACCAGGGCACCAGGCCGGGACCGGTGGCGTGCGGGAACAGCGGGCTGTCCCCGATCCGGGCCCGCAGCAGCCGGTCGCGGGCTGCGGTGAAACGTCTCTCCACATCGACCGTGTCTCGAGCCGACGCGAGGGCGGACAGCACCCACGCCGCCTCGACGGTGTACTGCGGGCGGCCCTCCTCGTCCAGGGCGTCCACCCGCTCCAGGGCGTCGGACAGTTTGGGGTGTCCGGTCTCGGCGGCGGCCCAGGCGATCAGCGCCGCGTCACCGAGGTTGGTCACCGCGGGCAAGGACTCGACCAGCAGACCCGTGAACTCCTGGGCCGTACGCCCCCCGAGCACCGCGCGCTGGCGCTCCTCGGGGAGGAATTGGGCTCCCAGCGTGGTGATGGCTGCGTACCGAGTGCTGGTCCCGCGCCGCTCCGAGGTCCAGGAGCCGTCGAGTGTCTTCCGTCCGGCCATGGTGAAGGCGAAGGCCTCTCCGCCGGGGAGCAGCATGGACGGAAGCCCCGACTCGGCGACGGTGAGGAGCCGTTGGGCGAGCGCGAGCAGCGGTGGCTCCTCATGACCGAGCGCCGCCAGACGTGTGGTGGTCATCGTTTGGGCACACCAACCCCCCTGTGGGTCCTTATGTGGACAGGCTTGTGATCGCCGCGTCATGGACGGCCGCGCGGCGAATGGTCGACGTCAGGCGTCGGAGCGGCTGTCACTCCTGGCTTCAGGCACAGGTGTCCCCACCCGGCAACCCCCCCTGGGCACGACCGGTTTGCGTGCTCACTGCGCTAGGTCTGCACAGTTCGCACACATGTTATGCATGCGGATGTTCGAGGAGTGGCGTTTTGGGAGAAATCAGGGAGTCATACGCGCTCGACGAGTTCGCCGTCCTTCTCGTCGTACAGCGCGCCCGTCTCGGGGCACTCCCATGTGCCCGACTCGCCTTCCCGCTCGGCCAGTCGGGCACCGGCCCGGCCGACCCAGCCGATCCGGCGCGCCGGAACGCCCGCCACGAGCGCGAAGTCCGGCACGTCCCGGGTCACCACGGCACCCGCCGCGACCAGCGCCCAGCGACCGACGCGCACCGGCGCCACACACACCGAACGGGCCCCCAGTGACGCCCCCTCGGCCACCTCCACCGCCACGGCCTCCCAGTCGCCACCGCGCTTCAGCCGGCCCTGCGGGTCCACGGAACGGGGGAAGTAGTCGTTGGTGAGCACCGCCGCCGGGCCGACGAACACCCCGTCACCGAGCACCGCGGGTTCGTAGACCAGGGCGTAGTTCTGGAGCTTCACGTTGTCGCCGATGCGCACCCCCGGGCCGACATACGCTCCCCGGCCCACGATGCATCCGCTGCCGAGGCGGGCGTCCTCCCGTATCTGGGCCAGATCCCAGACCGTCGTCCCGTCGCCGATCGTGGCCGTCTCGTCGACCTGGGCGGTCGGCTGGATCCTGGAGCTCATCGGGCTGAACCTTTCTTCTCTTCGAGCAGAGCCGGAAGCGCCGCGTCGAGCGCCTTGCGTCAGCGGCGAAGTCAAGGTGAGACCCGCACCTTGCTGTGGTCGCCCAGGACGAAACGGTGGGCGGCAGGCTTGCGGGGCGCGGGAGTGACCTCGACATTGCGGCCGATGAGGGAGGCCTCCACCCGCCGGACACCGCTCACCGAGGAGTCGCGCAGCACGATCGAGTACTCGATCTCACTGTCCTCGATCCGGCAGTCCTCGGCGATCGAGGTGAAGGGGCCCACATACGATGCGGTGATCACGGTGTTGGCGCCGACGACCACCGGGCCCACGATCCGGCTGCCGGTCACCTTTGCCCCGGGCTCGATGCGCACACGGCCGATGATCTCGCTGCAGTCGTCGACCGTGCCGTCGATCCGGCGCTCGAGGGTCTCCAGTACCGAGCGGTTGACCTCGAGCATGTCCGTGACGTTCCCGGTGTCTTTCCAGTATCCGGAGATTGTTGTGGAGCGCACCTTTCGTCCGGCGTCGATCAGCCACTGGATGGCGTCCGTGATCTCCAACTCGCCGCGCCAGGACGGCTTGATCGAGCGTACGGCCTCATGGATCGCCGGGGTGAACAGATAGACGCCCACGAGTGCCAGCTCGCTCCTGGGCTGCCTCGGCTTCTCCTCCAGGCCGATCACCTGGCCCGCCGTACCGAGTTCGGCCACCCCGAACGCGTTCGGGTTCGGCACCTTCGTCAGCAGGATCTGCGTGTCCGGCCGTTTGGCGCGAAAGGCGTCCACCAGATCCGTGATGCCACCGACGATGAAGTTGTCGCCGAGGTACATCACGAAGTCGTCCTCGCCCAGGAACTCGCGGGCGATCAGCACCGCATGGGCCAGCCCCAGGGGCGCCTCCTGCGGGACATAGGTCACGTCGAGTCCGAACGCGGACCCGTCGCCGACCGCCTCCCGGATCTCCTCGGCGGTGTCCCCGACGATGATCCCGACCTGTGTGATGCCCGCGTCGGCGATCGCTTCCAGACCGTAGAACAGCACCGGCTTGTTCGCGACCGGTACAAGTTGTTTCGCCGATGTATGAGTTATGGGGCGCAATCGGGTACCTGAGCCACCTGACAACAGGAGTGCCTTCACGAGATCACCCTACTTATGGGGGACTCATGGACGAAGGGATTCCGCCTACGTACGGTCCGTTCCGGACAGCCGTCCCAGGTGTAATCAGTCCGATTGCATCCAGTTCGATCATGCGCGATGACTTCACCGTGCCGTCCGGCCGAGAAGCGCTGGGCGCACTGTGCACCGATACCAATTTCATGCGAAATGTGGTGCGCGGCGCCCAGTGGTTCTTCCGCCGATCGCTCCTGGCCTTGGCGCAGGTCGCCGGCGCGGGCTGCAGATCCGCCACTCTCATCGCGCACGGCGTTCGAAGGTGCGTCGTGGATGTCACTTTCGGCACCGAACAGACCACACCCCGTGATGGGCGGGCCGTGCGGCCTGCACGATCGGAGAGACGGCAGCCATGGACTTCGGGCTGAAGGACCGGGTGTACATCGTCACAGGTGGCACCCGCGGGCTGGGCAGGGCCGCCGCGCATGAGCTGGTGGCGGACGGTGTGAGGGTGGTCGTCAGTGGCCGCAGCGAGAAGTCGGTGGCTTCCGCCGAGGCGGAGCCCGTGGCCGGGGGCAGGTGGTCGGTGTGGTGGCCGACAACGCCGACACCGGGACTCCGGACCGGCTGATCGGCGCTGCTTGCGACGCCTTCAAGCGGCTGGACGGGGTGCTGATCAGCGTCGGCGGGCCTCCGGCAGGTACGTCGGACACCATCGACGACGATCAGTGGCGCGCCGCCTTCGAGTCGGTCTTCCTTGGTGCGGTGCGGCTGTCCCGCGCCGTCGCGGCTGAACTGGGCGAAGGCGGCGTCATCGGCCTCGTCCTCTCCAGCTCCGTGTACGAGCCGCCGATTCCTGGCCTCGCGATCTCCAATGCCCTGCGGCCCGGCTTGGCCGGTTATGCGAGGAATCTGGTGAATGAGCCGGGGCCGAGGGGCATACGCGTCGTCGGCCTGGTGCCCGCCCACATTGAAACCGACCGAGTGCGCGAACTCGACGCGCGCAATGGCGACCCCGATGCCGCCCGGGCCCGGGCGACCGCCGGCGTCCCTCTGCGCCGCTACGGAACCCCGGAAGAGTTCGGCCGGAGCGCCGCCTTCCTGTTGTCGCCCGCTGCGTCGTACCTGACCGGAGTGATGCTGTCGATCGACGGCGGTGTGCGCAGGGGCTTCTGTACCGCCTAGTGGACGATGCGCGCAACCGCTCCGTCTTCGGGGTCCCCGTACTTCGAGATCAGTTGCTCGTCGCTCATGCGGTCGACTTCTTCGCTGCGTGCGACGGGAAAGATCACGTGGGTGTCCTTGTCCGTCCAGTACTCGACGACGCGGTGTGTGGTGGTGGCTCGGCTCATGCGGTCCTCCCTTGCGACATATGGGGTTCAGGGTGCGTCTGTGCAGGTCGAGGGTCAAGGGGAGGAGGGGCTTCCGTTTCCGTCGGCGAAGGCGTAGGTTCCGTTCACCCCGCGTCGGTGCCTTCCGAGGTGCCGGCCCGCCGGTCCCGGGATGGCGGGCCACGCGGGGGCCAAGCGTCTGGCCACAGTCGAGCTGCGCAAAGGCGGCGATTACGATTCCGGCCGGTGGATGAGGCAGCGGTGGGAGTCGCCGCGCATGGAGCGCGCCAGCTCGGACACGTGCCGTGCCTGGGCCGCAGACAGGCGCGGCGTCTCCCACAGGAGCGCCGCGGCGTCCACGGCCCGCGGCGTCGGAGACGCCGGCATCTCGGGTAGGAACACGCCGGTCAGGGCGGCCAGTTCGAGGGCGTCGATCCCCAACACGGCGGCGAAGTCCGTCACCAGGCTGGGGGCCGGCTCCTTGCGACCCGACCCGATCACACCGTACGTGGCCGCCGACAGGTATGTGGGTGTCGTGAACGCGAGGGTCTCCGCCATGCCCATCCAGTTCAGGTTCCGGTACCGAAGCATGCGGATGACCCGATCGCCCGGACCGTCGACGAGCAGTGCGAGCCGCTTCGGGGCAAAGACGGAACACCGTTCCTCTTGCGGCAGCGACCGGATGAACTGCAGGAGCTCCCGCCGTCCCGCCGCTGACACGTGCACCGCATCCCTCACGACCCGGGACACCCACCGTTCGGCCGAGGCGTCCAACGGCGCCATGTCGTCCGGGACGGTCACCCCCGCGAGGATGAACAGATCGACGGCGTGGAGACCCAGCGCAGCCGCGAGCCGTCTCAGCAGCTCCTCCCCGGGAGCTTCCCCCTCGAGCACCGCTCGGACCCGGTCTGCGCTCAACCCGGCGCGGTCGGCCAACTCCTGCACGTCGAGTTCTCTGTGGTCCAGCAACCGCGCCAGACTCGCGCTGAAATCGAAAGGCTCCGGCATGCCCGCAGCCTAGTCAGAAGCGCACGCACGCATCGCTCGCGGCTGAGCCAGTGACCCTCGCGCAGCCCCATCTCCGCACCCTGGATGCCGAGTTGACCGAAGCCGTACTACCGGAACTCCTGCATCGACGTGTCCTGCACGAAGCCCCTGTGCCACAGGGCTCCGGTCCGCGACCGCAGAGGCGAACGCGGTCGGATGGATGTACGTTTATTCGTAGTGGCTGCGTGACCGCCGTCGACGGCCGGGCAAGGGGCGCCCGGTCCGTGATCGGCGTACCGGAAGGGGCTCCGCATGACATCGCGGCAGGCGCCATCCCATCGCCCGAACGGGAACAAGGCGGTCTGGCCTGTTCCGCTGCTGACGCTTGCGCTGGCGGCCGCAAGCCTGGGCGGCGCTCACACCTCGCACGCCGCGGTCGTGCGGGAA
Organism: Streptomyces herbicida; assembly: GCF_032656585.1. Lineage (NCBI taxonomy): Bacteria > Bacillati > Actinomycetota > Actinomycetes > Kitasatosporales > Streptomycetaceae > Streptomyces > Streptomyces herbicida. The sequence goes on from NZ_JAUYWJ010000006.1 coordinate 329,358, forward strand.
GCACCCGCTTCGACGACGAGGAGCACGACCGCGACCACCACCTGCGTCGACCAGGTCTTCGGGGCAATGACCGGGCCGCAGCGAGTCGGCCAGCTCTTCATGGGCGCCGTCGCCGCCTCCAAGCCCGACCAGAGCCGGATCCAAGTTCTGCGCCAATACCACGTCGGATCGGTCTTCCTGGCCGGACGGAGTACGGCGGGTACGAAGGCGACCAAGACCCTGGTCGACGGTCTTCAGACGAAGGCCGACACCGTGTCCGGGCACCGCGTGGGCCTCTTGGTCTCCACCGACCAGGAGGGCGGCCAGGTGCAGGTGCTGAACGGCCCTGGGTTCTCGACCATGCCGAGCGCACTGGTGCAGGGAAGCTGGTCGACCACAAAGCTCCGTACTGAGGCCGCCACGTGGGCGAAGCAGCTCAAGTCGGCCGGTGTGAATCTGAACCTCGCGCCCGTCGCCGATGTCGTGCCGGCCAGTCTGGGCAAGAACAACGGACCGATCGGCCGGTACGACCGCGAGTTCGGCCACACAGCCGCGACGGTGACCCCTCACAGCAATGCCTTCGCCGCAGGCTTCGCCCAGTCCGACGTACTGGCCACGCTCAAGCACTTCCCGGGACTCGGCTACGTCCGCGGCAACACCGACACCACGGCGAACGTGGTGGACTCGGTGACGACGAGCAAGAGCTCGAGCATCATCCCGTTCAGCTCGGGCATCAAGGCGGGCGCACCCTTCGTCATGGTCTCCCTGGCCACGTACAGCAGGATCGACCCCAAGCATCAGGCAGTCTTCTCCTCCACGGTGATCCAGGGACTGCTCCGCAAGACGCTCGGCTTCAAGGGCGTCGTGATCTCGGACGACCTCGGGAACGCGGTGTCGGTGAAGGCGGTGCCCCCGGCCAACCGTGCCCTGAACTTCCTGTCGGCCGGGGGCGACCTGGTCCTGACCGTCGAACCGAACCTGGTCCCGGCCATGGCCAAGGCAGTACAGACCCGGATGGCGCAGAACGCGACCTTCCGTGCACAGGTCAACCAGAGCGTCCATCGCATCCTGACCGCCAAGCAGAAGGCGGGCCTGCTGTACTGCGGCTGACCCCCGGCGGTTGCTGAGAGCCGGTCGGTCACCGGCTGCGTTGTCCCTGCAGAACGCGGCTGCCCGCGGCGCAGCTCGCCCTCAGTTCGTCGAGTTCAGCGGCCGGCAGCCGCTGGGCGGAGCCGCGCCGGCTGTGGTCGAGTTGGGCTGACGAGGTGAGGAGCCACCGCGGCAGCGGGGCGACGCCGATGAAGCCGGCCAGGCGGGTCAGCTCTTCGGCGGGATTGTCGAGGAGGTCCTCGTAGGCAAGAGTGGTGCACCGGTCGGCGGGCAGTTGACCGAGGAACTCCGTTCCCTCGGTGACGAGTTCGGACCACAGAGCGCCGAACGTCCGCAGGGGGAGGTCCCGGTCGCGTACGAGGGCAGGATCGAAGCGCTCGTCGAGGAGCGGCGACAGATCCGCGGGCAGGGAGCGTACGTGCTCGTCGGTCAGTTCGGCGAAACTGTCGATGCCGGCTCGTGCCTTGATCTCGCGCAGCAGGCAGATCGTGCGGTAACCGGGGTGACGGCTCATGGACAGGGCGCAGTCCGGTCCGTCTCTGAACATGTGCACGAACCTGGCGTGCGGGAACGTGGCCCGCAGCCCCGGCGCCCAGCCAGTCGAGTAACCGGAGCGCTCCACGACGGCAGTCCGTCCGAACCGTGCGCACAGGAGGTCGAACAGCGCTCGGTGGTGCTCGGCGGCGGAGCGCTCGGGCCAAGGGACCACCGCTGCGCGCAACTCGTCGAGGAGTCCGTCCGGGTCGTCGGTGAGGTGAGGCAACACCATCAGGGAGAGCGCCGGAATACCGGTGGTCTCCGCTGAATACCTCCCTGGGCGGCGCGTGTAGAGGAATTCCGGCATCGGCAGCCCGCTGCGGATCATCCGGGCGAAGTGCGGCGCGGGCCGGAAGAGCGACTGCCAGAACTCTTCGCCGGTCACCTTCCCTTCGGGGAATGCGGCGTCGCCCACGGAGGCCATGAACTCGTTGAGGCTCAGCACGTCCGGGTGGGCGTTGAGGATGCGTGACAGCGCAGTCGAGCCGCTACGACCCGTACCAATGACGAAGGTCAAGGGACGCATGGTTCTCCTCCGCAGCTTTGTGACACTCAGGACCAAACCCCGTTACCGGAGCACTGTCCATCACCGCAACTTGTCCAAACTCGCGCAGGCACGAATTCAGCAGAGCGTGCCGGTCAGTGGTTCTGCGGAGCGGAGCCGAGCGTGGCGGGTGACTCCGCGTCGGGGATGATCCGGCGCGGGGTGCCGGAACCGTCGGCGGGCACACTCCAGACGTCGGCGTGTCCCCGGCCACGGGGGAGCGAGTAGGCGATGGTGTGCTCGTCGAGCCACGCGGCCTGGTCGTCCACGCTGCGGGTCTCGGCGAGCGGGGTGACTTGGTGTGTGGCCAGGTTCAGGACCGAGAGCCGCCAGCCGTGGTGCGGGTTGCCGTCGATGGCGGACTTGAAGGCGATACGGGTGCCGTCCGGGGAGAGGGAGGGGCACTCGACGTTGTCCCGGACGGCGCGCAGGCGATGGGTGGCCAGGTCGCCGAGGACGAGGTAGCGGTGTCCGGCGGTGGACATGGTCGCGTAGAAGCGGCGGTCGTCGGTGGTGAAGGTGACGCCCCAGAAGTTGAGGTCCCTGGCCTTGTACGGCTTGCCCGACATGGTGACCTTCCAGTCCTCCAAGGTTGGGATGAGTTCCTGGGTACGGGTGTCGAGGATGCCGACGCGGGTGGAGAACCGCCCTCCGTTGTAGGAGTCGCCGACGACGAACACCGTCCAGGCGACCATCCGTCCGCTGGGCGAGACCCTGGCCCGGTTGGGCACTCCGACCAGGGGTATCTCGCGGGTGGGCTTGAGGTGCCGGTCGAGAACCACGAGCTGATAGGTCGTGAGTCCAGGGTCGAGGCGCAGACACAGGCCCGTGCCCCCGGCCGCGTAGAGCCTGCTGCACGACAGCGGCGACACCACCTTTTTCCCGCCCGGGGCGTTCGCCGGTACGGCGACCAGACGGCCTTGGCTGTTTGCTGCCGTGCTGCGGGCCAGCAGGCGTGGCCCGGGGGCGAGCGAGACGGTGCCGGTCGCCGCCGACCGCGAGGACGCCCCGGCGTCCCGGACGTCCAGGATGGCCAGGGCCGCCAGGGCGGCCAGCGCAGTCAGATGGCCCAGGACGATGATCCCGGTGACGAGCCGGGTGTTGCGCTTGGTCATGAGGTGACCGGTTCCTTCTCGATCGTGGGGCGCGGAAGCAGGGTGGAGGTCGCCGTGGCCGCGATGGCGGCAGCGCCCGCGGCGGCCCCGGCCGCGGTGGCGCCTCCCCAGCTCGCCCAGGCGGCTCCGAAGGCCACCGATGAGGCGAAGTAGGCCAGGGCCTGGACGGTCTGCACGCAGGCCAGGCCGGTGGTGCGCAGGCCGGCGGGGAGGGCGGGGCCGGCCAGGGCCATCAGGACTCCGTCCGTGGCGGCGTAGAAGGCGCCGTGGCAGCACAGCACCGCAACAGCCAGGGGCATACCGTTCAACGGGCTGCCCAGCAGCAGATATACGGTCACGAGCGCGCCGTAACCGGACAGCAGAACAGTGCGGCGACCGAACCGGTCGGCGAGTGCGCCGAGGGGGGTGGCGAGCAGCAGGTAGACCAGGTTCGTGCCCACGGCCAGGAGCGGGAACCAGCCGGTCGTCACGGTCTGGCGCTGCATCAGCAGCAGATAGACGAAGCCGTCGCCGATGGTGGCCAGCCCCAGGAGCCCCGCGGCGTACAGGAGTCTGCGGATGGACGCCTCGCGGAGGAGTCCAGCTGCGGCGCGCAGGGTGACGGGCGCGGCCGCCGGGTGTTTGGCGCGGTGGTCGCGGACGAGGAACGCCAGGGCCAGCAGGCCGGCGGCGGCCACGCAGAAGCTGGTGAGGAACAGCGCGTTGAAGGCCGCCGGAGTGACTGTTCCCACGGCCGCCAGCACGCCGAGCGCGGCCAAGGGCCCGGCGAAGGCACCTGCGCTGTCCATGGCGCGGTGGACCCCGAACGCCCTGCCCAGCAGCGGTTCGGGGACGGACAGTGTGATGAGCGCGTCGCGGGGGGCCGTGCGCAGCCCCTTTCCGGTGCGGTCGGCGACGATGAGTGCACCGAGCGCCGGCACCGAGGAGCCGGCTGCGACGAGGCCCAGTTTGGCCAGCGCCGAGACGCCGTAACCGACCGCCGCCACGGGCTTGCGCCTGCGGAAGCGGTCGGCGATGAAGCCGCCGACCAGTCGCAGCAGGGCGGTCGCGCCCGTGTACAGGCCGTCGACCATGCCGTACGCCGCCGGACTCATTGGCGTCGCGCTGGAAGGCGGGCTCGTGGTGATCGAGGTCGTCGCAGCACCGAAGTGCCTCGGCCGAGGGCCGCGGATTCCGATGACGAAGGCGGACGCGGACTCACGCTGATCGGCGCGCTGTGCCTGTTCCACGGCAGCGACCGCGTAGCGGCCGGGAATCGCTGTTGGGCGGTACTGTCCGTACGGCGGGCAGCAGCCGACCGGCCCCCGACGCCCTCGCGTTGATGTGGCCGACGGCGGTGTCGCGTACGACTCCGCTCGCTGGTCGCTCACTCGGGCCGGCGTTCGGCTCCTGCTGCGGATGTATGCGGCGGGGGTGTGATGATGCCTGCCCCGATCAGCGGTCCACTGCGGATCAGAGCCATCCGCTGCGGGTCGCGTGCAAGGCCATTTGGAACCGGGTGAGTGATCCGGCCCGGGTGTTGAGCTGCTCCAGATGGCGGGACAGCGTGCGGCGGCTCACGCCCAGCAGTTCCGCGATGGTGTCATCGGTCACGCCGGTGGCCAGCAGCTCCAGGATGCGGCGATGCGTCGGGCTGAGTGCCGAGGGCACGCTCTCGTTCAGATGCATGGGCAGAGCCGTCCGCCATGAGGTCTCGAACAGCCCCGTCAGCGCCGACAGCAGGCTGGAGGGGTGGACCATGAGCAGCGAGTCGTTGACTTCGGCTTCGACGAAGGACATCGACACGATGGCCAGGCGGTGGTCGAAGATGGTCAGCTTCACGGGGACGGTCGGAAGGACGCGGGCATGTTCCCCGGCAGCTATGCATGGCTGGATGTTGACGCTGTAGTAGGCAGAATTCTCGACCGCGGATTTGGAGTAGACAACGCGGTACTCGACACCGTTCTTGAGCTTGTCGACCTCGATCGGGTTGGCGCTGCCGTGGGTGTGATACGGCGGTGAGTCGAAGCGCAGGACTTGACTCTCGGCGGCTTCCTCGATGTTCCAGATGCGTTCGGCGATGGATGGACCGGTGACGACCTCGACCAGGTTGTCGGTCGCCTGCGGGCTGACGGAGCGGCGGTAGCCACGATAGGCGTTGACGGCGGCCTGGTGTGATTCGCGGAGTTCGGCCGTGCGGGCGTGCGCCAGGTATTCCAGCGCAATGGTCGGTTCGACGGGCACGTGTTCACGGACGTCGGTCCCGGTGACGGTGATCAGGCCCAGCTTGCGGAGTTGAGTCAACTCCCGCTCCAGATAGGCGTCCTGGTCCTGGCCCAGGCCCATGGCCAGACTTTCTTGTTTACAGGGACCGAGGGCAAGCAGAGCCATATAGATCTCCGACTGTCGGCGGGTCAGCCCAAGACGGCACAAATGGGTCCGCAGGTCCTCGTCGGCCATTGGAGCACCTCCCAGTGGGAACGGGGAACCATTCACCTGCCTGAAGAAACACTCGTTCTCCCGTTCCTCCACGGCGAGTTGGTGCGCGGCATCGTGGCACGCCCGGTCCATGGGGCGCCACATAACCGGTGAGTATGTGGTCGGTGCCATAGCGAGAGGGAGAGGAAAATGCCCGTATGCGTCAGTGGCCATCGTGTGCCGCACAGGGTTTTCCGGGAGTACACATTTTCTCGTGAGTCCCGAAGTGTTTGAGCGTTGCGGTCGGCCACATGACTCCAGCGCAGGTTGTGACTACAACGCAGGTTCGGCGAACTCATTCTGGCGGCGGATGACCGCAACGAACGTTGGCCCTTGACTCATCGCACTGCGCCCCCTAGGTCAGGCAACCCCCGTTGCCTGCTGGGCGATGTCCGGCTGATCGCCCGCCCAATTCGGCGACTGCCGGCTACTTGGCGAGGACAGTGACCCGCCCGCCTGGGCGTCCCCCGCCCTTGTCCGGCGCGAAATGGGTCGATCCGTGGCCGACCGCCGCTGACTGGTCCGTCCACGCGATGGCACAGCGCCGCCTGTCCCCTCGCCTTCAACGACACATGGAGGAACAGTCATCATGAGCAGAGAGGCCGCACGCAAACACGGGAGGAAGAAACCGTGGGCGCTCCTCGTGGTTCTCAGTACCTTGGCGGGTCTGGCCGCCGCGGCTGTCGGCATCCACGCCGCCATGGCAGGAAGCCCCGACTCGGCAGACAAACCCCGGGGCTCGGCCCACGGCGGACGGATATCGGCTCCGCCCACCAAAGAGCCTGCTCCGCTGGGCCAGCCCCCGAAGAACGACGCCGACCGAGGGATGGTCTACACGGGCCTGCGGCCCGCACCGCAAGGTGATGCGTGCGTCGGCCTGTACCGCCTGGGCGATTCCCGTCAGTGCAGCCATGGTCCGGACGCGGCACCGAAGGGAGTGGACATCAGCAGGGACACCCCGCCCGTGGATGCTTCCGGAAGCACTCCGCGCGAAACCCGTGCAGCCAGTAGTGGAGTCGCCGCGCCTGCGGCGTCCGTCCCGTGCATCGGTGACGGGAAGTCGGGCAACAGGGTTCAGGCCCTGTACGTTCATGCTCCTGGCCAGAACCGGCTCGCTCAGTACCAGTCGTCCTTCCAGCGCTGGGCCGCGGACACCGACACGATCTACAACGCCAGTGCCACGGAGACCGGCGGAACACGTCACGTCCGGTTCCTTACGGATTCGGGCTGCAACGCGGCGCTGACTGCCGTCGAAGTGGGGGCGTCCGACCTGCAGAGCTTCGACTCGATGAACCGGGCCCTGGGCGCAAAGGGATTCGACCGGCGCGACCGCAAGTACCTGATCTTTGCGGACGCCAAGGTGTACTGCGGCATCGGAACCATGGCCGGAGACGATCGGCCGGGCGCCGGCAACCGCAGCAACTTCGGCCCTTCCTACGCACGCGTCGATGCCGGCTGCTGGAACGGTCAGACCGCGGCGCACGAGCTCGGCCACAATCTCGGCGCCGTCAACGACAGTGCTCCGCACAGCAGCAAGGGCGGCCACTGCGTGGACGAGTGGGACATCATGTGCTACTCGGACGAGCCCTTCCACCCGCGCATGCAGGTGCTGTGCCCGGACCGTGCAAAGGACGCCCGACTGGACTGCAACCACGACGACTACTACAACACCGCCCCGAAGCCCGGTAGTTACCTGGCCACCCACTGGAACGTGGCCGACAGCACCTTCCTGTCGAAAGGCGGGGACACGGACAACGGCACCGGCGGATCAACCGGGCCCCAAGCGCATGCCACACAGGTGAAGGCCACTTCGGCCGTGCTGAGCTGGCGCAGCATCCCGTCCGCGGACCGTTACACCGTACGAGTCAACGGACGCTCCTTCGGCAATGTGAAGGGGCTCCGGCTGAGCCTGACCTCACTGTGGCCGGGCACTGCCTACACGGTCACAGTCACCGCCCACACGCCGAAGGGCACCACCAAGCCGGGACCCGCCGCGACGTTCCGCACGAAGGAGGTGCAGTGAACGCGGACAAGCGCACCGGACGCCGCCAGGAGGTGGGCCTGGGATGCGCCTGAAAGGATCGACCGCAGCCGTGGCCGCGGCGCTCGCCGGAGTCGTGGTGGTGGGCGGAGCTCATCCGGCTTCCCCGCACGGCGACACCATCACCTTCCGGGTCTCACTCGACCGGTCGGGGCAGGTCCTGGCACTGGCCACCTATGAGAACGACAAGGATCCGGTGGACGACAGCGTGGTCGGTACCCTCACGGCGCAGTCGCCCGACGGACGTACCCTCGGCCCATGGCGCCTGGTGCAAGTGCCCCATGTCGCGGGCGGATTCACCACGCGGCAACGGCTGTCCGAGGGACGGTGGCGCATCACGATACGCAGCGCCTTTCCCGAACTGGGCTATGGCGAAGGCAATGTGACCGTCCCCAAACCGGTGACGCCGCCGCCGAATCCTGGTGAGCGGACCAAGGTGTCGGCTGCTTCCCCGACGCGGCCCCACCAGCCGGCCGACAGCAGCACAACCTGGACGTGGATCACCGGCGCCGCGGTTGTCATGGTCGTCAGCGCCCTTCTGGCGGGGTACCGACGCCGCCGCTGAACAGCAGCGGACAGACGCTCAGGGAGATGCGCCCACGTCGCCGACCAGGCCGGCGACGTGGGGTGAGCGGGGTGAGCAGTGCGAGGGCGGCTATGTGGCCCAGACGTCGGGGGCGGGTCGACCTCATGGTGGCTCCAGTCTGAGGCGGGGTCGGGGTGCGAGGACGCTAGCAACGGGCATGGAGGCTTTCAACAGTTCAGGCAGGCATGATCTGCCTGACCAACTGAAAGTTTTCATTGAAACACGGCAAGCACGACGGCGGAGGGCTAGCGTCCCGCTCATCAGCCTGTCCGCCGTGAGAGCACGGGGGTCCGTATTTCACGGAATGTCCGCGGCTCGTCCGGCCGTATGATCGGGCGGAGCCGAATCGATCTCCCGCCCGGTCCGCACAGCCTGCCGGTGCCGCGGACGGGACCGGCCCTTGTCCGGAGAAGTGCGTGAGCCACCCGACGAAAGGGAGTGCATGAAGGTCGGTATCGTCGAGGTAGCCGCTCGCGCCGGAGTCAGCGAAGCGACCGTGAGCCGGGTCGTCAACCGGCGGCAGGGCGTGGCGAAGAGGACACGGGACGCGGTCGAGAGCGCGATGGCGGAGCTGGGCTACGAACGCCCCGTTCAGGGCCAGTTGGTCGCCGTGATGACCGAGCACGTGTCGAACCCGTTCTTCGCCGACGTCGCCGAACGAATCGAGTCGGCACTCGCCCCGCACGGCCTCAAGACCGTCCTCTGCCCCGCCTTCCCCGGCGGCGTGCAGGAGCGCGAGTTCATCACCTCGATCGCTGACAAGGGCATCGCGGCCGTCATCTTCCTCTCGGTGTCGAACACCCTCGAGGGCGCGGACACCGAGACCTACGAGCTGCTGCGCGCACGCCGCACCTCGACGGGACCCGTGCGCAAGGACTGACGTGGTCCGCGCGGGATCAGCCCTGCCCGTCTGCCGAGCCCGGGGGAGGCGGAGCCGTGGTGGAGCGGACCACCAGTTCGGGTGCGAACAGCAGTTCCCCGGTGGGTACTTCCTGCCCGGCCACCAACGCCCGGACGCTGCGGCCGACTTCCACCGCCAGACGGTCGGCGGGCTGGCGGACCGTGGTGAGCGGCGGGTCGACGAACTCGGTGAGCATGGTGCCGTCGTAGCCCACCACCGATACGTCGCCGGGCACACTCAGGCCGCTGCGGCGGATGCCGCGGATGGCGCCCAGGGCCATGAAGTCGCTGGCCGCCACGATGGCCGTCACCCCCGTCTTCGTGAGCATGCCTGCCGCGGCCTGGCCACCCTCGATCGTGTACGACTGGCGGACCACCCAGCGGTCTGCGTCCTTGATGCCCCGCTCGGCCATCGCCCTGAGGAACCCGGAGACGCGGAGATCCGCGGGTTGATTGCCCTTCGGGCCGGACACCATGCCGATTCTGCGATGGCCGAGCCCGTAGAGGTGGGCCACGGCCAGTTCGGCCGCCTGCAGGTTGTCCGTGGAGTACACCGGAGCGGCGACCCCGTCGCCGAACCGACCGTCGATCCCCACATAGGGAATCTGTCGGTCCCGCAGCATCTCGTACGCAGTGGTGTCCGCGTTGTCGAGCGTGTTGCTGATGGACAGGAACACCACCGCCGCGAGCCCGCGCCCCATGAGAACCGAGATGAAGTCGCCCTCGGGCACCCCACCGGTGAAGGCGGGGCAAATGACCGTCTTCAGTCCGTGCGGAGCCAAGGCCGCCTCGATGCGCTCGGCGACGTCCGCGAAGAAGGGGTTGGAGATGTGCTCGGTGACCACGGCGACGAGCCGGCCGGGGGAGGGCCGCCGATAGCCGAGCTCGGTCATCGCCTCCTCGACCTTCGCGCGGGCGCTCCGGGACACTCCCGGCCGGCGGTTCACCACCCGGCTGACGGTGGCTTCACTGACGCCTGCCCGTGCCGCGACCTCGGTGATCCCGATCTTCATGCTGTGCTGCTTCTCCTTCGGGGAGCCGCCGGTACGACGGTCGCGCCAGGAACGCCGTGGACACCAGAGTGACCGCGGGATACCGGTGGCGATCGATCTGTGGAAAATCTTCGCACTCCGCTTGCAGGGGAGCAATCGAAAACTTTCCATGCCGCTTGCAGCAACGCTCGCCGCCTTCGGATGCTGGTCCGGGCGGCATGGTGTCGCCAGGCCCGGCGGGTGGCATGCAGCTGTCTGTCAGGCGGAGCGATCGCCCTCGGCCACCCCTGTTGGGGGCGGCGGCCGGGACACCCCGGCGCGCGCCTCGATGATCCATCACGGGCCGCCGAGCTGTGCTACGGTTTCGGAGTTGCAGTTGTGGTACCCATGAACCTATGTGCGCCTGACGGGAATGTTTCTCCTTCAGGCGCATTAGTTGTTTCCGGCATCTCCGGATGGGGCCTCTGCCTATTGAAGGAGATTGTCATGGCACAGGGAATCGTGAAGTGGTTCAACTCTGAAAAGGGTTTCGGCTTCATCGCGCAGGACGGCGGCGGTCCGGACGTGTTCGCCCACTACTCGAACATTGCGACCCAGGGCTTCCGTGAGCTCCAGGAGGGCCAGCGCGTCTCCTTCGACGTCACGCAGGGCCAGAAGGGCCCGCAGGCGGAGAACATCCTCCCCGCCTGACCGTCGGACGCGTATCCGCTTGCCGGGGTCCGCACCGTCATGGTGCGGACCCCGGTTTGTGCTGTTTCCAGGAAGGTAAACAAACGCATGTCCCGCAGGCCCCAGAAGACGAACCGACGCGCCTCGTCACCCCCGCCGGCCGCGCCGTCGCCAATGGAATTCCGGCTGCCGGAAAGCACGACACCCGCGCTTCCCGCCGTCGAGGACTTCGCCGGTCTGGACATGCCCGCGGGGCTGCTGAAGACCCTTACCGCGCAAGGCGTGACCACCCCCTTCCCCATCCAGGCCGCCACCCTGCCGAACTCACTCGCCGGGCGTGACGTGCTGGGACGGGGGCGCACCGGCTCCGGCAAGACCCTCGCGTTCGGGCTGGCGCTCCTGGCCCGCACGGCCGGACTGCGCGCACAGCCCAAGGCACCCCTCGCCCTCGTGCTGGTCCCCACCCGTGAACTCGCCCAGCAAGTGGCGGACGCGCTGACCCCGTACGCGACGGCGGTGAACCTCCGGCTGGCCACCGTGGTCGGCGGGCTGTCCATCACCAAGCAGGCAAGTGCGCTGCGGCGCGGCGCCGAGGTGCTCGTAGCGACTCCCGGCAGGCTCAACGACCTCGTGGAACACGGGGACTGCGTGCTCGACCATGTACGCATCACGGTGCTGGACGAAGCCGACCAGATGACCGACATGGGTTTCCTGCCGCAGATCACCAAGCTGATCCAGCAAGTACGGCCCGACGGACAGCGCATGCTCTTCTCGGCCACCCTGGACCGCAACATCGACCGCCTGGTGCAGCGGTTCCTGACCGACCCTGTGGTGCACTCCGTGGACCCGTCCGCGGGAGCGGTGACCACCATGGAGCACCACGTGCTCCACGTCCTGGACGAGACCGACAAGAAGGCCGTCACCACGCGCATCGCGGCCCGTGACGGCCGGGTCATCCTCTTCCTCGACACCAAGAGGTCCGCCGACCGGCTCGCCAAGCGGCTCCTGGCCGTCGGTGTCCGCGCGGCGGCACTGCACGGAGGCCGCTCGCAGCCGCAGCGCAACCGCACCCTGGAACAGTTCAAGAACGGCCAGGTCACCGCGCTGGTGGCGACGAACGTCGCGGCCCGGGGCATACACATCGACGACCTCGACCTCGTCGTGAACGTCGATCCCCCCGCCGACCACAAGGACTACCTCCACCGGGGCGGCCGCACGGCCCGCGCCGGCGGCTTCGGCAGCGTGGTCACGCTGGTCCTGCCCGACCAGAAACGGGATGTCACCCAGCTCATGTCGGACGCGGGCATCCGCCCTCGGACGGCCCGCATCAAGTCGGGCGACGCGGAACTGGCCACCATCACCGGCGCCCGCGAGCCTTCCGGTGTGGCCGTCACCATCGAGGTCCCCCAGCCGGCGGCACCGACGGCGTCCCGCCCGGACCGGAAGACCGGAACCAAGCCCGACGGGCGATCCGGCCGCCGACGCCGAAACGGCGGCGAGGCCAAAGCGGCGGCAGGCGTCGGCACCGGGACGGGGGGCCGGGGCTCCGACCGCCGGGCGGGATCCGGTGGGTCCACCGGCGGTGCCGTCGGCGCGGGCGGTCGCAGTTCCGACCGCCAGTCCGCGAGCCGTGCGGCGACCGCCGCCGCCTCCGGCAAGGCCGGCCGAGGATCCGGCCGACGGGCGGCGGCCGGCGGAGCCACGGGCGGCGCTGCCGGGACCGGCGGCCGCAGCTCCGACCGCCGAGGCGGCCGCCGCACCTCGGCCACATAGGACCCGTAGGGCCGATCACGCCGCAGACGCGGGGTCTGGCAGCGCGTATCTGCGGGTGTTCCGCCGGACGAGCTCGTCCTTGGCCCGGTCGTAGGCGGCGAACGGGTGCCGGACTCCGTGCCGGCGCGTGTAGGTCGCCCTGCGGCGGCGGTGGGGGCCCGCCGCCAGGGTCGTCGGTCCGGCCGCCGTGTTCGGCACACTGTCGGCCCGGGTGGGCTTGAGGTTTCGCGGGCCGAACTCGTGCTGTGGATCACGTCGTGGACCGGGTCCGGGCCGGCGAAGGTCACCTCCGCGACCTTCGCCACGTCCATGCGCTGCGCGGACATCAGGATCATCTGGGCCCGCCGCCTGGTCGCCCACCGACCCGGTACCCCCGCACGTCGGCCGTCATCGATCTCACGGGACCCGTACACGTTCAGTCACGTGATCATTCTGACCGCCCGGAGCCGCCGAGTGCGGCGACCCGGCGACCCGTCTAGTAGGAGAGCCCCGGGCAGTACACCCCCGCCTCCGGAGTCGTGTAGTCGCCGCTGACGATGAGCGTCTCCAGCCGCAGAAGAGACAGGCCGGGGATACGCATCGCCCACCGCAGGGTCTCCGGCAGCAGTCGCCCCGATACGCGCAGTCGCGGAGCCGGACCATCGGGAGCGGCTCTGCGCATCAGCTCGCCGGCACCCGCGTACAGCGCACGTGCCGCGGGCTCCGACAGGGCCGTCAGATGGCCGAGGTCGGACAGGCCCGTCGTATATCCGGCCACGTCACCGGTCTCCCGGTCCACCACGACGTACGGGGCTGACCAGGCGAAGGCACGCTTGGCGGCCATGTGGATCTCCCGGTCCCGCGCGTGGCCGTTGACCTTCCTGTACAGCTCCTGGCACACGGCCACATCCGCCTCGGTCATCGGGCGTACCTCGTAACCGGCCATGTTCGCCGGGGTCGGCGGGGCGTAGCCGCTGATGAGGGCCAACTGCTCGCGCGGCATGAATCCGAGGGAGGAGTACAGCCGGTACGCGCCGAGGTTGTTGGTCACCATGACGCCACGGAAGGACTCCAGGCCGGACGTCTCCCACGCACTGATCACCGCCTCCATCAGCAGCCGGCCCACCCCCCGGCTCTGGGCCGCCGGGTCCACGCTCAGCGGCCCCGGGGCCGCCACGGACTCGCCGAGGACCAGGAAGTTGGATCCCACGACCGTGCCGCCGTCGTCCACGGCCACATAACCGAGGCACCCGGGCGAGGCCAGCCGGTCCTGGAGCATCTCCGTCACCACGTCAAGGGACGGCCACTCCGGCGGCAGATTCAACTTGGCGTTGAACGCGTTGTAGGAGTCGAAGCAGATGCGGGCCATGCGCGTCAGATCGTCCGGCCTCGCCTCACGGAGGTGCAGCCCTGTGGACGCGGTGTCGTCGATCTCGGCTTCGGGCGGCGGGAAGTATCCGACCCGGATGAAGAATCCGACGTACTTCTCGAAGAGTTCCTGGGTCATCGGCGGGCATTCGATGCCCGTCCCGGCCAGCAGCTTCCGCGTCTCGTCCGTGTCCATCGGCAGATAGTGGTTGCGGCCGCTGTAGATGGTCGACTCGAAGCCGTCGATCAGGGGCACCATCGCGTTGTCGCGGTCGGACCGGATGCGTTCGGCCCAGGCGTCCCAGCCCAGTTCGTCGAGGCGGTAGCCGAACGAGCGCAGGGACGCCGTCATCTCGGAGAACGGCAGATGCGTCCGGTTCGCGATGTGGTGGGTGCGGCCCGCGGCGGACTCGCCGAGGGACAGCCTGAGGACGGCGGAGCTGACGTAGTCGACGGGCACCAGATGGAAGATGCCGGCCGGGTCGGCGGGTACGGCTCCCGCCTGCACGATGCCCTTGATGCTGAGCCAGACGAAGTCGTGGGTCTGGCAGAAACCGCGCTCGGAATCACCGGAGATCTCGTCGACCCGGTAGACGGACACGGGCAGTCCCCGGTCCCTGGCGAGCTCGATGATCTGCTCGGCGACCAGCTTCGTCTGCCGGTAGCCGGAGGAGAGGGCCTCGGCCGGACCGGGTGTGTCGGTCACCCTCAGCGGCATGCCCGGCACGGCCTCCGCGGCGAACACGCCGGTGGTCGAGATGTGGTGGACGGGCACGGTCCGGTGCCGGGCGGCGAGCCGCAGTATCTCCTCGGTGCCGGAGACGTTCGCCGCCTTCAGCGCCGAGTAGGGGTACAAGCCGTTGACGGTCGCCGCCGAGTGGTAGACGGCGTCAACGCTGCGGGACAGTGCGTCGAACCGCTCGGGGTCCAGCCCCATCAGGGGTTCGGCGAGATCGCCGACGACCACGGAGAGCCGATCGGTGTCGATGTCGTCCCAGAACTCGTACCACTCCAGGTTGTCCCGCAGCCGTCGGAGGGCTTCCGCCTCGTCGGCTCCGCGCACCAGACAGTGCACGGTGGCCCGGGTCGTGCGCAGCAGGTCGCGCAGCAGGAAGGCGCCGAGGAAGCCCGTCGCCCCGGTGAGGAACACCTCTCGTGGCTTGTCCGCCACCCGGACGACCTCGTCGGCCGGCACGATGTCGTCCGCGAGCGTCACTTCGGCGGCGAAGTCCACCGCGTCGTCGGCGGCGCCTGACGCGCTTGCCTCGCTGAGGATCTTGGTCAGCAGGTGGTCGGCCAGGACGGCCAGGGTGGGGCGCTCGAAGACGAGCGTGGCCCGCAGGTTCACCCCGCTGAGGTCGCTGAGCTGGTTGCGAATCTCCACGGCGGTCAGTGAGTCGATGCCCAGGTCCAGGAACGGCGTGTCGGGATCGATGTCGCTCGCGTCGGCGTGTCCGAGGGCGGCCGCCACCCGGGTCGCGGCCTGCTCCATGACGTACAGGAGCTGCTGCTCGTCGTCCATGTTCGCGAGACGGTCGGCCAGAGTGGCTGCCGCGCCGGGCAGCCTTGCGGCCGGGGTGACTGCCTCGTCCACGTCCTCGGCGGGGGTCGGCACCGGTGGCGGCGTGGTCGGGACGGCCGTGGCAGTGGGCAGCCAGTGACGCCTGCGCTGGAACGCGTATGTGGGCAGGGGGACAGGGGCCGCACCGGCGTCTTCGAAGAACGCCGCCCAGTCGACCGCGACTCCGGCACTGTGCAGGGCGCCCAGGGCCGCGACCGCGGTCTCGGCGCCCGGTCGGTCGGCGCGGGCGAGCGGCACAGCCAGGTGGGCGCTGTCGCCGAGAGTGTCGCGCGCCAGTGTGGTCAGTACGGCGTCGGGACCCAACTCGACGTGGATGTCGATGCCCTGGGCGCGCAGGGTTCGTACCGCGGGCGCGAACCGGACGGCGGAGCGGAGCTGCCCGACCCAGTACTCCGGCGACAGCAGTTCCTCGCCCGCCAGGGCGCCGGTCACGGTGGAGACAATGGGGAGGGCCGGTGCCCGGTAGGCGACCGTGCGGGCGACGGTACGGAAGTCGTCCAGCACCGCGTCCATGCGCGGGGAGTGGAAGGCATGGCTCACCGTCAGGCGCCTGGTCCTGCGGCCCCGGGCCGCCAGCGCGGCGGCCACGGCGGCCACGGGCTCCTCGTCACCCGAGACGACGACCGACCTGGGCGCGTTGACCGCGGCGATCCCCATCCGGGTTTCGCGCCCTTGAAGCAGCGGCAGCACCTCCTCCTCGTCCGCTTCCAGGGCGACCATCGCCCCGCCCTCGGGCAGCGCCTGCATCAATGCCCCGCGGGCGGTGACCAGCCCGGCGGCGTCGGGGAGCGAGAGGACCCCGGCCACATGCGCCGCCGCCAGCTCACCGACGGAGTGCCCGGCCAATGCGTCGGGGCGCACCCCCCAGGAGCGCAGCAGGGCGAACTGGGCCACCTCCAGGGCGAACAGGGCCGGTTGGGCGAGATCGGTGCGGTGGATGCGGTCGTCGTGGGACGTGCCGACGGGGGCCAGCAACACCTCGCGCACCTGCGGAGCGAGGTGCTCGCACACGGCGTCCAGGGCATCGGCGAACACGGGGAAGGCACCGTGCAGTTCGCGAGCCATGCCGGTCCATTGGGAGCCCTGCCCGGTGAAGAGGAAGGCGGTAATCCGGGCAGCTTCCGCGAGCGCCGTGGTGAGCCCGGCCGCCGGCTCACCCGAGGCGAGCGCGTCGAGACCGCGCAGCATTGCGTCGGTACCGTCGGCGACGACGGCGGCCCGGTGCTCCAGGGATGCACGGGACAGCGCCAGGGTACGACCCACTTCCGCAGGACCGTGCTCGGGTGCCGAGCGCACGAAGGACGCCAGCCGTCGAGCCTGCTCGCGCAAGGCGGCGGGCGACCTGGCCGACAGCAGCCAGGGCACGGCGCCCGAGGGCCGTGAGTGAGCCCGCGTGGAACCGACCGGAGTGGCGGGGGACGGTGCTTCCTCCAGCACGACGTGGGCGTTGGTGCCGCTGATGGCGAAGGCCGACACGCCGGCGCGCCGGGGGTGCTCACCAGCGGCCCATGGCCGGGACTCGGCCAGCAGGCGCACGTCGCCCGAGGCCCAGTCGACGTGCGGGGAGGGCCCGTCGACGTGGAGTGTCGCCGGGAGGACCTCGTGCCGCATCGCCTGTACGAGTTTGATGACGCCGGCGACGCCCGCCGCGGCTTGCGTATGGGCGATGTTGGACTTGACGGATCCCAGCCACAGCGGACGGCCGGGGGACCGGCCCTGCCCGTAGGTGGCCAGGATGGCCTCCGCCTCGATGGGGTCGCCGAGGGTGGTCCCGGTGCCATGGGCCTCGACGAGGTCGACCTCGCCGGGGGTCACGCGGGCGTTGGCGAGCGCCTGGCGGATCACCCGCTGCTGGGCCTGTCCGTTGGGCGCCGTGAGCCCGTTGGACGCGCCGTCCTGGTTCACGGCGCTGCCCCGGATCACGGCGAGCACCTGGTGGCCGGCGCGGCGCGCGTCCGAAAGCCGTTCCAGCAGCAGGATGCCCGCGCCTTCCCCGAAGGCCGTGCCGTCCGCCGCCTCGGCGAAGGCCTTGACGCGGCCGTCCGGGGCCAGCCCGCGCTGCCTGCTGAAGGTGATCAGGTCGTCGGGAGTGGCCATCACCGTCACCCCTCCAGTGAGCGCGAGCCGCGATTCGCCCGAGCGCAGGGACTGGCAGGCCAGATGGAGTGCCACCAGCGAGGCGGAGCACGCCGTGTCCACGGTGATGGCCGGGCCCTGGAGGCCCAGGGTGTAGGCCACGCGACCCGACATCACACTGCCGGAGGTGGCGAAGCCGAGGTATCCCTCGTACTCGGAGCCGGGCGCGGCGAGTGTGCTGTACGTCTGACCCTTGGAGCCCACGAAGACGCCGGTCTGCGAGCCGGCGAGCCTCGTCGGATCGATACCCGCCCGTTCGCACACCTCCCAGGCGATCTCCAGCAGGAGCCGCTGCTGCGGGTCCATGGCCGTCGCCTCTCGCGGGCTGATGCCGAAGAATCCGGCGTCGAAGCCGGCCGGATCGGTCAGGAAGCCGCCGCGGGATGCGTAGGTGGTGCCGGGATGGTCGGGGTCGGGGTGGACCAACGTCTCCGGACGCCAGGCCCGGTCGCCGGGCAACTCCGCGGTGGCGTCGCGTCCTTGGGCGATCAGCTCCCACAGCTGCTCCGGGGACTCCACCCCTCCGGGGTAGCGGCAGGCCATGCCGATGATCGCGATCGGTTCGTCGTCACCGGCGGGCCGGTCGGCCTGCGAGTCCGGGTGAGGCGACGGTACGCGTGTGCCGGTGGAGCCGGTCACTTCCGCGACCAGCCGGTCCGCGAGCGCTGCCGACGTCGGGTGATCGAACACCACGGTCGCCGGCAGCCGCAGCCCGAGCGCGGTGCACACCCTGCGGCCGACCGCGACGACGGCCAGGGAGCCGAGCCCCAGGTCGACGAACGGCCGGGCCGGCGCGACCTGTTCGGGAGACTCGAGCCCGAGGGCCGCGGCCACCTCGGCCCGGACCAGGTCCAGCACGGTCCGGTTCCGCTCGGTCGGTGACATGCCGGCCAGTCGCCGCGCCCACTCGGCCGCGTCGCCCGGCTCGGTCCCGCTCGCTCCCGTGCCGGGGTCGGCGGTGGTCGTCGCAGCGAGGAGTCGGCGATCCGCATCCGCCAGCAGATGGCGCGTGATCTTCCCGGCCGCGGTCCGGGGTATGCGGTCGACGGCGTAGACCTTCTCGGGCACCTTGAAGTACGACAGGTGCTCGCGGCAGTGTGCGAAGAGCCCTTGGGCGTCCAGGCCGTCCGGGCCCGGCACCACGTACGCCACGGGTACCTCGCCGAGCACGTCGTGGGGCTCGCCGCCCACCGCCGCGTCGGCCACACCCGGGACGCCGTGCAGGACCTCCTCGATCTCGACGGGGTGGATGTTCTCGCCGCCGCGGATGATCAGCTCCTTGAGCCGGCCGGTCAGGGTCAGATGCCCGGCGGCGTCCTGCCGCGCCAGATCACCGGTGCGGTACCAGCCGTCGCGCACTACGTCGCAAGTGGTGTCGGGCTGCCGGTGGTAGCCGAGCATGAGAGCGGGGCCGCTCACCCACACCTCGCCCTCCTCTCCAGTCGGCACTTCGGCGCCGGATGCGGTGTCGACCAGGCGGATGCCCACGCCGGGCACGGGGAGTCCGGCCGATCCGGCGACGCGGTCTCCGGCGGGCCGGTTCGAGGTGATCGCGCCGGTCTCGGTGGAGCCGTACTGGTCCACGAGCGGGACACCGAAGGTCTCCTCGAAGCGGGCGCCGAGGGAGGCGCCGCTCGCGGAGCCCGCTACGAAGCCCAGCCGCAGCGCGGGCAGGCCCATGTCCTGTTCGTGGGCGCGGTCCAGCAGATAGTGATACGTCGTCGGCACGCCCGCGAGGAAGGTCACCGCGTCCTCGTGCAGGGCGTCCAGTACCTCGGAGGAGGCGAAACCGCTCATGAGCCGTGCGCTGGCACCCACGGCCGTCACCCCCATGACACACAGGTTCTGGCCGAGCCCATGGAAGAGCGGCATGGGCCACAGCAGCCGGTCGTCCTGAGACATCCCCAACACTCCGACGTGGCAGGAGGCCACCAGCCACAACGAGCTGCGCAGGGAGTACAGAACACCCTTGGGGCGGCCTGTAGTGCCTGATGTGTAGAGCATCCACGCGGGGTCGTCGAGCGGATTCTCCTCGGGGGCCGACCGCTCGGGCTCGGTGCTCGCGAGGGTCTCGTACGCGGCCGTGCCCTCGGGTGCGTGCTCCGGCGGAGCCTCGCCGGTCACGATGATCCGAGGCATGGGCCGCCCGGGACGCAGCACCCGTAGCAGCTGGTCGAGGCGCGGTGGGTCGCAGAGCACCAGGGTCGGCCCGCTGTCGTCGAGGAAGTGGGCGAGTTCGGCGTCGGACGCCTGGGGGTTGAGCGGCACTGTGATACCGCCCGCGCGGATCACGGCGAGACAGCTCTCCACGGCCTCCACGGTGTTGCCCGTCAATACGGCCGCGCGGCCGCCCCGCTCCAGCCCCAGGGCGGCCAGATGCCCGGCGAGCCGCGAGGTCCGCAACTCCAGTTCGCGGTAACTGACGCTTCGCCGGGCGTCGGTGAAGGCGGCCTTGTCCCCGATCCGGTCGGCATGGCCGCGCAGCAACTCGGACAGCGGGCGGATCAACTCAGCGTGCATGTGATCGAACCTCTCGGCTTCGTACTCAGTGCTTGGGCGGCAGATGTGCCGGGCCGTCAACGGACGGCGAGAACGGTCCTGGCCGGGCAGGAGAACTCCAGGGAGCCGTCGGCGTCGGCGAGGGCCTTGAGGGCCTCGCGCGCCTCAGCGGTCGATTCGGCCGCGACCTCCGGAGGCACCAGGTCCCCCTGCATGTGCGCCATCACCGCCCAGGCCCACGACAGGCAGCCGTCGATCGTCCCGAACCGGGACCTCGCAGAGACCTGCCGGCTCTCGACATGACGGAGGCCGGCCGCCCGGAAGGCAGCCGCCGCTGCTCGCTCGTCGACCGGCGGGTCGCCGAGCCCGAGGACGGCATTCCACAGGCTCTCGACGCAGGACTGCGCCTGCTGCGGCAGGGGCAGCAGGAACAGGACCATGTCGGCGCCGGCGACGGGGAGCAGGCAGGCGCCGCAGCGGATGTCGAGCACGGGCCCGCCGGGCTGCAGGTCCGGCAGATCGGTGACCAACCTGCCGAGCGGGCACAAGAGCCCCTGGCCCACCGGCCCGCGCCGCTCGGCGGACTCGTCGCAGACGTCCCCTGTCAAGCCGGTGATGCGGATGTCGTTGGCCATGATGGGCTTTCTCCTTGTTTCACCGATGGGTTGCACGAGCCATGTCGCGGGTCTCGATCCATGGCCGCCGATTCGCGGCTCCCTCGGCACCGGCATTCGGCTGCTTCGATTCATGGGTTGTTCGGCAGTGGCCGCACCAGGCAGCCGATACGGAATTCGGCACAGTGCGGCTGGTCCTCCACCCGCCACCACAATTCGTCGGGGGTGGGCAGCATTTCGGACACGACGATTTCTTCCTCGGGAAGTGCTGCCAGGTCGAGCACCGACAGCGGATCGGCGAAATCGACGTACAGCGGTTTGGGTTCGGCCGGGTGTTTCACGTAGACGTGGCGTGGAAGTCCGTGCGCGGCCCGCAGCCGCTGGACCGCCAGCCACCGCCCGTACGGGTCGCCCGCCTTCGCCGGAACGGACAGCCGCCATCGGGCGCGCTGCAGGACGACCCCTTCCACCAGGATCCTGGGCGTGTACGGGCCGAGGTCGACCGGAACGGGTACCAGAGCGGGCCGGGAGAGCGCCCGATGCAGCGTGGACGACAGGTCTCCCGGGTACAGCAGCCGCCGCTGTCCGCCGACGATCACCGCGTCCCCGGATGGCGGCACCAGGGCCTCGGCCATGGGCACCACTTCGGCTCGGTCCTTGCCCGACATGCCGCTCAGCTCGATTGCCACGCCGGGCAGTTCAGGGGTGACATGGGCGCTGCGTCTGCGCGCGACGATGGTCGCGGCCGTGTGGGGCGGGATGATGCGCCCCACCCGTTCGGTGAAGTCGGCCCAGAGCCCGTCGGGATCGCTGTGCAGCGGCTGCTCGAGACCGCCGAAGACGGAGCTGCAGTCGTCGTGCATCTCCGACAGCACCCATGTGGCGGTGGCCGGATCGGGGCCTGCGGCCATCAGGTCCGGGCTGGGCAGGCAGGCGTCCCGCGGGCCGTAGGAGACGGTGCTCCACAGCGGTGCGAGGGCCTCTTCCAGTCGGCGTGAGCCGAGTTCGACGGCGGGCGGACGGTGGCCGCCCGGGCTCGCCTCCTCGACGGCCTCAGTGACAAGATCGCGAAGTACGGCGTCGAGGCGGTCACGTCGGTCCGTACGCCCGGGCACCTCGCGTACCGCCAGGGTCGCGAGCGGAGCCGGTGCGCCCTGCAGCACTGCGCGCAGCGCGTCGCGGGCGTCGTCGCGCGCCAGCAGGGCCGCGAGGTAGGCGAGCGGGAAGACGGCCTCGGTGACCTGGCGGAACCGGTCGATGACCGGTTCCCCGAAGCTGACCCGTTCGCTCAGCGGGCTCGACCTGTCCTCGTGGAACAGCTCGCGGTCGGCGTAGTGCTCTCCGCTGCTGCGCGACACTGCTCCGCCCGCCTGTTCGCTGGCCGACTGCGCCGCGGCCAGGTGCCCGGCGCGCTGCGGCCAGCCGGCCTCCGCGTACTTGTCGCGGGCCTCGGCGAGTTCGAGGACCGTGGGCGTGGGGTGCTCGGCCGCGAGCCTGGTCAGCGCGTGCAGCTCGGTGGAGGGGAGCCGCCAGGGCGAGACGGTCAGTGCGGGACCCAGCGCCGATACCAGCCTCGCCGCGTCCTCGTCGGACTGTTCGGCCGCACCGGCCGCCGCCAGCAGCGCGTCCATGCGGCTGCCGGGGCGGGCCGATGCCGCGCGCCACAGGGCCAGCGCGGGCGCGGCGACCTTGAACCGGCGGCCGTCGACCGCCCGCTCCAGGACAGGGGCCGCATCCGGTTGCCGGAACAGCGGGCTGGGCCAGGCGTGCTGCAGCGTCAACGGCACGGTCGTGGCCGCCTGCTCCCGTAGCTGCTCCACGAGCCAGGCACTCGCCTCCACGACGGCCTTCTCCCGGCCGGGCGGACCGACCACAACGGCCTGCTCCTGCTCCGGGCGCAGCCGGTTGAACAGCACCGGGCCGAAGAACGAGACCGTCTCGCACTTGGTGGTGAAACGGCGCAGATACCGGTGCAGGGTGTCGATGCGCCGACGCAGACCGCGCGGCAGGCCGCTCTCCGTCTCCGCCTCGGCCCAGCCTCGGTGGGCCAGCGGCGGGGTCTTTAGAGCGGCGTGGTGGAACGCCGGGTTCGACACGAACACGGCGTGCTGGAACGAGTCGAGTCCGGCGGCCTCCGCCGTACGCAGGCGGGCCCGGTGCACGCCCGCGTCGAACGCGGAGCGTGTGGCCGCCAGTTGCTGCCGATGGGCGGTGACCAGTGCGTTCCACCGCGGTGCCCAGTCCGGCATCCCCGTTGCCGTGAGGATGTCCGCACCGCGCTCGTCCAGCGGCGCGCCCTCTTCGACCGCTCGGCGGCAGCTCTGCAGCGCCCGCAGCGAACGCTGGCGCGGCTCGATGCCGCGTACGGCTTCACGCAGTCCCGGCCAGCACTGGTCCAAGAAGTGCGCGCGCTCCGTTGCCAAGTCGCTCTCCGCGTCGAGTACCGCCGCGGCGCCGTCGAGGAGCTCGACGGCGGCGAGTCCGTCCAGGAGCCGGGCGGGGAATCCGGTCGCGCGCAGCAGCGACCAGGGCATGGTCTCGACAGAGAGTTCTCCATTTCCCGCCCGCACGTTCCAGGTCAGTGATGTCATGTCAAATCTCCTGACTGGTATCGCTTTTTGGCGCGGGCTCCGGTAGGAAATAGAGGACTCGCGCAGATTCCGGCGAGCCTGTTCCCGATATCCCGGAGGAAACTATGCGGATGATGATCTCGCCCCGGACGATGCGTCGCTGCGGCGATGCCGTGAACCATTCCGAGAAAAAGCTGCTCGCCCTGTCGAGGAGTATTCACGCCGAACCGGAGACGGCGTTTCAGGAACACCGCAGTGCGGCCAAGGTGAGTGATCTGCTGCGGGCCGAGGGATTCGAGGTCGAGCGGGGAGTCGGGGGTCTGGAGACCGCCTTCACCGCTCGTTTCGGGAACGGACCGCTGGCTGTGGGACTGTGCGCGGAGTACGACGCGCTGCCGGGGCTCGGCCACGCCTGCGGGCACAACATCATCGCCGCGTCCTCGGTGGGCGCCGCGCTGGCTCTGCGCGACGTTGCCGAAGAACTGGACCTCACGGTCGTCGTGATCGGAACGCCGGCCGAGGAGGAGGGCGGTGGCAAGATAACGCTGCTGGAGGCCGGGGTCTTCGACCAGGTCTCGATGGCGATGCTGGTCCATCCGGCCCCCGAGGACAACTGCGCGCCCAGCCCGCTGGCCCTGGTGGAACTCGAAGTCCGTTACACCGGGCGGGAGTCGCACTCCGCCCTCGCCCCGCACCTGGGTGTCAACGCGGCCGACGCGCTGACGGTGGCGGAAGTCGCCGTCGGCGTGGGACGCCAGCACTTCGAGCCGCGACAGCAGGTGCACGGCATCGTCACCCGCGGCGGCGAGGTGCCGAACGTGGTGCCCGCCCACACCAGCGCCCTCTACAACCTGCGCGCCGCCGACATGGAGTCCCTGCGGCGCCTGGAGGCCCGCGTCCGGGCATGTTTCGAGGGCGGTGCCGTGGCCACGGGCTGCACGCACGAGGTCCTCGCCACACCCGCGTACGCCGAGCTGGTGCATGACCCGTTCCTGTCCGAGGCGTACCGGGCGGCGGCCACGGAACTGGGCCGGCCGCTGGTGTCCCGGGAGGAGGAGCACACGATGCCCACGGGCAGCACCGACATGGGCAACGTGAGCCGGGCCCTGCCCAGCCTGCACCCGAGTATCGGTATCGACAGCGGTGACGCCGTCAATCACCAGCCGGAGTTCGCCGCCGCCTGTGTGGCGCCCGGCGCCGACCGGGCACTCGTCCAGGGCGCCCTCGCGCTCGCCTGGACCGCGGCGCAGGCCGCCCAGGACGACGAGACGAGGGAAAGGCTGCTGACACTGCACCGGGAGCGGCTGAGCAGGGGCGAGATCCTGGCATAGGGATCGTCCGGCGGCCGTTCGCGTGGGGCGGCCCGGGAGCGAGCACTCCCGCCGCCCACCACCTTCGGCGACGTGCGGGCCGCGGACGGCCCGGATCGTACGGCCCGCCGGCGGGGAGCCCCCCACCCGCCGAGGGACCGGTCGTTCGCGGGTCACGGCAGCCGCACCACGGTCTCGCCCTCGGCGGTGTCGATGTGCACCGCGGCGATCCCCGGACCTGCCGCGGGATCGACGCTGACCGGAAGCCCTGCGAGTCCGGGCCACCGCCGCACCCACTCCTGCTGCTGCGCGGGACCGGTCACCACCTGCTTGAACGAGACGGGGCACACCCGGTGTCCGGCGGCCTTGAGGTCGCCCGCCACCCGGGCCGCACGCGTCTCGGTGCCGCCGTAGGCCAGGAAGAACGGCAGCACCCGGCTGCACCACGACAGCTCGAACGCGGCCTCGGCCCACGGCACACGGCCGCCGTCCGCGCGTACGGACTCGCCGTGGATCAGATCGGGATCGACCCCGGTGACCTGCTCCACCAGGAGAGCGGTGGACTCGATGTCCTCGGTGAGGACGGCCCAGTTGAGGAAGGCCGGCCCGTCCGCGGTCCGGTCGAGGAACAGTTGCCCGAAGCCGCTTTCAGCCAGCTTCCGCTCGTCGTCCGTGACCAGCAGCTCCAGATACTGAACCTCCGGCGTGTCGAAGGGCACGACCCAGCTCGCGGTGCCGTCCGGATTGGGACTGCCGTCGGTGACGCCGAACCCGTACCGCTCCCAGAGCAGTTCACGCAGCGGTTCGATGGTCCGCGCGCCGAGGATCACATGGTCGACTCGCATCACGCGGCACCGTCCAGCGCGTGGGAGGGGCACATGCTGTAGGGCAGGGCGTCCCAGTCGTCATCGACCAGCCCGGTCGCCAGGCCCTTGCCGGTGCATCGCGCGGAGAGCAGCCCGTGGCCGGCGTGGCCCGCCGAGACGAAGATCCGCTCGTGACCGGGCAGGGCCCCCACCAGGGGGCGGCCGGTGCCGGAGACGGGCCGCAGCCCGGCGCGCAGTTCCACGGGGACGGAATCGCCGAGCCCGGGCATGGCGGTGGTCGCGAACCTCAACAGATGGCCGATGCCCTCGGTGGTGACGTGATCGGCGAAGCCGGCGTCCTCCTCGGTGGCCCCGACGATGATGTCGTCACCGACACCGGGGGCGAGGTAGTAGGCGGAGGACAGGATGCAGCTCAGGTTCTCCTCGGTGCGCAGGACCGCCATCTGGCCGCGCTGCGGCCGGATTCCGGTGGACTCGGCGAGCCCCTTGCCGGAGCTCCAGGCGCCGGCGGTGATCACGACCCGGTCGGCATGGACCGTCCCGCCGTCGGTGCGGACCGCGACCGCCGCCTGTTCCGCGCTCACCTCGCGTACGGTGCAGCCCTGTTGCCAGGTGACGCCCTGGTCGAGACAGCGGCGTCGGACGGAGTCCAGATACCTGCGGCCGTCGATCATCAGCCCGTCCTCGTCGAGCAGATAGCGTCGGCTCGGAGGCAGTTTCAGACCCGGAGCAGCGGAGGCGAGCTCGTCACCGTCGACCCAGGCGCCGACTCCGATCGCATCCAGGACCTCGCCGTACGTGGTGGCATCGGTCTCGCGCAGCGCACGCAGGATCGGCCGTGCGACGCCGAACGCGCCGTACTCCGGCTCCAGTCGCGCCATGTCGGCGTCCAGATCCCGCTTGGCGGTCCGCAGCCAGTCGTAGAACTCCCGGTCGCCGAGATAGCGCAGCGAAGGTACCGCCACTCCGGCGGCGCGGTTGGTGGCATGGCCCGGCTCGGTGCCGGAATCGAGCACCAGAACCGACGCGCCCCGGCTGCTCAGTTCCTCTGCCAGGCACGCGCCGACGAGCCCGCCGCCGACGAGCGCGAAGTCAGGGAGTGATGACGGTGACGACGGCATGTCCTGCACCTTCCAGTTCGGCTGCGCCGGCGAGTACCAGCGAGCGGGTGGTCACGTCGCTGTCGCTGTGGACAGCCATGGGAGGGCCGGCCAGACCGCGGGCCTGGCGCAGCAGATGGACGGGTTTGCCCCGCAGTACGACGGAGAACCGGACGCCGGGCCGGTCAGCAGTCCTGGCCAGGCACTGAAGGCGTACGGTGCCGTCGGAGTGGTAGCGCTGAAGTCCTTCGACGCACCACATGAGTTCGACAGCGTGCGGTGGCGGCACAGCCTCCGGGCCACTGAGTTCGAGCCGGATCAGCTGCGGCGGCCGGAAGGCGGCGGAGTCGTGGTCCCAGACCGCGCGACCAATCGGGATGTCTTCGTCGAGCGGGGACGGAGGACAGATCCGTCCGGCGTCCACGAGCGTCGTGCCGTGTGCCGGGTTGCCGAGATCGTCGCAACCGTTCTCGGCGGGAGGCGACGGCAGATCGCGCAGGGTCAGTGGCGGCAGTGCGCGGCGGCCGGCGAGCCGGTGGGCGGTGGCCCGGCCGCCGCGCGAGGTCAGGGAGAAGGCCGTGCCGGCGATGAGCACGGCCGCGGGGGAAGGGTGGAGCACGAGCGGCCTCTCCCGCCAGTCGTCCGGCGGTGCTGCTGTGTCCGACTGCTCTGCCGGCGCTGCGAGTTCGTCCCAGGGGAGCGACTCCACCAGCGCGGACGGTTCACCGTAGGCGGCCGTGCCGAGGAGGACGGGGCCGTCGGCGGTCTCGACACGGGCCAGCAGTTCGGTTCGCCGCGCCAGCGGCAGTCCGTCCGCACCGTGCCACTGGCGGACCGTCGCGACCGCGCTCTGAAGCCCGGCCCTCGCCGCCGCTGCCCGGGCGGCGGCTTCGGTGAGCAGCAGCCTCGTGTCCTTGGCGGCCTCCTGTGCGACGGGCTCGCCGACCCGCCGGGAACCGGTGACCCGTCCGCGGGTGTCGCGATCCAGCCGCAGCGTGTCCAGTGACACGGTGAGCCGGGGCCCGCCGGGGGCGGGGGTGAGGAGACCGGAGGCGCGTACGCGCAACTCACGCATGGGCCACCGCCCGCAGACCGACCAGTCCCGCGGGGAGACGGAATCCCGCGTTGGCGAACGACACCAGCACAGGGAACTGCCCGAGCTTCCCGCAGCCGCCGGTGGCCCGTAGATAGGACTCCACCCGGTGGTCGTAGGGCCGCAGGCCCGCCAGCACCGTCGCCCCGTTGCCCGTCACCTGGAGGGGGCCGAGCCTGGCGACGCTGCCGTCGGCGCGGTGCAGCAGGGAGAAGGGGGCGCGGAACACGAAGGCGCCGGAGGCGATGTTCATGGTGTCCAGCCGCAACCCATAGGGTGCGATCCAGTCGCCCACGGGCCGCTCGAGCTCGGTTGCGGGCTCGATCCGGGCGGCCGTATGGGTCATGCGCGGGATGGCCGGGTGCCGATAGCTCTGCCGGCGCCCGTGTCCCGAGCCGGGTGTGCCGAGGCGGCCGGCGAGGGCCAGGTCCGTCATCGGCGGACCCACGGTGCCGTGGTCGATCAGACGGACCGTCCGGCACGTAGTGCCCTCGTCGTCGAAGGAGCTGCGGAAGCCGCGCTGCGCCACCTGACCGCCGTCGATGACCGACAGCCACGGCGGAGCCACGCGCTGCCCTGCACGGGCCCCCAGATAGCTGGTGCCCGAGGCGACGACGTCGGCTTCCATGGGATGGCCGACGATCTCGTGGAAGAAGGCCCCCGCGAGGCCGGGAAGCAGCACGAGGTCGGCGCCGTCCGGCAGTTCGTCGGCGAGGGGCAGCACAAGCCTCTCGCGCATCGCGTCGGCCGTCCCCGCCACCGCTGCCCTCAGCGGCGCCACCCCGTGCACCTCCCCAGGCGGGTCGCACAGAACCGACCGGGCGTGAACGCGCCCGTCCTGGCCCGTCAGCCGTATCTCCACCGTCGTGACGATGCGTTCCGTGGCCCGCACCTGCTCCGGGCCGCCCGCGGCGACATGCTGCTGGGCCACGCCGAGAGTGAGCCCGGCGCCCGTCTCGGCGGCGATCGCGGCGAGTGCGGTGTGGAGTCCGGCCGTGACGGAGAACACGGGCCTGTCCTGAGTTTGGCGCATCCTCTCGGCGGCAGTGGCGCCGACATCGTGGTGCCTGTACTTGAGCAGATCGTCGTCATCCGCGAAGCGGTGTTCGGTGAACCCCTCGCCCAGGTGCCGCTCGATGCTCATGCCCCGGGCCGACAACTGCTCGGTGGTGGTCGTGCCATCGGGCAGGACGTCGGTGCGCAGGCGCAGGGAGTGCTCGGCGAAGAGCGTCGTGTGCGTCATGCCCGCTCGCTCCTGCCGATGATCTGCATCCGGAGCTCGCTGGTGTACCGCCTGCCTTCGGCGTCCCGCAGCCACAGTCCCTCGGGTCCCGGATTCATCCGCTCGACGCCCAACTCGTCGGCGCCGCGCGCCACATGGCTGATCAGGTCGGCGGCCAGTGGCGAGGCGAGGTCGATCAGGTACGGCTTGCGTTCGTGGGCACTGCGGCAGAACACGAAGCGGCCTTCGGTGCGGCGGGCCAGCCGCCGCAGCTCCAGGAACCGCGCCGACGGCTCCGGAACGGTCAGCGCACCGGCCGGAACCTGCCACCGGGAGCGCTGCAACACCACGGAACCGACCTGGACTTCGGGCTGTGTGCCGTCGGCGGCGAAGCTCGGATGCAGCACCTGCGGGTGCGAAAGGGCGGCGACCGGTGCGTACTTGACGAAGTCGCTCAGCGGAACGTAGGCGGTCACCGGCCGGCCCTGCGGGTCCCGGAGGGTGATGGCGTCGGGTGTGATGGAGACCCGTAGGTCCTCCGGCTTCATCAGGTCCTCGCGGCCGTGGTCGGTCCACGTCGGCGGGCGCATCGCCACCTCGGGTCCGGGGAAGCGGTAGTAGCCCTTGTTGCGGCGGCCGAAGTCCAGGCCGACGACCGCGTCGTCCTGCTCGGCGGTCCACGCGGCGGCGTCCGCGCCGAGCCGCTCCGGATCCGGGTGCATGGTCCCGAGCCAGCTGTGGACCAGCAGGTGGTGGTGGGCACGGGAGAGCACGAGCGCGGCGGCGTCGAGGTCCGAGGAGTCCGCCGCGCTCGGGCACAGGTCGACGACCGCGTACCGGTCCCCGTCCAGAGCCTTGGCCTCCGCGGTCAGCCGCTCCACCTCGCAACGCCAAGCGGCGCCCGGATAGCTCGGGGCATGCGTCGCTTGGAACGTGCTGGTGGAGTCGGCCCGGTTCTCCGCCGCGCGGGTCGCGTAGTCAAGGAGATCCAGTTCCACGGCGGGCCTGCCGGGGCCGCCCGCGAAAGCGTCACGGACCGCGGCCGTCGCCGCGGCCTGTGTGGCATGGCCGTGCGCCACGCACACCTCCATCACCGGTGCGAGTTGCTCCTCCCAGCGCCGGATCAGTTCGGCGCCGAGCGCGAGGGAGAAGGGGGAGGCGCACTCTTCGAAGAACACCGCGCGATCGGCGTAGGGGGCGCCCGCGCCGCGGCGCGCGGGCCTGCCGGTGATGCCCGTGAACAGCTGCTCCAGCGCGTCCACTGTCGTGGCCTTGCGCTCGAGCGGCTGCTCGGCCAGATCGCGGAGCAGACGGGAGAGTTCGGCCAGACGGCCGAGCCACCGCTCACGGGCGGGTGAAGCCGGCAGGGCGGCAAGCTGCTCGCTCAGGGTCGTGAGCGGGTACAGGTCGTATTCGCCACCGCCGAGGCCGATGGTGACGGCCTCGGTGGCCACCAGACGCATCAGCGTCCGGGCCACGTCCCGCGCCGGTTGTCCCGCCGCCAGGACCAGATCGCGGAACACGGTGCCCTCCGGGGCGACCAGGGACAGCAGCGGCTCCTCGGACCGGTCGCCACGGCCGGTGGAGTGGAAGGCGAGATGCGGCAGGATCCCGGGATCCCGGGCGATGGCGGTGCTGAGCGCTCGTGCCGCCCAGTGGGAGAAGAAGACCTTCCGGGTGCGGGTGACGTCGGCGCGCAGTTCGGCTCCGTCGCCGGCACGCACCGAACCGTAGGCCATCGGTCCGAAGAAGCTGACCGTCTCGTTCTTCGCGCAGAACCGCTGCACGTACGTGTACATCTGCCGGCGCACCCGGCGCCGGCGGGACGTCAGCGGACCGTCGTGTGCCAGGAGCGGCAGCAGCATGTTGCGGTAGGCGTCCGGGTTGGACAGGAACACCGCCTCCGAGATCTCGGGAGTCGCCAGCAGGTCCCGCAGTCGCCTGCCGGCCTCCTCGTCGGCCACCTGGTAGGCGAGGACGTAGCGCTGCCGCGCCCGCTCCCAGGCCTTTACCGCCTCGGACCAGCCGGGCCCGGCCGACTTCAGCAGCTGCCGCACGCGTCCGCGCTGAACATCGGCCCGGATCTCCTGGTTTCGCCGACCCGCGAAGCGGGCGTCCACCAGTTCCAGCACGGTGCGTTCGTGATCGAGGACCTGGTCCGCCAGTTCCAGCAGGGAACTCGTAGCCCCCAGTTCCTCCAGCCAGTCGAACGGCATGCCCGCATGGCGCAGGATGAACTCCCGTCCGATGCACCATCGTCGGCTCACTGTGCCCTCCGCATCACACCAGCCCGGACCAGTTGGCCGGAGAGTTTCGTACGGGTCGTGTCGCTCAGCCGGTCCAGGACGGTGGCGTCGCCCGATGCCAGCCGCTCGACGACGGGCGCCAGCCTCGGATGCAGCCGGAAGGCGCTTCCCGTCCTCAGGTTCACCACGAAGGAACCGGGCCCTTGGCCGTCCGGTCCCTCGCCTTCGTCCGCGACGACGACGGCGGACGGTTCCCACACCGGCGCGGGGGCCGTGTGGGCGAGGACGCAGCACGCGAACCGGCCCGGATACAGGTCGGTCTCCGCGCCGAATTCGGCGTTGAGCGCGCCGAGGACGGCGTCACGATCGGTCTCGCCGAGGGTGTCCGGTGCGCTGAACCGGTCCCAACGCGCCAGATCATGGCCCGTGACGGCCCGCGTCAGCGGCAGCCCGTCCCAGGACTCGGGGACGTCGTGGCAGTCCGCGGCACGCAGCCGGAAGGGGCTCAGTCCCGCGAGTCGCGGTCCCGGGCCGGACGCCAGCCGCTTGGCAGTGGCCCTGGTCTCGTCGGCGCCGACCCCCGGGGCTCCGACGAGCAGCTCGACGGCGAGCGATGCCTCGTCGGCCAGTTCCACGACCGGTTCCAGGTCCGTGCGCGTGCCGTCCGCACTCGTCACGGCGGACCAGGACTTCAGCCGGGCCACGGTCAGTGCCGCCCCGCGGCATCCGCGCCACGCCTGCGTGGGCAGCAGTGCCGCCTGATCGGGTTCCAGCCATCCGGCCCAGACGCTTCCGGGCCGCCAGTCGGAGGCGCGGCGCACCCAGTGCACGGGCGTGCCGTCCGTCGTCCACTCCTTGCGCAGACGCCAGGACGGCACCCAGTCGTCGAAGCCGGTGGCCGCCGAGAACGGGTGCAGTGCAGCCAGTGCCGTCCGGTGAGCGCGTACGAACCGCCCGCACAGTACGACCCGTTCGGCGCCCAGCACTTCCATGAGCGCAGCAGCCGCGGGCAGTTGCTGATCGGTCTCGACCAGCAGGTGGACACGTTGCCCTGGAGCATGGTCACGGGCACGGTCGGCCTCGGCGCCGAACAGTGCGGTTCGTGCCGCCGCGGAGACGACGTCCGCGCCGCGCTCGGTGGTGCCGTCGACGATTTCGACGTCGTCCGCCGCGAGCCGCAGCGCCGGGTCGTTCTCGCCGGACAGGCGCATCGCGACACCCATCGCCCGCAGACGGGCAGCGTCATGGCGATCGGTACGAGCGGTGATGGCGACGGCCGCGCGGAGGAAGAGGGCCTTTGTACGGCGCCCGGCCGGATCGTTCCCGTCGAGTTGCCCGAGGTCGTACGCGGCGGCCAGCGACCGCAGGTGCCCGGCGCCGGTGATGCGGCTCGTGAACTCGCGGTTCAGGTCGAGCGGTTCGTCCGTCGGGTCGAGGAGCGGTTCAAGACTCGGATCGAACAGCGGTGGGATGACGACATGCCGTGTCATCGCTCACCCCCGCCCCGCACGTACACACAGCGCAACTCGGATGCGAAACGCAGCTCACCGTCGCGGAGCCAGGCGTCCTCGGGCGCCGGGAGCGCCTCGGAGACGGCAAGCCGGTCGGCGGTGCCCGCAAGCCGGGCCAGGCCCTTGAGCAGTTCGGGGCTCGCGGTGTCCACGTACACCGGTTTGCGCTCGGCCGGCGACTTCACGAAGAACCGGTCGGGCAGGCCGCGTTCGCGCACCAGACGGGCCGACTCGAGGAGCCGGTCGGCCTCTCGCCGGCTGCTGTTGGCCTCCAGGACCGCGGGGCTCTCCAGCATCCAGCGGCGTCGCGAGAAGACCACGTTGCCCCAGCGCAGCCGGGGAACATGAGGCAGGTCGGGAAGGATCGGACGCCGTATGCGTGGCAGCGCGAGCGCGGTGTGCACGGCGGTGTCCAGCTCACCGTTGTGGAAGAGGAGGCTCTGCTCCGGGTGGGCATCGCTGCGCAGCACGACTCGTTCGCCGTCACTGTCCAGCCACAGCTCGTCCAGCCCGACCCGCTTCCGGTCCACGCCGGCGGTGCCGCCCAGTTCGAGCACGACGCCGGGGAACTCCAGTGGTGGCAGCCCGGTCGTGCGCCGCGAGATCACATTGACGGAGATCTGGTCGCCCAGGGCTTGGCGCACGGCGGCATCACGTTCGGCCAGCAACTCGGGGGAGTCCGGGTGGAACTGCAGCGCCCAGGGGGTCAGCAGCGCGGCGTCGTGGATGTCGCCGAGGACCAGCGGAGTGATCCCGGGGCGGTAGGCCGCCAGGTCGGGCGTTGCGATCAG
This sequence comes from Streptomyces herbicida, assembly GCF_032656585.1. Lineage (NCBI taxonomy): Bacteria > Bacillati > Actinomycetota > Actinomycetes > Kitasatosporales > Streptomycetaceae > Streptomyces > Streptomyces herbicida. Next base: position 362,909 of record NZ_JAUYWJ010000006.1, read on the forward strand.
GACGTCGATGGAGCACAGGACCGGTGCCTCGGGTGCGGGCGGCGTGGACAGCAGCCCGGCGACGTCGAGTTCGGGAACGTCGTCGCCCATGTCCGCGAGGATCGTGCCGAGTTCGGCCTCGAGGCGACCGCCGGGTTCGATGTTCAGTCCGGCGCAGACGCGCAGGGCACGGACGAGCGGAATCCGGCCGCGGCCAAGCCTTGCGGCGACCGCCCGGTTGGTGCGGGCCCGGGTCAGTTCGGCCTCGTGGGCCAGCAGATCGAGGACGGGCGCGACCGCTCCGCACATGTCGCGGGCCAGTCGGCCGCGGACGTCCAGGTCGGCCGTGCCTACGGCCGCTTCGTGGACGATGACCCGGTCGTTGTAGAAACGACCCCGGCTCGTGGGGCCGCTGTCGACCGGCAGCAGCGACTCCAGCTCGGCCTGGAGGGCCAGCTTGCCGGCAGGAGGAGCCGAAGGGTAGCCGTCGAGCAGGTCGAGCACCTTGACCAGCAGCGCCCGCACTCCTGCGGCGCGTTCCGCCGTCACGGGATCCGCGGCGTCGATGTGCTCCAGTGTCCAGCGCAGCGGATCGACCACCGTCGACGGCGGGCACAGCGTGTGGGTGAGCACCCCCTTGGCCACGCCCGCGCGGAACGCCACGACCATCTGGGCCTCGGCCGCGCCGGCCGTGGCGGCAATGTCGGCCACCGTGCGATTCCCGTCAGCGGCCCGGATCAGGAGGGCGCCGGGTTCCGGGCCCTTGGGCAGGCGCGAGACGGTCTTGCGTACCGGTGTCAGCCGCGCGGCCAGCGTGTCGTCGTCCAGCAGCATCGCCTGTACCGCGTCATTGACACGGGCTGCGGTGTGCGCCTGGCGGACCCGGATCTCCCGGTGGCCCTCCCAGGTCAGGGTCGTCGGCGTGTCGGCGCCGGGGTCCACCCTGCCGTAGTTGATGGGCCCGAAGAAGCTCATCGTCTCGCTCTTGGAGGCGAGCCGCTGCGCGTACGCGGCGAGTTGCCTGCGGATGCGGCCTCCCGTCGCACCCCGGGCCAGATCGCGGTGGACGGCGGGGGAGGAGCACACGATGGCGTCGTTGACGCGTGCATCGGTACGGATGCCTGCCAGAGCCTCCTCGACGGTGGCGGCGTCGGCGTCGACGGTCGAGACGAGCCGCTCCCGGGCCTCGGTGACCTTCTCAGTCACGTCGTTCCACTGGGCCAGCCAGTCCGCCGGGAACGTCTCCGAGGGTGGCAGGGGCCGCAGATTGCGCAGCTTGCTCTGCTGGCCCCGGGCGAGCCGGCCCGAGGGGTGCAGCCGTGACGCGACTTCGGCGGCCTGCTCCTCCAGGGCGGACAACTCGGTGAGAAGGCCACGGGTACGTTCGTAGGCGAGACTCTCGACCAGCTGCCAGGGGAACCCGGCGCTGCGCAGTACGACGGTCGGCAGCAGCGTCCAGTGGGGGCGTTCCGGGGAACTCCCGGTGGAATCCCTGGAACTCGCAGGTCCGGTGGAATCGGCGGAACCGGTGGAACCGGCGAATTCACTCACGACGACGCTCTCTTCATGGCTATCCGGAACTCCGAGGTCACGGGCTTTTCGCCGTGGCGCAGCCACAGCGCGTCCGGGGCGGGTCGCATCTCCGCGAGCGACACGCTCTCGTCCTCGCCGGCCAGCACCATCGCGACCAGCGCGTCGACGGCGACGGGGTTGTCCAGATCGATCCCGACCGGCTTCGGCTCATGGGCCATGGACGCGAAGCAGAACCTGGGCAGGCCGTGGCGTGCCCGGAGGGACTGGACGGCGAGGAAGGCGGCCGCGGGGTCGCGTACGGCCTCGATGCCGAGGTCGGCGCGGCCGAACCACCAGCGGGCCCGCTGGACGATCAGGTCGCCCACCACGATCCGTGGGGCGAAGTTCCCGAGCCTGACCAGGGGAAGTGCGACACCCGGTGCGGCGAAGGCCCGTAGATGGACATGGTCGTCCTCGCCCGCGTAGAGGGTCAGTTCACCGTTCGCCGTGCGCAGTCGCGGCGTGCCGTCGACGAGGACGGCCGTCAGATCCGTGAGCGGCACGGTACGTTCGCGGTCGTCGGTCGCCACCGAGGTGATCTCGACGAAACGTCCGGGGAACCAGTCGGCGACCAGCCCCTTGTGCCGTCTGCGGCGGATGACCGTGGCCAGCCGCTCCCGGCCGCCCCACGGCTCCAGTCCCGAGGCGAAGTCCTCCAGCATCCGGTCCTGTTCGTCGCTGAACAGGCCCTGCGAACCCCAGGCGAAGACATACGGGTGCAGTTCGCCCAGGACCAGCAGTTCCCTGCCGTCCGGACCGCTCTCCAGCATCAGATCCGGACTGACGAACCGGTCACGGCCGGGCTCGGGCGCGAGCCCGGCAAGTTCGGCCGGGGCGAGCCGGGACTCATGCCCGTGCACATGAGCCCGGACCAGCTCTGCGTACGTCCGCGTGAACTCGGCGAGCGGGCCTGCCTGGGCAGCGAGTCCGCCCGCCTCGACGGATGTGTGCACACGGCGGATCAGCTCGTCGTACGGCATGGAGTCCGTGCCCGCCGATCGCATGATCTCGGCACACAGCTCACGGGCGGCGCGCTGCTGGAGTTCGCCGTAGCGCGCGGCCACATCCAGCACCGGTGTGAGCTGCTCCTCCCAGCGCCGTGCCACGGCCCCGCCGACCACCACCGGGCTCTGGTCGCCCTTGGCGTCCAGGGACACCACGAGCCGGTCGGCGTACATCCGGCCGGCGGCGCGGCGGGCGTCGACCCCGGTGAGTGCGGTGAAGCACTCCTCGACCCGGGCCAGGGCCTCGGCACGCTCGCGGTGACCGTCGGCCGCCGCGTATGCGGCGCACAGTTGCCGCAGTTCGCGCAGCCCGACAGGCCACGCCGTGCCGTCCGCGTAACGGTCGGCCCAGGAGACCAGCCAGTCCAGCGGACGCGCCGTCGTGGACGGCGGCTCCGGCCAGAGGCGTACGGCGCCGGCCTGGCGCAGCCGCTCCAGGATGCGGCGTGCCTCCGCGACATCGATGTCCGCCAGCGCGGCGAGCTGGGCGACGGATCGCCGTCCGTCGACGCTGTCGGCGAGCTTCCACCCCGTACCCGAGAGCCGGACCTGACGTCCGTCCGTCAGCCGGACCGTCCCCGAACCGGGTTCGGCGGCACTCTCCCGGCGGCAGGACGGCATCCAGGTCACGGGCGGGCGGTCCTGGACGTCCGGATCGGTGCCGACGCACCGGGCGAGCTCGCACACTGCCCAGAACGCGGCCTGTGCCTCCAGGAAGTGCACCCCGGAGTCCGTCTCGGTGCCCAGGGCGATGCCCTCGGCACCGCGATCGATCCTGCCGTGGACCAGCGGCCCGAAGAAACTGGTCGTCTCGTTCTTCGCACCGAGCCGCTGACCGTACAGATAGACCCGGCGGTAGAAGGACCGGTCCTTGGCACGGTTGCGTCCCGCCCCGCTCTCCCGCTGCTTCCAGCTGTCGATCCAGCGCACCACCTCGGTGTGGAACGAGGGCGACAGCTGCAGCAGGGCGTCGCACACCCGTTCGTCCCGGAGCAGGTCGCGGACCCGTTCCGGCCGCCGCAGCACCTCCGCGGAGAGCGCGTCCCCCAGACGTCGGGCGGCCGTCTGCTGCGCGGAGTGCGCCGTACGGTAGTCCGCAACCGCAGTGTCGAGCCCGGCGGCCGAAGGGCTCTCCTCGACGGACAGCCTGCGGCCCGCGAGGCTGCGCAGCTTCGACAGCGCACGCAGCAGCGCACGGTCGGCCTCCCGGTCGGCCCGGGCGACAGCCTTGGCGATCGCCTCCTGCAGCCGGGTGCGCCGCTCCTCGAACCGCACTGCCGCCTCGCGGTAGTTCTCCGCGGCCGCGAGTGTGGCCCCGTCACCGAGTGCCGTCAGGAGCTCGATACCGAAGCCCGCTCGGCGCAGCAGCAGCCGTGGATACAGCTGCCATCCAGTCGATTCGTCCGTCATCGCCTCAGTCCTGAAAGTTGATCAGGTCGAACGGCCGGTTGAGCTTGGTGCGCGGCTTCGGCAGCAGCGCGGTCAGCTCACCGCCTTCGGCGACCGTCTTGGCGAGAGCGTCGGCGTCACCGGGCCGGGTGAGACTGAGCGCGGCGGTCGTGGCCACGGCACGGGAGGTGGACACGGAGCCCGAGGTCAGGGCCTGACCCGCCAGTGCCAGTGCGATCCGGTACGGGTCACCCAGCAGCCGGGCGACACGTTCCGCACCCTCGTACTGCTCGCGGGCCGTCTCGGTGTCTCCGGAGGTTGCATGCAACATCCCGAGTTCGAGCCGGACTTCGGTCTCGTGGAAGAGGTCGCCCAGTCCCGCCGCGTTGACGAGCGTGGTGTCCAGGTCCGCCAGCGCGGCTTCCCGCTCCCCGACCAGCAGACGCAGACCGGCGCTTCGGTAGGAGTGGTGCTTGACGAAGGCCGCGTTCGCCGCGCCGGTGGCCTGCTTGAACTTCTCCCAGGTCCCGAGGGCCGAGGTGTGTTTGCCCGCCTTCTCCTGCAGCACACTGATGTTGGAGTACAGATTGATGCGCAGATGGGCGGAGCTGGCGTCGGTGAGCCCGGCCATGCACGCGAGCGCCTGCTTCTCGTGCTCGAAGGCCGCCTTGAGGCGACGCTCGGAGAACAGGGTCAGCCCGCGCAGATTGTGCAGCCAGCCGCGCTCGCGACGTATGCTCTCGGCCTCGCCCTGCCGTTCCCTGACGACCTCGAATCCCTGCTCCACCTCGGCGACGGCATCGGCCAGCCGTTGCTTGCGCTTGGAGAGGGTGAGCGCGGAGTACAGATGCGACTGGGCGCGGATCTCCGGGGAGAGCCCGTCGGCTCCGTCCCGCATGGCACGGAAACAGGCGACCGCCGTGTCCTGGTCACCGCGGAACCCGGCCTGGATGCCGATCACCTTGAACAGGAACGCGCGGACATCGGCGGTGCCCCGCAGGATCGCCGTCTCGAACTCGATGGCGTGGACGAGCTCTTGCTCCGGCTCCGCCTTGGCGAGCAGCTCCGGAATCCGGGACTCGGGGATGCCGGACAGCAGAGCGAGGGCCTCGTCGGCGACGGCCGCCATGCCCTCCCAGTTCGCGGAGAAGAACGCCCTGCGGCAGTAGGCGAGCGCGGCCGCCACACGGTCGACGGCCGAACTCTCGCCGTCTCGCGCCCGCAGATACAGCTCGCCTTCCTCGGACACCGGAACGAAGCCCGTGTCACGCTCGGTGCCCAGGTCCATGACCAGGTCGTCCTCGGTGACACGCAGCCCCATGCGGCGCAGGCAACGTACCCGCTCTCCGCGGTAGTCGGCGTGACCGCCGACCGTGCCGCGTACCGACGTCGGTTCGTGCAGGAGCAGTTCGGCGCCCTCGACGACCTGAGCATGTTCCACGGCCCGCATGAAGCCGCGGAGCGAGGACAGATCGGTGCCGCCGATCCCGCTCACGAGCAGCGGTCTGCCCAGTTGCGAAGTGCCGGCGCACAAGGCCGCGGCGGCCACCGACAGCGCCCGGTAGACCTGCTCGCTCTCCCGGTGCAGACGCCGCTCGGAGGGCGCGAGGGCGATCTCCTCCAGCGGTGTTGTGCCGGGAGCGGCCTCGGCGGGGAAGAGCTCGGCCCACTCCGCCGGATGGCGAGAGGCGATGTCGCCGAAGTCGGCTCCCTCGGCACGCAACGCGCTGAGAGTCTCCCGCAGTCCCGTATAGGAGGCGGCGGGACCGGTGTTCACATCGACCCGGACGGCGCTGCCGTTGGCAGGGGCCGTCTCGCCGGCCGGCCTCACCATCGAGCGGACTCGATCGCGGCGAGGGCCAGCGGGGCGATCTTGTTCTCGACCTCGTCCAGGTCGAAGTCGACGTCGTCCAGGTCGTCGAGACCCTCGAGCTCGGTGTCCTGGGATTCGGCGTCGGCGGGTGCGTCCTCGGTACGCACGTCTGCGGCCGGTACGCCGACTGCGTCCTTCTCGGTCTCTGCGGACAACGTGGTGTCTTCCATGGAAGCCCTCCTGTTTGGGCATGGTCGGTCGGGGCGTGCGCAAGGTCCCGGAAAAGGGCAGCCGGAACCAGGGAGTTCAGGGAAAGAGCGGAGAAGAGGTAGGCCGGGCGCGGTGGCTCGTCAGCGGGCAGCGGCCCGCATCCGCGTCGGTGGCTGCATCCGTGCGAACTCGACCACCTGCTCGCCGACGATCGCCAGTTGTGCCGCCATCCGCGCATCCGCGCTGGTTCCGTCCGGCCTGAGGACGGTCTCCTCCGTGTTGACGGTGACGCCCAGGGGGGTGGGCCAGCCGCGCAGGGCGTGGACCACCGAGCGCAGTCCCGCCAGGGCGGAGGCGCCCTGTGTGCCCTGTGCGGTGACGAGGCACCCGACGGCGCGGCCGTGGAGATAGGGGCGGCGGTCCTCGCGGAGGTCCTCGATGTAGTCGAGTGCGTTCTTCACGAGTCCGGACATGCCTCCGTGGTACGCGGGTGTTCCGATGACCAGGCCGTCGGCGCGGGACACCGAGTCGACGAGTCGCCGGGCCGCTGCGGTGCGCTCCGTGTCTCCGGGTGAGTAGAGCGGCAGTTGGAGTTCGGCGGCGCCCAGCATGAGGATGCGGGCACCGGCGGAGGCCGCGGCCAACAGGGTCGCCGTGACCGCCCGCTCCGTCGAGGAACCGGGCCGGAGTGTGCCGCCGATGCCGACGATCAACGGTCCGCCGTCGCCGGACGCGCTTGCGCCGATCTCTGCCGCGGAAGAACCCGGACCTGATTGCGTCTTGAGCACGGTCCCACCAACGTCCTTGGTCAGGTGCATGGTTGCGAGTCTAAGAAGGCCGGTTATGGGTGGGTTACGTGCCGGGTCGCGAGGCAGCCCGGGACTTGCGGACGCCTGTCATCCGCTGGAAGACCCGCTGCGTGTCCGCGCTGATGTCGATGCCCAGTTCGCCGGACATCCGACGACGGCACAGGTCGTACCAGGCCTTGGCCTGGCCCAGCTGACCCAGCTCACCGTGCACCTGTATCAGGGTCCGGTAGACGTCCTCCTGGTACGGATCGATGTCCAGAGTCCGCCGGCTCAGGGCGATCACCTGAGGAAGGTCGTCCCGGCACAGGGCGTCCCGCAGCAGGTATTCGGCGGCTCCCAGAGCCAGTGATCGCAACGAGTCCTGTTGTTCCCGAGCCCACTCGGCACTCAAGCCTTGCAGGAAGTCCCCGCTGTACAGCTCCAGGGCCCGACCGTACTGCTCGACGGCCGTGGCCTGGTCGTCACGGGCGGCGGCCCCATGGCCGTTGTCGCACCGCTGCTCGAACTCGTCGGCGTCCAACCACATGTCATAGGTCTTCAGGGTGTATCCGCAGTCGTCGAAGAGAATCTCAGCGGCGGGCTGCTCTCCCGGATCGGATGCCGCGCCGAGTATGTGCTGTACCGCGTGCTTGGCGACCTTCACGGAACTCGACCGTGGAGAGCGTGCACGGTCCGGCCAAAGCGCGGCGTACAGCTCCTCACAGTCAACCACCCGGCTTCTATTGACCAGTAAGTAAAGAAAGAGGTCACGTGCTTTGCCTGCTCGCCATCGTCTGACTGGGTGCCCTTTTGTCTCGAGTGAAAAGCTGCCGAGGCAGCGGACAACAATCCGTTCGGAAAGGTGAGAAGTCATCAGGACCTCCTTCTTTTTGTGCAGCAGAACAGTGACACTCAACGCTGTGGACAGTGAAATGAGATCCGTGGAACGGATATCAGGATCGGGTTGTGACCCGGTCTCTGAACGGCGCGGCTCAGTACATACGGTGGCGATCACGAACGCAAGGCGGACACGCGCCGTGAGACCTTGCCCACACCCTTCTCCAAGGTGGATTACGTGCCGAGCGAATCAACCGAAATAACAGGCACCTGGTGCCGAAAGATTTGGACCTTACGGTGTGGAGATCTGGCCACGGCTCGGCGCCCGCTGATGAAATCGAATGGCACCACCGAGGAGCGCACTCTTGCGTCACGAGTGCCAGTCGGCGTGCCCCGGCATTGGGGGAACCTTCTCGGCGTACAGCCAGGAACGCAGGAAAGGACCCAGGTCGCGGCCGGTGACGCGGCCGGCGAGCCGGATGTAGTCGTCGGTGCCGGCCACGCGGTCACGGTAGTCGCGGATCCAGGCGCGCTCGATCCGCTGGAAGTCGGCTTCGCCGACCTTCTGCCGCAGGGCGTACAGCGTCAGTGCTCCGCCCTGATATGCGGTCCAGCCGTACGGCGCCATCGCCCGGGGCTTGAACGCGCTGGGGCGGGGTGCCGCGATCGGCCCCAGCTTGCGGAGGTTGGTGTTCGCCTGCCGGTACAGCTCGTGCATGGACTCCTTCAGGTCGCCGCTGTGCTCGCGGGCACCCCACAGCTCCTGGTAGTAGATGGCGTGGCCCTCGTTCAGCCACAGGTCGCTCCAGTGGCGCGGGGAGACGCTGTTGCCGAAGTACTCGTGCGAGATTTCGTGTTCCACGACACTGTCCGTGCCGTTGTTCGCGAACTCCTCGGGAGTCAGCTCGTCGATGGCCAGGGTGGTCAGGGACTGTGTCTCCAGTTCGCCGCCCATCGGTGTGGCGTAGACCCCGTAAGTGCCCAGCGGGAAGCCGGCGTTGCCCAGGTGTTCCTCCAAGAACCGGATCGCCTTCGGGACCGTCTTGTCCAACTGCGGTTCGATGGCGCGTGCCTGGTCGGTGGGGAGCGCGTAACGCAGCTCGATGCCATGCGGTCCCTGGCGGTGCACGACGGTGAAGGGACCGACGCCGATCTGCAGGAGTTCGGTGGCGAGCTTGCGGCGGCTCTCGAAGCGACGCGTGGTGTACGCGCCCGCGCGCCGGGTGGCTGTGAGGTCGCCGTTGGCGATGGAGTTCAGCCGCGAGGGTGCGGTGATCGTGATCGTTGCGGGGGCCTTCTGGGCCGGGTGATCGGCGAGGGCGGCGATGCGGTGGGCCCCGGAGGGCTGGTTGAGGGCCTGGATCCACGAGCCTTGGCGGAACAGGCCAACTGCCGAGCCGGTTCCGAGCTCGGACACTCGCTGCGCGTTGAGGACGGGGGCCTGCACCCGGACTCGCACGGTGAATGCCGACCCTCGCGGCACCGGCACCTGAGGCGTGATGCGCAGCTCCTGGCCCGACCGCGACCATCGGGCCGTGCGGCCGTCGACGGTGACCTCGCTGACCGTGGTGCCGGCCAGGTCGAGGTTGAAGCGGGACAGAGGCTGGGTGGCGCGCGCCGCGATGGTGGAGGTGGCGGTGTAGCGCGTGAGGTCCTGTGTGAAGGCCAGGTCGAGGCCGTAGTGGCGGACGTCGTAGCCGCCGTTGCCGAGCCCGGGGTGGAGCCGGTCGCCGAGTCCGGCGCTGCCGGGCCGGGGCTTCTCCGCCGCTCGCGGAGCGGGGGTGGCGCCCGTCGCGGTGCACGCCGTCAGGCCGAACAAGGTGGCTGCAAGTCCCGTGGCGATGACGGCGGTTGATGAATTCCGTGACATGCGCTGAAGCCTCGCCCGCGGCAACCCTGCCCCGTATCGGCCGAGCGACCGGTCATCCGCCCCGGAGATCGGCCGGAAGGCCGAGAGCCGACCGCACCGGCCAGGCCTGGCGAGCGCCGCCATGGCAATCGAGGGACGGGTAAGGACCCACCGGCGCACGACGCCCTGCCTCGCCCCGCGTTGCTCGATCGGCCGCGCGGCCGGTGCACGGGACTTGTATCGGCCATTCGGCCGAGCTGACGCTCATGCCGTGCTCCGTAGGCTTCGAGACGTGGAACCCGAACTTCCTTTCCCACGGTCCGCCCGTCGCGTGATCACGCTCTCGCTCTGCGGCGGTCTCGCCCTGGTGTGGCTGCTCGACCTGGCGTCCTACTACGACCCGCACGACCACTGGGCGAACCGGCTGCCCCTCCTCTCCGGCCCGCTCGCCGCCGCCGCGCTCCTCTTCCCCGCCCGCGGGCCGGGCCCCGAGTGGCGTGCCGGTGCCCTGGCGCTGGGATCCCTGGCCCTCACGGCGGGACTGTGGGCGTACGGGCCGCTCGACAGCGGTACATGGGGAGTGCTGGAGAACGTCGCCCTGCTCGTGCTGCTCGCCCGGACCGCACGGCGGGTGGAGCGTCCGGCAACGGCCCTGATCCTGTCGGTCGGCCTCGCCGCCGCGGTCATCCTCGCGCCTTTGCGGCTGGAGCCGTACGCGGACACCGTCACGGCGTGCTTCCTGCTGACCCTCGCGGTGGGCGCCGCCGCCGGTCTCGCGTGCTATCTGCGACTGCTGGACGCCCGCCGGACGCGCGCAGTCGCCGCAGTACGCCAGGGCGAACGGCTGGAGCTCGCCCGCGACTTGCACGACTTCGTCGCCCACCACGTCACCGGCATCGTCGTTCTGGCACAGGCCGCGAGCACGATCCAGAAGACGGCGCCCGAACAAATCGAACCGATCTTGAAGAACATCGAGCAATCCGGTGCGGAGACCCTGGAGACCATGCGCCGCCTGGTGCGGGTGCTGCGCGAGGGGGAGCACCGCGGCGTCCGCCCCGGCGAACTGCTGCCCGAGCTGGCACGGCTCGTCTCCTGGTACGCCGAAGAGGGCGCCCGGGCCCAACTCGACGCGTCCACCGAGGCCCGCGCCGCGCGGCTGGCCCCTGAGGTGGAAACCTCCGTCCACCGGGTCGTGCAAGAAGCCCTGACGAATGTTCGCCGCCATGCCCCTGGCGCCGACGTGACCGTACGCCTTGATGTGGAGGCCGGTGGCGCGGGCACGGACGGCATGTGCCTGCGCGTCGACGTCCGCAACACGCTGCCCACGGTGCGTGCCGCCACCCCGGCGGGAGGACGTGGCGGCTTCGGTCTCATCGGCCTGGGGGAGCGGGTGGAAGCCGTGGACGGCACACTGCGCGCCGGGCCTACGGCCGAGGGCGGCTGGGAGGTGACCGCGCATTTCCCGGCCATGACAGGATCCCTCGCGTGAGCGATTCGGCGATCCGTGTGGTCATTGCGGACGATCAGGCGATGGTTCGTACGGGCTTCCACCTGATCCTCGACGCCCAGCCCGGCATCGAGGTGGTGGGCGAGGCCGCCGACGGAGCCGAATGCGTGGAGCTGGTCCGTCGGCTGCGTCCTGACGTGAGCCTCGTCGACATCCGCATGCCGAAGCTCGACGGGCTGGAGGTGACCCGGCTGCTGGCAGGTCCGGGCGTGCCCGACCCGCGGCGGGTCGTGGTGGTGACCACGTTCGACCAGGACGACTACGTGCACACCGCCCTGCGCAACGGCGCCTGCGGATTCCTGCTCAAGGACGCGGGACCGGGACTCCTGGTGGAGGCGGTCCGCGCCGCGGCGCGCGGCGACGCGCTGGTGTCTCCGGCCGTCACCGTGCGACTGCTCAAGCAGCTCGCCCACCAGCCGTTGCCGTCCGAGGTCGACAGCCCGCTCACCGACCGCGAGACGGACGTGACCCTCTTGGTGGCGGTCGGCCGCACCAACCAGGAGATCTGCGACCGGCTCCACCTCTCGCTGTCCACCGTGAAGACTCATCTGGGGAACATTCAGGCCAAGTTGGGTGTGCGCAACCGGGTCGAGATTGCGGCTTGGGCCTGGGAAACCGGAGCGGTGCGCTCCCGCTGACCCCGGGCTCTGCCGGAGTCCGGCGGCTTTTCTGCGGTCCTCTACCCGATCGATCCGGTGTGGTCAAGTCACGACTCATCGGAACGTGACCGTGCGATGCCGATGGGGCGTACTTGAAGTGCGGTCCTCACCGGACAGGAAATCCGGCGGGGAATCCAGAGAAGAAATCTGGAAGGGAGTGGCGGTTCCGGTGGGAACTGGTCCGCCGACCGCCGTCCTGAATTCCCGGGGCACGCAAAAGAGTCCCTGTATCGGTAGGAGAGAAACCATGACCCGTATTTTTCACACGCAGAACGACGGCCGTGCTAAGCGCCGGGGCTTCCGCCTCGCGACGCTCGTGGCCTCGGCCGCGGTGATCACCGGGGGCATCATCCTTCCGGCGTCCGCCGCGACGGCCGCCCCGATGCCCGCCACGGGCGTCGTGAGCTTCGTCCACGGCGGCGGTGCCGGCGGTGACGGCGGAGACGGAGGCGGCGGCCTGATCGGCGGCGGTGGCGGTTCCGGTGGCTCCGGTGGCGGCAGCGTCCTGGGCGTCGGCGGCAACGGCGGCAACGGCGGCAATGGCGGCAACGGCATCCTGGCCGGCGGTGGTGGCGGCGGCGGTGGTGGCGGTGGCGACGGTGTCATCGGCGGCAACGGCGGTAAGGGCGGCAACGGAGGCACCGGCCTGTTCGGCGGCAACGGCGGCGGCGGTGGTGGCGGTGGCGACGGTGTCATCGGCGGCAACGGCGGTAAGGGCGGCAACGGAGGATTCGGCGTCTTCCAGGGCGGCAATGGCGGCAAGGGCGGCGCCGGTGGGTTCGGCGTTCTGTTCGGCGGCCAGGGCGGCGGCGGTGGCGCCGGGGGCGGCAGCATCTTCTGACCGCTCCACCCGGTGGGGCGGAGGCCCGCGAGGCCTCCGCCCCCATTGATCAACGCGAGCGGAGTCGGGCAAGCCGGCGCAGCGCCCGCGAAACCCCATCCTCGCTCAAGGAAAACGGAGAACCCCATGTCCAGAATTCGCTGGCGGCGGCCGCTCGTCCTGGCAGTGGCCTCGATGGCCATCGCCACCGGCGCCGCGTGTGCCGCCCAGGCGTCGCCGGGTGTCACCCCGGGCGTCAGCCAGGTGGCCTCGGCCGACCATTCCCACTGCGGACAGGGCGGGGAAGGCGGCAAGGGCGGTGCGCCCGGTGAGCCGGGGGAGCCGGGCAAGCCCGGCGAGCGCGGCTGCTTCGCGTTGGGCGACCTGCCGGACAAACCCAAGTCTGAGCTCACGGTCGTGGACAAGCTACGGATCGTGCTGATCGTGGAGTCCGGGCAGGCGAAGAAGTCCGACGTCGCCAAGAAGTACAAGATCTCGGAGAAGGAGATCGACACCTGGGTCAAGCAGGTCCGCCAGGGCGACTGGGCCGCGCTGGTGAACCTGAATTCCCTCCTCGGCTCCTGAGAGGCATCCCAGACGCCCCGACTCGATGCGGGTCGGGGCGTTTCTGCCAAGTCCCGAATTTCTGCCCCGCGCGAGGCGTCATCGCCCGGATTCATTCAACGCAGCGAAATATGCCGCACGGAAAAAAATTCTTCGAAAAGGGAAACATCATGCGTGTGCGTTCTTGGAAGCTCCGTCTCGGTCTCACCGTCTCCACTGCGCTGACCGCCGGTCTGACGGCCGGAGCACTGGCGCCGACCGCGATGGCGGCACCGATGCCGCAGAGTCATTCGGCCGCGATGGCCGCCGCCCGGCAGCTTCCCGCCGAGGGCACCCAGCCGGGTGGCGGCGGGCAGATCGGCAGTGCGTCGTTCGGCTCCGTCACGGTGGGCAACGGCAGCCTCCGCATCGGCGACCAGGTGTGTGCGGGCAGCTGCAACGGGACCGTCAACGGGAGCAACGGGGGCAAGGGCGGTATCTGTGCCGGACTGTGCGAGGGCAGCGCCAACGGCGGTACCGGCACGACCGGCGCACCGGGCCGCGAGGGCGGCATCGGGGGCCAGGGCGGAATCTGCGCCGGGATCTGCGGGGGCAGTGCGAACGGTGGCACCGGCGGGACGGGCGGGGTCGCGGTGGGCACCGGCGACGGCGGTAAGGGCGGTAAGGGCGGCACCGGCGGGATCTGTCTCGGCCTCGGCTGCGAGACCGGCGGCACGGGCGGCAAGGGCGGCACCGGCGGCAGCGGCTGACCCCCATGCCCACGGGCCGGCGAGCCCACTGATCAGTCCCACGAATTGAAGAGAGCTGCACCAGGAGTCTGCGGCTGCCAGTAGCCGACCTGCAGCCGCTCCCCGGCGGGCCGAGCAGAGGTGTCCGCCTCCGAGGACGGCGACCGGAGCACTGACGCGGCCAGGACGGTGAAGCTGGTTTCCTCGGCGATGACGGCCGCTCATGCGTCACCGTTCCGACTCAATGACTCCGCGAGCGGACCATCTAGACTGATGGCCGGAATTGGGGAGCTTTGCGGCTGATGACGGCCGCTTGACGGGCATCGGGGGCGGGGTGGCGAGTTCCCGAAGCCGCGCCGGAGGAGCGAGATGGGGGGAGTCATGAGGCCGCTCGAAGCGGGCGATCCCGCCTCTGTCGGGGAGGGCAAGTACCGGCTGGTCGGACGGCTCGGCCAAGGCGGAATGGGCGTCGTCTACTTCGGCCGGTCGCGTTCGGGCCGGCCCGTGGCCGTCAAGGTCGTACGGCCCGAGCTGAGCACGGAACCGGGATTCCGGCGTAGGTTCGCCGAGGAAGTGTCCGCGGCCCGCCGCGTCGGCGGCTTCCACACCGCGCCGGTCGTGGACGCCGACCCGGAGGGGGAGCCGGCCTGGCTGGTGACGGCCTACGTGCCCGGACCCACCCTGCAGGCGGTGCTCGACCGGGTGAGCCCCCTTCCCGTGGACACGCTCACCGTGCTGGCCGCCGGCCTCGCCGAGGCGCTGGCGGCGATTCACCAGGCCGGAGTCATCCACCGCGACCTGAAGCCCGCCAACATCATCATCGCGGAGGACGGCCCCCGGGTCATCGACTTCGGCATCGCGCGGGCCCTCGACGGTACGGCCCTGACACAGACCGGGTTCCAGATCGGCACCCCCGGCTTTCTCGCGCCGGAGCAGCTCACCGGGGGTACGCTCACTCCAGCGGTGGACATGTTCGCCCTGGGCGTGGTGCTCGCCCAGGCGGCGGGCGTCGCTCCTTTCGGCGACGGGGCGTCGGCGGCCCGGCACTATCGCGTCGTCCACGAACAGCCGGACCTCACGGGCGTCCCTGGCCGGCTGCGCGGGCTCGTCGCGGCCTGCCTGGCCAAGGACCCACGCGACCGCCCCGGTCCGATGGAGTTCCTGAATCACCTGACGGTCCATCATCCGTCGGACGACGTTTGGCTGCCCGCGGAGGCGACCGCGCTCGTACGGAGCCAGGACCCGGCGGCGTACGTCGCACCGCCGGATCGCCCGGCAGCCGCGCCCGCCGACCCGCGCACGACCATGTCTGCCCCACCGACGGTTGCCGAGGGGACGGCCGTGGCCTCCCACCCCCTGACCGTCCAGCCACCGCCCGGCCCCGGCTTCGGGCCCGCGCCCAACCTCAGACCCGACCCTGCATCGCCGCTCGGCGGCCCTGTCCCACCCGGCGGCCCCTTCCCGCCCGGCGGAAACGGACCGGCGGGCGGTACGGGGGAGCGGCGGGGTCGTCGCGGGACGGTCGTCGCCGTGGCGGCGCTGCTCGCCGCGGCGGCCACCGCGGGCCTGCTCGTTTGGCAGCCCTGGGCCGGTTCCGCCAAGACGGGCGACAGCGGCAAGGGTGCCTCGTCGTCGCCCCGGCGATCGACCCCCGCGGCGTTTCCCGACGCCCCGCTGCTCGTCCGGCTGGACACGGACCCCGGATCGTCGACCTCGACATGCCACAGTGTGATCGGCCGCCGCGATTCCGCCACGGACAACCCGAAACAGCTGATCGACGGCACATGCGACGTCCTCCCGCAGTGGTCCCCCGACCACAAGTCCTTCGCGTTCACACGCAAGACGTCGCAGGAGTCGGCCGTCTGGACGGCGAACGCGGACGGCACCGGCGCCCGCCGCATCGCCGCCATCTCCGGCGGCCGGGTGTCCTGGTCCCCGGACGGCAGTCGACTGGCCGTCCTGCGTCGGGAGGGCGGGGTGCAGCAGTTGTCCGTGGTGAACGTCTCGGACGGCTCCGCGCAGCAACTGACCACCGGCACCGGGAAGGTGGAGGACCCGGCCTGGTCCCCCGACGGCAGGTACATCGCCATCTGTCTGCAGAAGACGTCGGGCTGGCAGATCCACCTGGTCGATCCGTCGCAGCCGGGCAGTGAACCCCGGCAGGTGACCCACCAGTCCCGGCGGGCGCTCGACCCCGTCTGGTCGCCGGACGGCAAGTACTTCGCCTACACCGCCGGGGCGCCCGGCGTGGGGACAGGGGGAGACATCCACATCGTCGGGACTGACGGCACGGGCGACAGAGCACTGGTCGCGACCGCCGCCCAGGAGATGGACCCGGTCTGGTCTCCGGACGGCAAGTGGGTGGCCTTCGTCCGGGGGCCCTTCGACCAACCGGCCATCTGGGCCGTCCGCACGGACGGTACCGGCGACCGCAAGCTCACCACCGGCAGCATGCCGGAAGGCCACCCCTCCTGGCGCTGAGGCGGGGACACGGGCACTCGCGGCGCGCTGGACTGGAAAGGAGCGCCGCCCGCCGCAGAACTTGTCAGTGGACGACGTCGAAGACCTGCTTCTGCAGGCCGTTGGCGTAGACGTCGTGCTCGACCAGCTTCAGCTTCTGGGTGTCCTTGTCCGCAGTGTTGAACAGACGCTTGCCCGCGCCGAGCAGCAGCGGGAAGACCAGCAGGTGGTAGCGGTCGATCAGGCCCGCGTCCGAGAGACTGTGGTTCAGGGAGGCGCTGCCATGGACGATGATCGGGCCCCCGTCGGTCTCCTTCAGGGCGGCGACCTGGTCGAGTGAGCGCAGGATCGTGGTCTCGCCCCAGTTCGAGACCAGGTCGTCGTCGGTCAGGGTGGTGGAGACGACGTACTTCGGCATCGACTTGTAGTCGGAGAATTCCTCCATGTCCGGCCACACCGGGCTGAACGCCTGGTAGCTGACCCTGCCCATCAGGATCGCGGTGGCTTCCTTCTGCTCCAGCCCCTTGATCTCGAACGCCTCGGGGATGAACTCGACGTCCTTGAAGGTCCATCCGGCGTTCCGGTATCCGGGTTCGCCACCCGGCGCCTCCACGACGCCGTCGAGCGAGATGAAGGCAGTGCTGATCAGAGTACGCATCCTTGTTTCCTTGATGTCTCGTGTCCGGTATTCGATTGCCGCGTGAGCGCTTCGGTCGCGCTCGAGGCGGCGGTGTCCCGTGAGGATCCACTGGAGAGCGCCGCGAAAGGCGGCTGTTCCGACGTCGCTGCCGGGCCCTGGTGCAGCCCGATGACGAGGCGGTGCCGCCGGCCGCTTGCCGCGGACTTGTCGTGTCGGCGACCGGCCAGGGCCGTCGCCGGTCGGGTCAGCTCCTCGGCGAAGGCCGCCCGGTCGGCCGCGGAGGCGAACCGGATCTCGGCGTCGATGCCGAGCGTTGCGGCCCGGTGCGGGGCCTGTGAGGCCAGGGCGAGCTGAGCCCCGACCTCTTGGACCAGCCGGAAGGCGAGGGCCGGCAGCCGACGGGCGGCGCGAGGGGCCGGGGCTCACGGCACCCAAGGCACTGGGGCCCGGGCCGCTCCAGTTCCTGCAGGTGGCAGTCGACCTTCTGCCAGGCCAGGCCCAGCCGGGCCGCCGGCATCGTGGCCGGGCCCGGCTCGGCCAGGGCGGCGAGGGTCCTCGCCCGGATGGGGGCCAGTGACACCTCGGCCGCGGCGGGGTCTTCGATATCAGCGACGTCCAGCACGCTCTCAGCCTCCCTCCGACAAAATAATTTGTCAAGGAAAAATGAGTTGTCGGATGGGGGTCGCAGCCGGATGCGGACCGGCGGGGCTTCGAACGGGCCGGGAGGGAATCCGGGTGCACAGCGGTGGGGTGCGCTGGCAGCATGCGGCCCGTGTTCCTCAACGATGCCGCCCGTGATTCCCTGGAGGGCCTACCCCTCGGAGACGCTTTCGGGGAGCGCTGGTTTCCGCGCTTCCGTCCCGCTCAGGAGGCTTTCGAGGCGATCCAGGAGCGACGGACCCCCGAGGAGCCGTCGTGGCACTGGACGGACGACACGGCAATGGCGCTCTCGGTCTGCCGAGTCCTGTCCTGGAGACGCACGGCGCGGTTCACCAGGACGACCTAGCGGCGACGTTCGCTGCGACCTACCTCTTCGACGCCGCCCGCGGATACGGATACGGCATGCACGAGCTGTTGCCCAAGCTCGCTGAGCGGCCGTCGAGTTGGCGAGTCCACAGGCGGGGCCTCTTGGACGGCCAGGGCAGTCTCGGCAACGGGGCGGCGATGCGGGTGGCGCCCTTGGGTGCGTGGTTCTGCGACGACCTGGAGGAAGTGGCCGAGCAGGCAGCGGTCTCCGCCGATGGCCATGGGCCGGCCGGCGCCCGACGTCCACCGTGAGCTCCACCGGTTCCACGTCATGGGCAACATCGTTGCCGTCGAGCTGACGATCCAGGGCACCTTCACCGGGCCGTTCGAGACGCCCGCCGGCGTCATCCAGCCGACCGGCGCCAAGCTCGACGTCCCAACCGCCGACTTCTGGTTCATCGAAGACGGCAGGATCAAGGAGTTCAACCGCTACGTGGGCGCCAGCGTCATGCTCGCCCAGCTGGGTGTGCAGCCGGACTTCGCCTCCGCCGTCACGGCGTCGACCGTCGAGGCGAGCTGATCGGCCCGGCCGATCATGAAGGAGGCGCGCGACTGCGAGGCCGTGGCGCCACCTCCTGATCCCACCCGCTTGCACAGTCCGGGGCCCGAAGTCCGGACCTGCTCGCTCCGCGCCGCACAACTGGGCAGCTTTTCGGCGAACCCACCCCGGAGCAGCGGGTCACTCTCCGTCGATGTTCGGCCGGACCTCCACGATGGCGTCGGCGTCCTCGGCCTCGCCCTCCTCCTCGCGCCAGAGGCAGACCCGCACGTGCTTCGCCCGGTGAAGGCCGCGTGCCTTCCACTCGCTCATCAGGTCGGCGACGACGAGCGAGAGAGCGTACTGGGGTCCCTCGCTCGAATCGTCGGCGGTGATCGTGCCCCGCCACCGTTCGGGGTCGCTGCCGTAGGGGCGCCATCCCTCCGAGCCGTGCGGCTCGAACACCCGGTACGCCCAGTCCGTCTCGGTGCCCATAGCACCGATCGTGTCACTCAGGAGCATCATGCGCTGTGTCGGACCGACGCCTGCCGAGCGCGGGTCGGCCACAGACAACAACTGCCCCACGTCATCGAGTGGGATTCGGGGGAGCATGAGAGGCTGCCGCCGGCCGGCGGCCGATCATCGGTACCTGCCTCAAGGAGCGTGGCGGATGACGTGCCCGTGGTGGCCTTCCCCGCCCTGATGCCTCGGCCGCTCCTGCGGCGATCCTTCGGCACCGCCCGGAAGCGGCGGTGTCCGCGGATCACCCGTCGGCTGACGATTCCGGTGGCTCTGGCGGGTGGACGGGCGAGGCCACCCCGACCAGCCGCCCACCACTCTCACCTGTGCCATCACCCGAACTACGCTGCTGTGCGGCCTCTCTCGATGCCCGCCTGTGCGCGTCCGAGGGTGTATGCCTGTTCGGCCAGTGCGGGGTTCATCATGGCCGGGCCGCCCGCGCCCAGCGTGAAGACTTCGGGAGAGGGCTCCACTGTCAGCAGGGCGACGCCCGCAGCACGTAGCTCCGCGATCTCTTGTTGGACCGTCTGGAAAGCGGCTGGCGGTTGGTCGAGGGGAAAGCACGACGGGACCACCATGCGCTCGGCGTCGGCGGCGGCCCGGGCGTTGACATGGCTGAGCACGCCGCCGTCCAGGTAGCGGCGTCCGCCGATGGTCACGGGTGCGAAGAGGACCGGCGCGGCGCAGCCGGCGGCGACGGCGAGATGCAGCTCCACCGCGGAGTCGGCGGTCCACACCACGACCTCGCCTGTGTCGATGGCGGTCGCGGTGCACCGGAACGTCGTCGGCCAGGCCTGGCCGACGAGGTCGGTGACCAGTCCGAGGAACGACGCCTCGTCGAGCAGAGTGCGGTGCTGTACGGCGAGTCGCCCGATCGACCGCAGCGCCTCGGGTCCCTGGCTGGCCTGCGCCATCGCGGCGAGGAGAACCTGCGAACCCTCCGCCAACTGGTCCGCGCTCATGGCCTGCGCCATCCTGGCGAGCGAGCGCAACGCGCCCGACAAGTCGGCTCCACGAGCCAGGAACGCCCCCACCAGCGCTCCTGCGGAGGTGCCGACGACCAAGTCGGCACCGGACAGATCGCAGCCGGACTCGGCCAGCCCGGTCAGCAGGCCGACCTGTCGGCCGATCGCCACCGGGCCGCCTCCACCCCACCCAGAACGACAGCCTTCCCGCCCATCGTCATGCCCCCTCGGCGGTGAGTCGGCCGACGGCCCGGATGACCTGCCGCCGGGTGGCCAGACGGCGGGCGAGGAAGGCCATCACCCGGTTCAGGCTTCCCGTGATGACGCTGGGCGGCGGGTTCCTGCGGTCGAGTGCGGCCAGCGCGGTGCGGACGACGTCGACGGGCGAGGCGAGCTTGGTCCCGCCGGCGGCACGCTCGGTGCCCACGACATCGAAGAACTCGGTCCGGGTGGCGCCGGGGGACAGGGCCAGCACCCGCAGACCGGTGCCGCGGGACTCCTCCCACAGCGCCTCGGTGAGGCTCAGCACGAACGCCTTGGTCGCCCCGTAGAGCGCCATGCGGGGGTTGGGCTGGTAGGCGGCCATGCTCGCCACATTGACCAGCACCCCGCGGCCCGCCGTCCGCAGCTGCCCGATGAAGGCGCGGCTGATGTCCGCCACCGCGGTCACATCGACGGCGATCTCGCGCCGCAGCCGCTCAGGATCCGCCTGGTGGAAGGGGCCGAAGGTGGCGAACCCGGCGTTGTTGATCACGCTGGTGACGGACAGGCCGAGCCGCTCCAACCGTTCGGCCAGCGCCTGCCCGGGGGTGCCGACGGACAGGTCCATCGCCAGCACGTGCACCTGGATCCCGTGGCGTGCGTGCAGGTCGGCGGCCAGTTCCTCCAGGCGTTCCTTGCGCCGTGCGACCAGCACCAGGTCGGAGCCGCGGGCGGCCAGCCGGCGGGCGAACTCGGCGCCGAGGCCCGCGCTGGCACCGGTGATCAGGGTGGTCTGGCCGTTGTAGTCGACCGCTGTCATGACTTTCTCCTCTGTGCAGTCACTGCCTACCTGGCAGTTAATGCCAAGCTGGCGGCTACTGTCCAGAGGGGCGGTAGTCTTGGGTCACATGACGACCTTGTGGGATCGATCGCGGCAGGCCGCCGTCCAGGCGATCCTGGACACGGCGCTGCGGCTGTTCGCCGAGCAGGGCTACGAGCAGACCACGATCGCGCAGATCGCGCGGGAGGCGGGGATCTCGCAGCGCTCCCTGTTCCGCTACTTCGGGACCAAGGAGGACCTGGTCTGCGGGGACCAGGAGGCGCTGGGCGAGCTGCTGAAGCAGACGGTCGAGCGGCAGCCGGCGGAAGTGTCCCCCTGGGATGCCCTGCGCACCGGATTCGAGGTCATCCTCACCGCCGACCACACCCCGGAGCGGGTGCTGGAGCTGTCCCGCCTGATCTTCGCGACCCCCTCGCTGCGCGCCC
Organism: Streptomyces herbicida; assembly: GCF_032656585.1. Taxonomy (NCBI): domain Bacteria; kingdom Bacillati; phylum Actinomycetota; class Actinomycetes; order Kitasatosporales; family Streptomycetaceae; genus Streptomyces; species Streptomyces herbicida. The sequence goes on from NZ_JAUYWJ010000006.1 coordinate 384,183, forward strand.
GCTACGTCGAGAAGCGGCTGCGCTGGCAGGCCGACCTCGTTCCGGTCATCCAGGCCCGCCTGAGCGCCGTCACCGTTGCCGACCAGGCCACCGGCCCGGCGCTCGGCCCGGCCGCCGACCCACGCGCCAAGGCGATCGTCGCGACGGTCTTCGCCTGCGTCGACACGGCCACCGAACTGTGGGCCGAGCACGAGGGACGGCTCGACCTCGCGGACCTCTACGACCAGTGCCTCGCGGCGGTGCGGGGCCGAGGCTGAGACGCGCACCCGCTTGCTCGCGCGGAGATCGTGAGCTCTGCACCGCGTCTGGTCGGACAGAGATGTCGCGGTGATGTGTCAGTTGTGGTCGATGCGTCAGCTGTGAGAACAGCCGCAGGCCGGAGCCTGCGGCTGTCAGGGACGACCAACACGGTGGAGGACGGCGGGCAGGCCGGTGAGTCCGTACGGGACGCGGATGAGCCCCCGGACTGCCGGACCAGGCTCACGATCCGGTGATCTGAAAGAAACGCCCTGGCCGCAGGGGCGTTCGCCGGATTCGGGCAGGCTACCCGCCCGCCGAGGGGCGTCCTAAGGGCGCCAGTCCGCCTCCAGGTCATGGGAGTCGGTCTTGGTGAGCTGGGTCAGTCCGGTGCCGTCGGCCCGTACCAGGTAGAGGTGTTCGGGGTCCGCGTCGTCGGCACCGCCCCTGGTGAAGACCAGGCGGCTGCCGTCGGGAGACCAGGAGGGGTACTTGTCGTTGAGGCGGGCGGCGGTGATGCGGTGCAGTCCGGTGCCGTCGGGGCGGACGACGTAGAGGTGGGCGAAGCCCGAGGAGTCCACGCGGCTGAAGGCGATCCGGTTGTTGTGCGACCAGTCGGGCGTCCAGTCGTGGGAACCCGCCCCGGTGATGGCCGTCTGCGCCATGGTGGACAGCCGGATCCGCATCACCCTGCTGTGTCCGGCCGCGTCCGCACGGTTGAAGGCCAGGTACTTGCCGTCCGGGGACCAGGTCGGATGGAGGTCGTCCGCGGCGGTGTGGGTGAGCCGGGTGGCGGGGGTGCCGTCGATGTCGGCCACATAGATCTCGCGCTGGGTGCCGACCGGCTTGGCGTAGGCGATCCGCTTGCCGTCCGGGGACCACGCCGGGTCGGAGGCGCCCTTGGTGCCGGGGACGACCTTCAGGTCGCCGCCCGTGCTCTTCATCGTCCAGATGCCGTCGATGGCGCCACCGGATCCGTAGCGGACGAAGGCCACCCGCTTGCCGTCCGGGGACCAACTGGGCATAACGTCGCTGACAGTGGCGGTGTGGGTCAGCTGGACGGGTGTGCCGCCACTGGGGGAGATCCCGTAGAGGTCTTCGATGGGCGCTGTTGCGGTATAGCGGGCGAAGACGATCGGGTGGTCCCCGACCGCCCCCGCGTCTCCTGCGGCCCCGAGGGTCAGTGGTACGGCCATGGCGAGCGCCGCGGCGGTCACCGCCGCTCGGCGGCGCGCTGTGCGGTTCCCGCCGATTCTGCCGATCCCGCCGGTTCTGCGAGCGCTGCCGACGGTTCTGCCTTTGTCTGTGCGGTGCTGTTGGCGCGTCAAGGGTCACCCCGTTCCGTCCCGGCGGCCCGCTGCGGGCCGCTCCGGCCGGTAAAGATCCCACCCGATGGGGCCCTGGGGGAAGCGACGGAACCTGGCGGTACGAGCCCTGTGACATGTTCCGTACATCGCTGTCACATATGATCCGGTGCGGACGTGCGGCGGCCGTGGATCAGGTGCCGGCGGGGGCCTCGGGGTGACAGGCGGGGGCGTGTCGCTGTCGGGTGAACTCCTTGCGCGGGACCGCGCCCGTCGTCACAGCACGCGGCCGACTGCTGGCCGCAATGGGGAGCGGGTGTGGCCGACGTGCGCCGTTCTGCACTACGCCGTCGTCGACGGTGGGCAGCGGCGGAAGTTGCGGGTGTGCGTGGAGGTCTCCCGCTGCACGGTGAGCAGTGAGCGGCCGGCGGTGAAGCGGATCGAGTAGGCGCGGCGCTTCCGTCACGAGGCCCAGCCTGTCGGCCGGGGCCGGCCCGCGTCGGACGGCCCCTCTGGTTGCGCTGGTGTCCGGTCTTGCCCCAGGTGCTTTTCATGCTCACCGGCGGTTGCCCTGCCAGGCCACGGGAGCGGATGGGGCTCGGGTTGCCGTTGGCCTCTGGGGTTCGGCAGGTCGTTGTGGTGGTAGGGCCTGGCTCTTGAGTCCTGTCCGGAAAGGTGATCGCAGGGGACCGTCTCCCCCGCCCGGGGGAGACGGTCCCCCCGGGCGCGGGATCTTGGTGGGGCGCCCGCCGGCTGTACTGGAACGGTCAGCCAGTCAGGGAAGAGACCGCTGCGCCGCTCCGGGGTTGGTGCCCTCGCGGTGGTCATGGCTCAGGAGGAATCACGATGCACACGTGGACGAGACGGCGCCTGCTGACCTCGGCGGCGTTGACGGCGGGCCTCGCCGTCACGGCGGCCGCCCCCGCAACGGCCGCGGTGCGGCAGCGGACCCGCCTCGGCGGCGACGACATACTGACCGCTCTGCGGGCCCTGCCGGGGCTGAGCATGCTCGAGGAACGCCAAGGCGCCGAGCCCGGCTACCGCTTCTTCGTCCTCGGCCTGCGCCAGCCGGCAGACCACACGAACCCCGCGGCCGGGACCTTCGAGCAGCGCCTGACCCTGCTGCACACCTCCGTCGACCGCCCCACCGTCCTGTTCAGCACGGGCTACGAGGCGGTACTCAGCCCCCGACGGGCCGAACCGACCGTGCTGCTGGGCGGCAACCAACTCCAGGTCGAGCACCGCTTTTTCGGCACCTCGCGCCCCGCGAACGCCGACCACTCCCTGCTGACGATCCGCCAGGCCGCCGACGACCACCACCGTGTCGTCCGCCTCTTCCGCCGTCTGTACCGCGGCGCGTGGATCTCCATCGGCAGCAGCAAGGGCGGCATGGCCAGCATCTATCACCGCCGCTTCCACCCCCACGACGTGGACGGCACGGTCGCCTACTCCGCCCCGAACAACGTCGACGACCGTGACGACACCGCGTACTTGCGGTTCCTGGAGAGCGTGGGCACCGCAGATTGCCGCGAGGCCCTGCGGACCGTGCAGCGACAGGCCTTGCTGCGCCGCGCCGAGCTGGTCGCCCGCTACGAGGCCTGGGCCGCCGCCGGCAACACCGCGTTCCGGATCGTCGGCAGCGCCGACAAGGCCCTCGAAATCGCAGTCCTGCGGGCCCCGTTCATGTTCTGGCAGCGCAACACCGCCGCAGACCGTGCCTCCATACCCGGCCCGGGCGCCGGCACCGACGAGCTGTACGCGTGGCTGGACGACATCACGGGCCTACCTCTCTACGCCGACGCGGACCTGCAGCACTACGTCCCGTACTTCTACCAACTCGGCACCCAGCTCGGTTACTTCGACCTCGCCACCCGTCACCTGTCCGACCTCCTGAGGTATCCGAACGCCATCGAGCCCCGTACGTTCGTCCCGCGTGACATCCCGATGCGCTTCGATCGTGACGCCATGCCGGACATCGACCGTTGGGTGCGCCGCCATGGCAGCCGGCTGCTCTTCGTCAACGGCGCCCAGGACCCCTCCGTCGCCGAGCCCTTCCGGCCCAGCACGCGCGACTCCCGCATCCTGTGGGACCCCGACGCCAATCACGGGACGGCGATCGCCGACCTGCCCCCCGCCGACCGTGCGGAGGCCGTCGGCATGCTCACCCGCTGGGCGGGGAGCCCGTCTCTTCGGTGAGACCGCCGGGACCCTGGTTCTCGAAGGCCGGTCAGCATCGGGAGTTCTGCCTCCCGAAATCGACGCGTTGTGCGCCGTGTGAACCTCGAGTCTGCACGGCCAACGGTGTCGCGCGTCCGGGCGCCGCGCTCCCGATGAACGCCAGCCATCGGGTCATCGTGAACGGTCCCGGCAGCCGGCCCGACGAGCGGCCCAAGAACCCCGCCGACACCAGCCGTAGCCGACAAGGACCAGTTGAGCCCGTGACTCAGGCTCCGGCAGACAGGCATCCTGGGACGGATCCTGGAGATTCGGGCGGCTGGCGCAGCCTTCGACGAGTCCTGAGTTCCAGGGCGGGGTGAGTCCGGCGACGACGGCGTCGCGGCACCGGTCGATGCCAGCGGGGAGGGTGTCAGGTCGTCCTGCCGGATGACGTCGAGCCATTCGGGCGCGCGTTCGCCCGGACGCTCGGTGAGGATGGCCGCGAAAGACCGGACGCGGCGGGGTGGTCGGCCGCTCAGACCGGCCCAGCCCCCCCGGGAACGGCCCACCCAGCCACGACCAGAACGGACGAACCCCTAGGACGCAGTCCGGCAGAATGACGGCCGTGAACGAGAATCGGAACACCAGTACGACAGCCGGCGAGTCCAGGCCGGCGCTGACGGCCGACCTCACCGGTGCCGAGCTGCTGCGCTGGTACTGGACGCTGGACGAGCTCACCGGGCTCGCCCGCACGTTGGGCGTCGCGCGGCACGGCGGCAAGGCGGCGCTCACCGCCCGGCTCGCCGCGGCGCTGGACGGCCTGCCGCTGCCGGCCGCCCCGGTCCGCCGTGGCCCGGCGACCGCGCAGTTGGCCGAGCCCGTCGACGCCGACACCGTGATCCCGGCCGGCCAGCGGTGCAGCCAGGTCCTGCGGAGGTACTTCGTCGAGGCGATCGGCCCCGGCTTCCACTTCGACGCCTTCATGCGCGACTTCATCGCCCAGAATCCTGGCCGGACCCTGGCGGACGCGGTTGCCCACTGGCACACCACCCGCCCGGATGCGGCCAGGCCCCGCGAGATCGATGAGCAGTTCGAGTTCAACCGCTTCACCAGCGCCTGGCACCGCCAGAACCCGGCCGGCACCCGCGCCCAGGCTCTCGAAGCCTGGTACGCCCACCGCGCACTCCCCAAAGCCCCCGGCGGCTGACGGCAGACGCTCGTCGGGCGAGGACGGACTCGAACCGCCACAGCCGAAGAGCCGATGCCTGGTTCAGCCGTGTCAGCGGGCGCGAGTGCTTGGTCGCCTGGCTTCAACACGCCTACTCCGAGCGGTCCTCGCCCGGCGTCCTGGACCGCCCTGGAACCGAGGACATCGGCGCAACCTCCCGACCTCTGAGGAGAGCCGGTGTTGCACTCTGTGATGGGAAGATTTTGTTGAGTTACCGTCGTATCCGGAGTAGGTCGTATCTGAAGTAGCTCAGAACGGTCCGGCAAGCGCTTCGACGGTCCCGGCTCGTCCACGCGGAAAAGGGACGCGGCTGGCGATCCTGTCCTGCCACGGCGTAGCCGACCAGCAGTGCTTCCTGCGCTGTGACGTCGGCTCCAGGGAGGGGGCTGGGGCGGTGCGCGCTGTCGCCTTGGCAGGGCTCCCGGGGGTGTGAAACGCTTGATCCGGGACATATCCCACGTCTGCACGCCGATCTCGAACGAGTGAGCCCGGCTGCTCTGTCGGGAGTCCAGCCGGGTCCAGGCTCCCGTTCGGGAGTGAGGAACAGCCATGACGACGACCGAGCACGCTCACTCCAGCGACGATCACAGTGACCCCACCTTGTACCGCACCCCGGCGGATGCCGTCGCCGCGCCCCCCGAGAAGGTCGCCTACGTCGTCGGTTTCGACCCGACCGCACAGGGCGCCGACGCCTTGTTCACCGTCGGTACCGACCCCGAATCCCCCGAGTACGGCCGCGTGATCTCCCACGCCGAGCTGCCCGACCCGGGCAACGAACTGCACCACTTCGGCTGGAACGCCTGCTCGAGCGCGCTGGCCCATGCCGGTCACCAGCACGCTGCGCGGCGCTACCTCATCGTCCCCGGACTGCGCTCATCCCGGCTGCACGTCTTCGACACCAGCCCCGATCCCGACCGCCCCCACCTGGTCAAGGTGATCGAGGCCGAGGAACTGGCCGCCAAGGCCGGGTACTCCCGCCCGCACACACTCCACTGCGGGCCCGACGGAATGTTCCTGTCCTGCCTGGGCGGCGCGGACGGTGCGGACGGACCTGGCGGCGTCGCGCTGCTGGACCACGAAAGCTTCGAAGTGCTGCGCGCCTGGGAGAGCGACCGCGGACCGCAGCGGCTCGCCTACGACGTCTGGTGGCACCTGCGCCAGAACATCGCCGTGACCAGCGAGTGGGGGAGTCCCTCGATGATCGAGGACGGCATCGTCCCCGAACTGCTGCTGGGTCGCCAGTACGGCCACTCATTGCACTTCTGGGAACTGGACTCCGGCCGGCACCTGCAGAGCCTCGACCTGGGGGACGAGAACCAGATGGTCCTGGAACTGCGCCCGGCGCACGACCCCGAGGCGACGTGGGGCTTCACCAACACCGTGGTCAACGTGGAGGACCTGTCCGCATCGGTCTGGTTGTGGAACCGGGAGGGTGACGACTTCGTGATCCACAAGGTGATCACCGTCCCGGCCGAACCCGCGCAAACGGAGGACCTGCCCCCGGCGCTGCAGCCGTTCGGCGCCGTGCCGCCATTGATCACCGACATCGACCTGTCGGTGGACGACCAGTGGCTGTACGTATCCGCCTGGGGAACCGGCGACCTGCTCCAGTACGACGTGAGCGACCCGTTCCGTCCCAGGCAGACCGCGGCCGTGCGACTTGGCGGCATCGTCACCCGACAGCCGCACCCCGCCGAGCCCGACACTCCGCTGACCGGCGGAGCACAGATGGTCGAGCTCAGCCGGGACGGGCGGCGGGTGTACCTGACGAACTCCTTGTATGCCGCCTGGGACGAGCAGTTCTATCCCGCGGGCATCGACCCGTGGATGGTCAAACTCGACGCCGACACCGCGCACGGCGGGCTCCTGGTCGACAGCGGCTTCTTCCCGCACGGCACCGAGTTCTCCGGGTTGCGCGTACACCAGACGCGCCTGCAAGGCGGCGACGCCTCCTCGGATTCGTACTGCTACCGCCGATGACATGCTGCTCTCCGTGCTCTGCGCGGCAGGCGCGCAGACCGACAAAGGAACCGGGTGGCAGCTGCCCTCCACCGAAACGCTGGTGGCCGTGGTCCTGGTGGCTGTGGCCACCACGGCCGGCGCCTGGCTGGCACGGCGCGGATCCGGCCGGTCGGAGCTCCTGCTTGCCGCAGCGTCAGGGATTCTGCTGATCATCGCGGTCCTCGACCTTCTGCCCGACGCGTGGGATCAGGCGCAAGAGGTCGGCGCGCCGCAGTGGGCAGTGCCACTCGCCGCGCTCGTCTCGTACGGGGCGACGGGTGCAGTGGCTCGTATCGGCTGCCCGTGCGAGCGGGGTCGTGCGGGCGGCATCGGCTCGGCATCGGGGCTCGCACTGCATCGTTTTCTGGAGGGGGCGACCCTGGCACTGACCCCGTCAGTCACCGTGATGGCGGCGCTCCTCGTGCACGCGGCCGGCGAGGGACTGGCACTGGCCGCCCTGCTGGGGGTCCACCCGAAGCGGCGTGTGGCCCCATGGATCGGGCTGGCCTGCTTGAGCCCTGTCGCGGGAGCCTTCGTGACGAGCGCCTTGCCCATCCCGGACGGCCTCATGCCACTGCTGCTCGCCCTCATCGGCGGCGTACTCGCACAGGGGGCCTGGGTGGCGATCGTACTCGCCCGTCAGCAGCGGCCCGCGGACCGGCGAGTCGTCGCAGTCCCGGCGGCGACGGCGATGACTCTTGCCGCCGTTCTCACCGCGTTCGTCCTCCTTGTCGGGGCAGACAAGCACTGACCACAAAGAGTCAGATGTACCTCGTTGCAGAGGGTGGGTGAGTTCGCGGGCCAGTGGAAGAATTCGCGTACACCATGGAACGTTTCGCGTGGACGGCTCCTCTGGAGGGTGACGGATTGAGAAGTCACCGCAGGAGGACCCATGTCGTACCGGCCATACACCCCCGCCCCCACCCGCGCAGCTACGCTCGTCACCTCGGTGCTCACCGTGGACGCCCTGCTCCACCTGTACTGGACGACGGGCGCCACCTGGCCCGCGGCCGACGCCGGGAGCCTGTCGCAAGCGGTTCTCGGTACGGACGTGCCGTTCACACCGCCGATCCTGCTCCCTCTCGTCGCCCTCCTCCTCACCGCCGCCGCCTTGGTCCTCGCCCACTCCCGCCGCCCCCGCCACCTGATCCTCCGTCTCGGCACCCTGGCCGTGGCCGCGGGCCTCTCGCTGCGCGCCCTGGCGGGGATCTATTGGCTGTTCGCCAAGGAGACAGGCACCGCCTTCTACTGGCTCAACCTCGCCCTCTACACCCCGCTGTGCGCGGTCCTGGCCGTAGCCGCCCTGCGCGTGGCGCGGTGGAAGGATGAGGTCCGTGCCCGATGAGCGACCTGATGACCGAGCGGTCCGGCTCGTGCGAGCCGCCCAGCGCGGCGACACCCTCGCCATGGCCGAACTCCTGGACCTCCTGGCCCCGTTCGTGGTCCGCGTCTGCACGCCCATCGCCCTGGACCAGGGGCAGGACGCGGCACAGGAGGCCCTGGTCGCGGTCTTCAAGTCGCTGCGCACCCTGAAGAAACCGGCCGCCCTGCACGGCTGGGTCCGTGCCATCGCCGTGCGCGAGGCGGTCCGCACCGCGCACCGCGCCGCCCGCACAGTACCGGCCGACCTCAGCGCGCTCCCGGCACGCGGTGACCCCCAACTCGGCGCCGACATCAGAGACGTACTGGCGCGTCTGTCACCCGAGCACCGTGCGGTGCTGATGCTGCGTGACATGGAGGGTCTGGACGAGCGCACCGCCGCCGCCCTGCTCGGTGTGCGCGCGGGCACCGTCAAGTCGCGGCTGCACCGGGCCCGCGACACCTTCCGGAAGGCGTGGACGTCATGAAAGAGCTCTGGCCCACCACCGACCTCGACCCCGTACGCCGCCTGCACGCCCTGGCCGCCGGCATCCGCGGCGCCCACGTGACCGAGGCACACGTCGACGCCCCCTTCGAACGGGTCTGGTCCTTGCTGGGCGACCTTGAGGGCGGGTTCGGACAGGTCGTGACCGACATGGAACGGCTGCGCGTGGTCCGCCGAGAGGGTGAACGGGTCGAGGCGCTGGCACGCAGCAGGTACGGAATGCGGGCCCGGCTGCGCGGAGTCCAGCGGCCGGGCTGGTGCTGGCTGCAGAGCCGGTTCCTGCTGATCGGCGTGGCGGCCACGCCCGAAGGCGCCGGCACCCGGGTCGCGTTCACCGGGGGCGTGCGGCTGCCATCCCGCGCGGCCCTGATCCCCCTGGGCGTACGGCGTGAGGGCCGCCGCAGCGTGGAGAACCTCACGGCTTTGCTGTGAGCCAGACAGTGCCCTCTTCACCGAGCGCGGCGGTCCACCGGAATCCAGGTCGGCAGCCCTCGGCACGCCGCAGTGTCCGCCCTTGGAGTAGGCCGTTTACCAGGTCTTGGAGGCGGGGTCCTCGGGCATGCCGCCGCTTCCGCCGAGTCGGGCAGTGGCTCACCGGCACCGGCGCCGCACCCTCCACCTACCGGGTCTCCCGGGGCGCGCGTCTGGGACGGGCCGGCAGCACCGAGATCACCGCCGATGCGGACGGCACGGTCCGGGTCAGTGGCGCCGCCGGCGTTCACGTCCGAGGCACCATCAAGCCGGAGAAGCCCTAGCGGGCTCCAACCGGGGGGTTGTCCGTGCTTCGGTCCTGCCCTTGTGACGCCGGCGTTCTCCGCGGAGTTGATGAGGCCGGACTTGTCCCCGTCCACCCGCGTCTACGGCCTGGAGTACCTCAGCCGGTGAGCCGGTGGGGCGGACGGTCGGTCGAAGGGAAGGCAGTTGGGGGCGGAGCACCCCATCAAGCGGGCTCCGTTCCCTGGCGGGCACTGCACTCCTTGCACACGCCGCCCTCCAACTCAGGCTGCCTACAACGGCCTGCAGCTTTTCGACAGGTGCCTCATGTGGGCTCCCGCCTCGACGGGACCGGCCGGTGCGGATGGCAATCAGCCCGTCTGGGTTCTCATCCGCACGTCTGTTTCTGAGTACTCCGGGAGTCGGAGCAAGACCGCCCTGCAGATGGATTCGTCCGCCGACGTGGACACGAAATCGTCGTGCTGTCACAGAAGTTGATAGAAAGGTACGGCCATCGTGCGGATAGGACGCATGGCGCCCTTGCTCGCTGTGGGGGTCACGGCAACTCTGATCCCCGCCCTTGCTCCGGCGCAGGCATCCGCGGCGGAACCGCTGCAGAGATTCGAGAACCAGAAGCCGGCGTGGCACCGGTGCGACCCGTCACTGCCCGTTGCATTCCAGTGCGCGACGATCAAAGTCCCGCTCGACTACAGCCGCCCCGACTCCAAGACGATCAAACTGGCCATCTCCCGTATGAAGACCAGTGTCCCGGGCAAGCGGCACGGCGCGATCTTCTTCAACCCCGGCGGTCCGGGCGGCGAGGGCCTGGACATGCCGGCCATGATGAAGGAAACGATGCCCAAGAAGGTCCGTGAGCAGTACGACCTCATCGGGTTCGATCCGCGCGGCGTGGGGCGCAGCAGCCCGCTCACGTGTGGTCTCACAACCACGCAGGAGAACATCGAACACCCCTACAGGCCGCGGACGTTCAGCAATGACGTGAAGTGGGCCCGGACCGTGGCCGACAAGTGCCGTGCCAAGAACGGCGACAAGCTGCCTTACTTCACCACCCGCAACACCGCCCGCGACATGGACGTCATTCGCGCCGTTCTGGGTGAGAAGAAGATCTCCTACCTGGGCTACTCCTACGGCACGTACCTGGGCGCCGTCTACGCGCAGATGTTCCCCGAGCGGACCGATCGCTTCGTGCTGGACAGCGCGGTCGACCCCGCACGGGTCTGGCGCGGCATGATCCAGGTCTGGGCGGAGGGCACCGAGCCGGCGTTCACCCGCTGGACGAAGTGGACTGCACAGCGCCATCGCACCTACAAACTCGGCAACACCCCGGCCAAGGTGAAGAAGACGTTTTGGGACCTGATCGCCCGGGCCGACCGCACTCCCATCGACGTCGGTGGCGAAAAGCGCACCGGGGACGACATCCGTGCCGTCCTGCGCGCTGAGTTCTTCAGCCCCAAGTCTGCGGCCGAGACGGTCGTCGACCTCAAGAGGGCCGCCGACGGTCACTCGGCCCCCCATCGTTCCCCCGCGCCGGACGGCCGGCAGGGAGCGCGCCGGTCCCCGGCTCGCGCCGCCCAGCCACCGGCCGACAACGGCTCCGCCGTCTTCTGGACCGTCGTCTGCGGCGACACCGCAGCCTGGCCGCGCGATGTCGAGCAGTACCGGCGTGACGCGATCCGGGACAAGGCCAAGTACCCGCTCTACGGCGACTTCGGCTCCAACATCACGCCCTGCGCGTTCTGGGACAAGCCGGCCGAGCCGGTCACCGCGGTGGACAACAACGTCGGCCTGCTCACCGTCCAGAACCAGTGGGACCCCCAGACACCCCTGATCAGCGGCCTGGGCATGCACCACGCCCTGAAGGGCTCGCGCATGGTGTACGTCAAGGGAGGCGAGGGCCACGGCGTCTACTCCGAAGACCCGCGCTCCTGCGCCAACCGCACTGTCAACGCCTACCTGAGCAACGGAAAGCTTCCGGCACAGGACGTCACCTGTACGACGTCCGGTCGCCAGAGCCCCGGCGTGAACCAGCGCATCGTCCCGACACCGCAGCTCACACCGGAAGCGCCCCGCTTCTGACGCGCCTTCCCTCGGACCTCGGCCTGGGCGTAGAAACCGCCACCCATGGGCCGAGGCCGCCGGCTGCCTGCCTCCGGGGCGCACCGCCGCTCCTGTGCTTGTCCGCCGCGTCCGGATCCGGCATGACGCCTCTCCTCGCGGTGGCGGGCCGATGGTATGCGGCCGGCGGACGAGGGCAACAGCGACGAGGGAGCGGGGTGAGTGCGTTCCCGGTCCCCGACGCAGGCATTGATCTGATCCTGCCGTTCGCAGGCTTCCTCATGGAGTCCGACGATGCCTGGGCCACCCAAGTGGAGCCGCGGGCCCAGGCGACCGACGACACCATCGGCGCGTCGAGACGCACGGTCGGTCCAGCCTCGACGGTCTACGTGCCCACGGCCGATGTCACTGGCGTCGCCGAGACGGCGACGGCTCCGGCACGCAGATCTCCATCACGAACTACCGGCCCGGCGAGCGGTCCTGCAACTCCGATGCGCTGCGGGCGCCCGGTGTTGAGGCAACGTCAGTGCTCCTTGTGGCTGGCTCTTACCACGATGGCGAGGGCTGCCACTGCGCTTCGGGTCCAGGAGCGCTGGGCCTGCCCGCGTGCCAGCTTGTTGTCGCTCGTGGGGTAGCCGAATGCTCCGGTGATGTTCTGCTGGGCGAGGAGGAGGGCGACGGCGTCCTGGGTGATGCGGTGCCGTCCCCATCCGCCCTGCGCGAGGGTGCGGATGGTGCCGGCGAGTTGGCCCAGGTTGTAGGTCTTTCTCGCTTCGCACAGAGAGCTGGCAGCCTGCAGAGGGTAGGAACGCTGCTCGTACGGTGTGGATTGCTGGGGGATGACTGCGGCGGCTGATGGGCCGAGGAAGCCGAGGCTGATCAGCCGGTGCAAACCGTCCGCGATATCGGCGGGGACAGTGCGGAGCGAGCTGACGACGTCCGCTGTGGCTTTGAGGAAGTCGTTCAGGGACGGACAGTTGGCTCCTGCCGCGTGCAGGGCCAGGGCGAATTCTCCGGCGACTTCCATGCCCTGTTCCTGCCAGAGAGTACGGGGTGCTTCCGAGAGGACAGCCGCGTAGTGCTCGAGGGCCGGTCTGGCGAGGTGGTGTTCCTGGATTGCGGCGGCCCCGATGGCGGCGGCCGTGACTCCGGCAATCCCCACGCGTGGGTCCTGTTCCAAGCTTTGGTCGCACAGCCACACCACAGCACGCCGCAGGGGTGCCGTCAGGGCGACTTCCGCAGTCGGCAGGTTCGGGCGTGGGCCAGTGCGCCGCCGTGGCGTTCGCCTCAGTAGACCGGCGAGGGCGGTGACGATGGTGGTGTGGTAGCCCTCTGCCCAGTGCCGGAAGTCTTCGTTCCCCTTGTCGATGCCGGGATGGATGATGCCTTCGGGGCCGTTGACTCGTCCATTGTCTTCCTGGACAGATTCCAGGAAGGCCCAGGCTCGGTCTGCAGCGTCAGAGTCGTTGACACCGAGGCAGTACAGGCAGCACAGGAGTTCTCCGACGAGGTCGGCGTTCGTGCGGGCTTCGGCCAGGATGAGGAGTGCTTCGAGGAGTTCGACGGCTGAGCCGGAGCTGTAGTCGCCGGGCCAGACAGGTGTGCGCCTGCCGAAGTCGGTAGCGTAGAAGATGGTGTGGGTGACGGCGTAGATGTCGCGGTCGGCGAGCTTGAGGACGTTCGGGTTCTGGCACAGGAGTGTGAACGGCAGCACTGCGTCGATGGCCGGTAGGTCATGTTCGATGCCGCACAGGTACAGGGTGTGGAGAAGGTCCAGTTGGCGGTACGGAACCCGCTCGAACGCCGCCGCGTATCCGCCCGCCGCAGCTTGCTGGATGATGCGCCTGAACTCCAGGTCCTCACGGCCGCACAGCCGCAGTGCGGCGTACGTGCCCGCGTACAGGAGGAGGGCCTCCTCGTCCTGCGCCACCATCTCGCGGTACGAGGGCCTACCGGCAACGTCTGCAACCTGCTGGAGGATAGCCGCATAGCCACCGTCGAGGGGCGCGTCATCGAGTCGGGCGCGCAGCCCCACGAGGAACGCTGTCTCGATCAGGGCTTTGCGGGTGAACAGGACCGTATCCGAATGGGTGTGCCGTGGGTCGAGCATGGCCCGGCGCGCAGCGAGCCAGGCAACTGCCCGGTCCTCCACCGCGCGCCTTTGAGATGACCGGACGCCGGGCTCTTCTGTTTCCACTGACGATCCTCCCGGCAGTCACCTTGATTTGAGTTTCAGCGGGTCAGCTTTCTGCGGCCGCGGGAGTGTCCGCTACTTCGTTGGCGACGACCAAGACGTAGCGTTCCCAGGCCAGCACATAGCCCGCGACATCGTCCAGCTGGCTGACTTGGCCGACCACGCGCTCCAGGGGAGCGCTGAGATCGATCAGACCACTGGTTCTGAGGAAATCCAGCGCTTTACGCGCATCAACCGACGGCGGACAGGACATGGCGAACCTCCTGTTCGGAGTCCAGTATTTCCCCTCTACTATCTTCCCATTCGGCATGTCAGTGGAATATGTAAGCGGTAACTCATACAGTCTCACTTACTGGCCGGCTCGTTCGCGCGTTCTTTTATGCTCGACTTGCGGCGACTCCCTGCAATCCCGCGCTTTATGCATATTGAATGTCAGATTCTTCGTCGGTATGACAAGTGGAAACAGCAGCAGATGCTGTCCGTGCCTGGCTCGCCGAGCACGCCGACCGCGTCGAGTTGCGGTACCGGGCCCCGGCTGATGCTGAGTACAAGTGGACAGCATTGGACAGCTACCGCCCCCGGCGGGCCTGGAAAGTGGACACCACCTGCGGGGAGCCTGAGCTCCATGAGCCTTTCGGCCGACGGTCACCGGGTGGCGCTCCGCCCCGGTTACCGAGGCTGAACCGGCCTCGTAGCCATGCGGCCGCATGTGGTTGCCACCGCCGTGTGACCGCGGTCCGTCCCTCACAACAACATCGACGTCAAGGAGGAGTTTCATGGAACGACTGCTGTTTCCCGGTGACGCCCAGTTCTGGTACGAGACTCTGCGCTCGTTCGGTCATATCGCCTACGGCGGCGCCGACTTCGGGGAGGTGGTGGCCACCAGCGGGCGTATCACCGAGGGCGATTACGGCAGTTGGCACGACGCGTGGCTGGCCACAGCCGACCGGGTGGCCGGCGAGGCCGCACGGGCCCTGGGGGCGGGCCACCCGGTGAGCGCCCGGGACGGCTTCCTCCGGGCCTCGAACTACTACCGGTCCGCCGAGTTCTTCCTGCACGGCCACCCCTGCGACCCCAGGCACGAGCACGCCTACGACCGCTCCGTGGAGTGCTTCCGGTCGGCGGCAGCCCTCTTCAGCCCCCGCATAGAGCCGGTCGAGATCCCGTACGAGGGCACCACACTGCCCGGCTACCTCTACCGGGCCGGCACCTCGGGACAGCCCCGCCCGACCGTGGTCATGCACAACGGCTTCGACGGCACCGCGGAGGAGATGCACTTCTTCGGAGCGATGGCCGGCGTCGATCGCGGCTACACCGTGCTCGTCTTCGACGGTCCCGGTCAGCCAGGACCACTGCACCGCGAGGGCCTGGTCTTCCGCCCCGACTGGGAGAACGTGGTGGGTCCGGTGCTGGACTTCGCCATGAAGCTGCCCGAGGTCGACAGCCGCCGCGTCGCCCTGCTCGGCAACAGCATGGGCGGCCTCCTCGCCCCCAGGGCGGCGGCCTTCGACCACCGTCTGGCGGCGGTGATCGCCCTCGACGGCGTCTACGACCTGGGCCCCGCGGTCACCGACCTGCTGCCCGGCGAGCGCAGCGAGATGGAGCGCCGGCTGCGCGCCGACGCCGATCCGGAGCTCGACGCCCGGCTCGAGCACATGACCACCGAGAACCCGGTGCTGCGCTGGGCGATCAACCACGGCATGTATGTCATGGGCGCACCCACCCCCCGGACGTTCGGCGCCGCCTACCTCGACTACCACCTCCGCGACGGCATCGCGTCGCAGATCCGGTGTCCGGCCCTGATCTGCGACGCCGCCGAGGACCTGTTCTTCGCCGGACAGGCCAGGCAGCTCTATGACGACCTCACCTGCCCCAAGACCTTCCTCAACTTCACGGCGGAGGAGGGTGCCGACGCCCACTGCCAGGCCGGCGCTCAGCGGCTGGCCCTGGCCCGCATATACGACTGGCTGGACGACACCCTCGGAGCCACACGCGACACGGGTCGCGGACTGACCAACTGAGACGCACAATCGAACAACGGCACGAGCAGCCGCAGTTCGGCCACGCCGCTGGTGGGGGCCGCAGCAGCAAGATCGAGAATGCGGTGGGTCGTTGTCACCCTGAGCAGCACCCTCTTGGAGGGCATCAAAGAGACGGTCGCCACGGGCAGCTGTCGCACAGCGCGCGGCTGCCCGTGGCGGGCCGGCTCCGTCTACACATGGAGGGAAGCAAAGACGTACGGCGAGCAGCAGCGGTTTTCCATCCATGAGTCGGTGCTGTGGTGGACCCACTGACCCAGGTACTGCGCCTTTGCGCGCGGGTGAAAATCACTGCTCTGTCGGATCAGAACTGCTCGCCTTCCATCGGCGGATGCAGCCCGAGGAGCGGCAGCACATCAGCACCCTTGAGCGGAGCATCGGCAGGGATCTCAACGAGCCGGTCGTCTTCCTCGACCATCCTGAGTTCTACGACGGCTTCGATGGCCCTCCCGCCCTGCTGGCCCCTGCGGCAGTAACCGAGGTGGCCCGCGTGCTCGCTGCCATGGAAATCGACTCCTTGCTCGAGACGCTCTCGGCCTACCGGAAAGCCGGCGGGTTCTCGGCATTCACTGGAGACCCACGTGCGTATCTCGCTGAGCACTTCGCCCTGTTGCAGAGCTTCTACGGCATCGCCAGCCGGCAGGGCATGGCTGTGGTCGTCTGGGTCGACTGAACGTTGCTGGGAGCGTCAGGGACAAGAGATCACGGAGGCCATCGTGACTTCCCTGCGGCCCTGCCCGCGAGTCGAGCAACAGCAGTCGGCTGCCAGTGATCCCGAGCGCCTCGGTCTGGGAGGACAGCCGCTGATGCTCATGGTCCCGGTCCCGGATGCCCGGGACCGGGATGGTCCCTTGTGTCAGGGGAAGAGCGCCTGGATGCCGGCGACGGCGGCGCCGCGGGCCCACTCCTGCCAAGGCAGCGGACGCACGGTCAGCGGACATTCTGCCGCCGCTTTGAAGCAGTGTGCGGCGTAGGCCTCCTTGATGTGCGTGGCGAACAGGTCATATGCGTCAACTCCCTCTCCGGTCACGACGACGCGCTGGGGGCCTACCAGGCTCACCAAGGTGGCGATACCGATGCCGATGGCGCGGCCGGCCCGCACGAAGGCTTCGCCCGCGGCAGGATCTGCACCGCGAGCGAGCTGAACGGCACGGTCGAAGTCCAGGTCCGGATCGCCGACGGCGCGGCGCACGGTAGCGAGAATCGCGTCACTGGAGGCGATGGCCTCCACGCAGCCGACCGCGCCGCAGTGGCACCGGGGGCCCGACGGGTCGACGCAGACGTGCCCCAACTCGCCGGCGACCCCGTACGCCCCGGTGAGCAGCTCGCCGTTGACGACGATGGCGGAGCCGATCCCGGAGCCGATGGTGACCAGCGCGAAGTTCTCGGTGCCGATGCCCTCGCCGAACCAGTGCTCAGCGGTGGTCAGGGCCTTGACGTCGTTCTCGACCGTGACGGTCAGGCCGGTTGCCCTGGTCAGTTTCTCGGCGAGCGGCACATCACGCCAGCCGGGGCGGACGGAGTAGCGGACACGGCCGTCTTGGCGGTCCACGTCCCCGGAGACCGCAATGCCCAGATGGCGGGTACGGGCCCTGAACTCGGTTTCCGTATCGAGCAGTTCGGCTACCAGATCGGCCAGCAACGCGCATACGGCGTCCGGGTCGCGGTCGCCGAGCGGGCGGTGGGTGGTGGCGCGCATTCGGGCTTGGAGGTCGCAGACCGTGCCGTCCAGGGTGTCGGCGCTGATCTTCACCCCGACGAAGAATTCACGATGGGGGATGACAGCCAGTGGGTTGACGGGGCGTCCGGCCCCCGGAGCGGTGCGTTCCGGGGGGAGTTCACGCAGATAACCGCCGTCGATGAGCGGCCTCGCGGCCTTGGTCACCGCGGTCGAGGACAAGCCTGTGCGGCGGGCGAGTTCGACCCGGCTGAGCGGGCTTTCGGCGAGCAGCAGGGCCAGGACGGCGGCGCCGGCCGGCGCTGTGACCAGCGGATGCGCGTGGTACGGGAGCACGGCGGCAACGTACTGGGAAATAAATAACTTCGTCCAGTATTGATTTGCGGTCCCGCCGTTCCCTACGCTCTGGCCACCTCCGTGACCCACTGGAGCCGTACGTTCAGGGCCGGCCATCCGGTCCGCGTCAAATCCCCACTGTCGCTGCTCACTTGATGGGGCAACACCTGTGCCGTCCACACCCACGTCCGTCTCCTTCGATCGTGCCGGCGCGCTTGTCGCCCTGCGGACTCCGGGCGGCGTGTACGCCGTGCATATCGGCGCCGACAGCAGGCCCCGGCATCCGCACGGGGAAACCGCACTCGCCCCGGCGCCGGACCGCTTCCGCCACGCCGACGTCGCGGCGCACGCCTGCGCAGCCCGGAGAACTGCGTACGACTGCCACGGGAGCTTCGACGGATACCCATTCCCTCCCTGGCGCAGAACGCCTGACACCGGACATCGAGGGAGTCGGCGGTGGGGAAGTACGGCCGTGACTCCCTCGTCCTCGGCCCAGCGCCCGCGCGACGGCCCGGAGAAACTTCCACCACAAGTGCTGGACCAGGACAGTTGCCCACCCCCCTCATCCCTTTGGAGGCAACAATCATGAGATCCGACAGATCGGCCCGCGTCGGCCGAGGACTGCTCGCGCGGGCCTTGGCCGTCACGACGACCCTGACCGTGCTCAGCCTCGGACTGGCCGTCGACTCCTTGGCAACGCCCCTGACCGACGAGGCAACCCGGCCCACTGTCCCAACTCCCCTGACCGGCGCCCAGCTTGCCGCGTCATGGACCGGCCCGCTCAGCACCCGAGGACGCTACATCGTCGATGCCTCCGGCAACCGCTTCAAGCTGAAGGCAGGCAACTGGGCAGGGGCCCAGGGCACTTGGGAAGGCAGCGGAGACGTCAGCGACCCGGCGAACCACCAGGCCCATCAGATGTCCCACAACATACCTCTGGGACTGGACCGGACGCCGATGGCGAAGATCCTCGCCGACTTCCGCAGCCTGGGCCTCAACAGCATCCGGCTGCCCTTCGCCAACGCGCTGATCCACGACACCACTCCGGTGCCGGACGCCGCCGTCGCCGCCAACCCGCAACTGACGGGCAAGACCCCCCTGCAGGTCTTCGACGCGGTCGTAGAGGCGCTGACCGCCGACGGTTTCGCGGTCATCCTGAACAACCACACCACCAGCTACCGATTCTGCTGCGGCCTGGACGGCAACGAGCGGTGGAACAGCGGCCAGTCCACCCAGCAGTGGGTGGACGACTGGCTGTTCCTGGTGAACCGCTACAAGGCGAACAAGCGAGTGGTCGGCGCGGACCTGCGCAACGAGGTCCGCCGTGACACCTGGGACAACCCCAACTGGGGCTGGGGCAACGACAAGGACCTGTACGCCGCTTTCGAGGAGGCCGGCAACAAGATCCTGCAGGCCGACCCCGACATGCTGATCATCATGGAGGGCATCAACTGGCAGGGGGTCCCCTCGGACCTCTTCAGCCACGGCCGGCCGATGCTCACCCCGGTCGCCACCCTCTCCCACACCCTCATCACCTCCGGGAAGCTCGTCTACGCCGCCCACTTCTACGGCTACACCGGACCGGCCCACACCGGCGCGGACGACAGCGGCTGGGGCTCGACCCACGACGCGCGCTACCACGACCTCACGCCGGAAGAACTCGCCAGGGCCGTCAACGACCAGGCCCTGTTCGTCACGCGGTCCGGCCAGCACTTCACCGCTCCGGTCTGGGTCAGCGAGTTCGGGGTCGCGGGCCGTGGTGCGACCGACGCCAAGGAACAGGCCTGGTTCGACCATTTCACCGACCTCCTGGTCAGGAACGACACGGACTTCGCCATCTGGCCGCTGGTCGGCTGGACCGATGCCGAAGGCAAGCCGCAGGACAACTGGGCCCTTGTCTCGTACGACACCACCGGCAAGCGGCTGAGCCTCGACGACCCCGGCGACTGGCGCGCGGCCGACTGGAAGAAGCTGATCGACGCACCCGGTCGCACCGGCACGGTTCCCCAGGTCAACCGCTGGAACATGCTCAACCTCGACTTCGGCGACCAGAACGTCTCCACCCGCATGCTCGCCAAGCCGGACTGGAGCCCCGGCAACCGCAAGGGCAACTGCCCGGACTCACAGCGGGTGGTCGGTCTCGGCCGCAGCGACAGCCGAGGGCTGTGCACCGACGCCAACCAGCCGGCGAGGTCCACCGGTGACTGGGTAACCGTCACTGACGAGCGGTACGTCACCCACGGCGACTGGGCTTCCGGCTACAACAAGCTCCAGTGCCCCGACAACACCTTCGTCGTCGGCTACAGCGTCAACGGCAACTCCATGTCCGCCCTGCTGTGCGCGCCGTCCGGCAAACCGCTGCCCACCACCGGCCGCAACGTGTGGTTCGACCATGGCGACAACCGCCCCACCACCGGCGGCTCGACGGACAGCGACTGGGCACCGGGCTACTACAAGGGCCAGTGCGCCGACGACGAATACCTCGCCGGCGTCGCCTACACCTGGAAGTGGCTGCACTACGGAGTCCCCGACGCCCTCCTGTGCCGTCCACTTAACTGATGCACCATCAAATCGGTCCGGTCATGGCTGTACTCACGCCTTCACCGGCGAATGTCCTCGGCACCGACAGCGACCACGAGCCCGCGCCGCCGTCCGTGGATCAGGCTGCCCGGGATGCCGTGGTCAGCTCTCGCGTGCCGAGGACGCACGCCGACCAAGTGCCGCGTGGTCGGCCGTGGCCCCGACCGCTGGAGGACCGGGTAACTCCCTTTCCGTGGATTCACTGCGCGGATCGTTCGCGTCAACGAATCACCGACGGCACGGACACTTCTACTGGGGTTTCCGCCTGCCCGGTGCCTTGGAACCTGGGCACCATGGGACAGGAGAGGAGAAGCAGCGATGGCCGAGCGTGTTATCGAGGCGGATGGCATCGAGTTGTGCACCGAGTCCTTCGGCGACCCGGCCAATCCGCCCATTCTGCTGATCATGGGCATCGGGGCTTCGATGCTCTGGTGGGAGGAGGGCTTTTGCCGGATGCTCGCCGAGGGCGGGCGCTTTGTGATCCGTTACGACCACCGTGACACCGGCCGATCGGTCACGTACGAGCCGGGCCGTCCCGGATACACCGGCGTGGACCTGGTCGGTGACGCCGCCCGCGTGCTCGACGCCTATGAGATCCCGGCAGCGCACGTCGTGGGTGTCTCGGCCGGAGGGGCACTCGCGCAGTTGCTCGCGCTCGATCATGCCGATTGCGTCCTCTCACTCGTCCTGATCAGCACGTCCTTCGCTGTGCCCGGCGACCGCGACCTTCCTCCGCCGACCGAGGCATTCATGCGGTTCGTCTCGACCGCTCGCGTCGATTGGTCGGATGCCGACTCGGTGATCGATTACCAGGTGGCCTACGCGCGCCTGCTCGCGGGGGGCCGGCGCCCGTTCGATGAGACCGCCGCTCGCAGCCTCGTCCGTCGCGACGTCGAGCGCGCGCACGATTTCACCGCGGCCCGCAACCACGACGCACTTACGGAGGACAAGCTCTCACAAGCGCCCTTGTCCTCGATCGCTGTGCCCACCCTGGTGATCCACGGGACCGCCGATCCGATGTTCCCGCTCCGGCACGGTGAGGCACTCGTGGAACAGATCCCCGGGGCAAGGCAATTGGTTCTGAAGGATGCCGGTCACGGGGTCGAGCGAGCTGACTGGGCGACGATCGTGTCCGCAATCCTGGAACACACCGCCGCAGAATAGGTGCAGGCCCTTCTCGCCGCACCGCAGTTGGGGACGGAAGCCTGCGGCTCCGGTGGGACGTCGCCCGCAGGGGCTGAGCGCCACCCGATGAAGTCAGAGGCACACTCCACGGTCGGAGTACTACCCGCACGCCCTGCTGGAACCGTGCGCTCCCTGTGGTCGTCTTGTGCGCTGACTGTGTACGAAGCAGGGATGCGGGGGACGTTGTGACGCGGAACGTGACGAAGGCCGGTCTCATGGTGGTGGCCATGGCGACGGTGCTCGGGGCCTCGGCCTGCGGCGGGGAAGCCGGCGC